>CAZSOV010000051.1:27578-30701 GCA_964608505.1 uncultured Verrucomicrobiota bacterium
TCGGGCCGGGGTCCACCCGGACCGGCGGCGTGTCCGGATCGAGTGCGACCCGCAGCTCGACCGTGGCCGGCAGCACGGGGCGCATCAGGCCCAGCGTTTCGTTCACGAGATCGGCCATCCTGATGACCTTCATCTGGTGCTCCTGCTGCCGGCTGAACGCCAGAATCCGTCGCACCAGGTCCCGCGCCCGATCCACCGCGCGCGACAACGCGTCCAACTGCCGCTCCACCCCGGGCAACCGGTCCGCATCCAGCCGGATCAGGTCGATGTTCCCCTTCATCGCGCCCAGGATGTTGTTGAAATCGTGCGCGATCCCGCCCGCCAGCGTGCCGATGGCCTCCATCTTGGAGGATTGCCGGACCTGTTCCTCCAGTTTCGCCCGCGCATCCTCCGCCCGCTTCTCCATCGTCAGGTCCTGGTAAAACGCCACGGCCAGCCGAATGCCGTCCACCTCGAGCACCACCGCCGAGATCCGGGCGGGAAACTCCCGTCCGTCGTGCGTCCGACAGTTCAGCTCCAACCGGCAGGATTCACCCCGGCTCAGTTTCTCCAATGCCGACTCCAACCGCGCGTGCTCCCGGCTCGGGTGCAGGTCCCATACGGGTTTCCCCAGCACCTTCTCGGTCTCCAGCCCGAACATGCGCCGGGCCGCGAGGTTGCCGAATCGCACCAGTTCCCGCCCCGTTTCCACCACCCAGATTCCCTCGCCCACCCCGTCGAACACCGCCCGATACCAGCGCTCGGATTCCTGCAGGCGCTCCTCCGCCTGCTGCCGGCGGTCGATGTCCTCCGCCAGACTCCGATTCGCCCGCTCCAGGGCCACCGTCCGCTCGGCCACCCGCGCCTCGAGCTCCGTGTTGAGCCCGCGCAACGCGTCCTCCGCCCGGCGCAGGCCCGCGTTCGACCGGCGCATGCGCTGGATCGACACCGCCGCCGCCACCAACCCCAGCCCCGACACTGCGAGCAGCACCGTGACCACCCGGGCCCGCTCGGCCGCCGTCCAGGGCGGCGCGCCCACCACATGGACATCCTCCGGGCGGCCCACGTACAACCGGGCCGGCTCGTTGGAGCTCGCCAGCCCCGCCCGATCCCAAACCACCCCCTCGAGCTCGAGCGACGTCCCCCGCGCAGGCGTCGGCCACGCGTTCGTCTCCCCCGCCCGCACCCGATTTCCGCCCAACCGGGCCTCCCAAATCCCGCCGTCGCTCGCCATCACCCAGGCCTCGCCGCCCGGGTTCATCACGCGGTGCACCAGACTCCCCGCGATGCGCAGCCGGCGCCCCATCGAATCCGGGCGCGCCAGCCAGGAAACCTCCGCCAACGCCGCCGGCGGCAGCCGCCCCGGGGCCCGCGAATGCACCAGCGAATTGACCAGCACCAATCGCCCCTCCTGCATCCGCCCGTAACCCACCACCTCCACTTCCTCCCCCACCGAAACCGCGTCGGGAACCAACAGGTTCGCCACCAGCATCCCCCGCTCGTCGCCCAACCAGACCTGGCGGTCCCGGGCATGGAAAACGACGCCCCGGATTCGTTGCGCCTTGGTGTCACCCCCCAATCCGCGCACGTACGCCCCCACTTCCTGGGGGATCAACCCCTTCAGCACCTCCGGGCCGTCCGTCTTCAACTCCACGTCCGACCCGCTCGTCGCGACGATCCCCACTCCGACCAGTTCCCCGCCCGGCCCCACCTTGGGCGCCATCACCCCGACCACCTCCACCCAGCCGTGTACCCAGTTGGTCCCCAGCCGAGGCATCGCCCCCGCCACCGTCACCAGCACCTCGTCCCGGGGGTGCGACAACGCCAACTCCACCCGGTCCGCGAGCCTCCTGAAGCGCAGCACGTACCCCCGCACCCGGACCCGGTCCGCGTCCCGGTCCCCGGTCCACAACTCATCCAGCGAGACCGTCACGCCCACCGGCAAAGCCCCCGCCCCCAATTCCCGTACGGCGCTCGCCGTGACAACCCGCCGAAATCCTCCCGCCCCCGACACCCCTTTCACTTCCACGCGTGTCCCGGGGATGGGGTAGTTGGTCCAGGCCGCGAGTTCGACGAAAATCCCGCCCGTCGCATCCTCCAAAAACATCCCCTTCCATTCCTTCCGCCCGCCGGTCACCACCCCCTCCAACCGCACTGGATGCAAGCGTCCCGCCTCCTCCGGGGACAATCGATCCACCGCGGCGACCGTTGCGAGTTCGGCCCCCGAACGGTCCTCGTTCCCTGCCCCCATCGGAATCTCCGCCGCCGCCGCCCGCACCATCGTCCCCCACAGGAACAACCAAAACCACCCGGCGCGCCAGGGCCTCCCGCACCCAAGCCGGGCCCGGTCGGCCCCGACCGGCACCCGCCCCCGTTCTCCCGGCAATGGAAGCCACGGCTTCATTCGAACGCCCGATTCTGCCCGACCCACCCCGGAATACGCCAGAAGTTCGACGCCGCCCCGCCTCCCCCGGACGATCGCAACTCGCCCTTTGCTTCCCGCCCCGGCTGCGGTAATTCCCCGGCGTGCATTCCCACCCCCGCCGCCGGCTCCGGAGCGTACTGGTCCAAGGCCTGGGCCTGCTCCTCCTGGCCACCACCACCTCCAACACCCCCTCCTCCCGCGCCGAGGTCCCCCTGCCCCAGGTGGATCGGCTTCGCTCCAGCCCCGTCCTGCGCCACCTCGTCCCGAATCCGATTCCCACCCCGCGCCAGGGTCCCGGTGCCGAGTCCATCGCCCAGATGCACGTACCCCCGGGTTTTCGCGCCGAACTGGTCGCCGCCGAACCCGAGGTCCGCCAACCCGTCGCGTTCGCCATCGACGAACGGGGTCGCCTCTGGATCGCGGAGGCCCACAGCTATCCCTCGCGCCGTCCCGAGGGCGAGGGCCTCGACCGCCTCGTCATCCTCGCCGATGCCGACGGCAACGGCTCCTTCGAGTCCCGCAAGGTCTTCACCGAGAATCTGAATCTCGTCAGCGGCTTCGAACTCGGCCATGGCGGCGTCTGGGTCGGCGCCGCACCCCACCTCCTCTTCATCCCCGACGCCAACCGCGACGACGTTCCCGACGGGCCGCCCCAAATCCTCCTCGACGGCTTCGGCTACCAGGATACCCACGAGTGCCTGAACAGCTTCCTCTGGGGC
>CAZSOV010000051.1:30711-33119 GCA_964608505.1 uncultured Verrucomicrobiota bacterium
ATCGGCAAACCCGGCGCCCCCGCCGCACAGCGCCAGGAACTCCGCGCCGGGGTCTGGCGCTATCACCCCATCCGGCACGAGTTCGAGATCTTCGCCCACGGCGGCTCGAACCCCTGGGGACTCGACTACGACGAGCGCGGCCAGCTCTTCATGACCCATTGCCGCTCCTACTGGGGCCGCGGCGGCACCACCCACGTCATCCAGGGCGGTCAGTTCTGGAACCAGGCCAACGCCAACTACGCCCCCTTCGTCATTCCCAATCCGCCCTCCGATTTCCCCGCGTTCCGGAATTTCCTCCTCGCCTCCGCCCGCTATGACCACGGCGCCGGCGGCGCGGGCGCCCCCGGCACCGACGCCATCTACGGCGGACATTCCCACGTCGGAACCATGCTCTACCTCGGCGACAACTGGCCCGCCGAGTTCCGCGGACGCCTCTTTACCCACAACCTCCACGGCCATCAGATCAACCAGCAGGTCAACCGCCCCTGGGGCTCCGGCTTCGACACCGTCCACGCCGGGCGCGACCAGTTCTTCTGCTCCGATCCGAAGTACGTCGCCATCGATCTCCAATACGGACCCGACGGCGCCGTGTACATCATCGACTGGTACGACCAGCAGCACTGCCACAACCCCAACAACGAACGCTGGGAACGCGGCAGCGGGCGCGTCTATCGCCTCCAGTGGGAAGCCACCTACCGCCCCGTCCAGGTCGACCTCGCCGCCCTCGACGACGCGCGCCTCGTCGAACTGCTCGCCCATCGCAACGAGTGGTACCCCCGCACCGCCCGCCGGCTCCTGCAGGAACGTGCCCGCGCCGGACGGCTCCAACCGGGCATCGCTCCCGCCCTGGGCCGGCTGTTCGAAACCGCCCTCGATCCCGCCCGCCGCCTCCAGGCCCTCTGGACCCTGCACGCCATCACCCCGTCCGATAGCGCGATCCTCGACCGCGCCCTCGAGGATCCCGACGAGTACGTCCGCGGGTGGGGCATCCAACTGGCCGCCGACGATCGCGAACTCACCCCCGCGCAGACCACCCTCTTCCGGAGGTTGGCCGTCCAGGACCCCTCCCAGGTCGTTCGCCGCCACCTGGCTTCCGCCCTGCATCGCCTCCCCGAATCCGCCGCCTGGCCCATCGCCGAATCCCTCGCCCGGCACGGCGAGGACGCGGAGGATCGCAACCTGCCCTTCCTCCTCTGGCACGCGCTGGCCCCCATGATGCCCCGCGATGTTTCCCGAGCCCTCGCCCTCGCCGCCACCACCCCCATCGCCCCCCTGGCCGATTGGATCCACTGGTACGCCGCCACTCTCGGCGAGGAGGCCCTCAACGCGTCCCTCGTCACCTTCGAGGCCCTCGACGCCCCGACCCTCCACCGGCGCCTCGCCGGACTCTGGCTGGCCCTCGAGGCCCGCGCGAACCTCCCCCTCCCCGCCGCCTGGACCCGCCTCGCCCCGCGCCTTTACGAAACCAGGGACCTGCGGGTCCGCCGCCTCGCCGAACGCATCGCCGCCGCCTTCGGCGACGCCTCCCTCTTCCCCCGCCTCCGCGCCACCCTCGCCGACGCCTCCGCCGACAAGCAGGCCCGCGACCACGCCTTCGCCGTCCTCCGCCGCGCCCAGGATCGCGCGTCCCTCCCCACCTTCCTCGCGCTCCTCGCCGAGCCCGCCTTTCGCGCCCCCGTACTCAACCTCCTCGCCCGCTTCGACGCCCCGGAAATCCCGCGCGCCATCCTCGACCGGTTCCCGGACTTCGGCCCCGCCGAACGTGCCGCCGCCATGGAAGCCCTCACGGGACGCGCCACCTACGCCCTCGCCCTGCTCGAGGCCGTGGCGGCCAAACGTCTCCCCCGCGAACACGTCACCGCCTTCCACATCCGCCAACTCGCCAGCCTGAAACACGCCGAGGTCGATCGTCAGCTCGCCGCCACCTGGGGGCGCATCCAGCAAACCCCCGCCGAGAAGGAACAGCTCATCGCCAAACTCGAGAAAACCTTCAACGAAGCCCCCCTCTGGGCCTACGACGGACGCGCCGGACGCGAACACTACCAGAAAATCTGCGCCTCCTGCCACGTCCTCGGCCAGGACGGCGTCCGCGTCGGCCCCGAACTCTCCGGCGCCGGGCGCAACGGGATCCGCTATTTCCTCGAGAACATCATCGACCCCAACGCGGTTGTCGGCACGGATTTCCAACTCACCACGGTCGAAACCAAGTCCGGCGACGTCCTCTCCGGCCTCAAACTGAACGAGAACGACACCGCGCTCACCCTGCGCACCGTCACCGCCGAGCAGGTCGTCGCCAAGAAGGACATCCTGGAACAGTCCACCAGCCAGCTCTCCCTCATGCCCGAAGGCCTCCTCGAAGCCCTCCCGCCCCGCGAACAAATCGAACTGCTCAAGTTCCTGACCGGGAA
>CAZSOV010000052.1:0-32931 GCA_964608505.1 uncultured Verrucomicrobiota bacterium
GCCCCCGCCACCCAACCCGCGATCAGCAACGCCGTGCCCGTGGCCGACAGCAGGTTGAAGCTGAAAACCGCCGACTCCGCCTCCGGACGCGGCGCCAGCGGCGGCATCTTCACCACCATTTTGTGCAGCCACGGCATCTCGAAGTTCGGGGCGAACCACCCGTTCAACGCCGCCTTCACCGCCGGCAATCCCCAGACGAACACGAACACCGAGAGGCTCACCCAGGGCAACCACGCCCGCCAGGCCGCGCCGGTCCCGCCCCCGCCCGCGCCCGCGCCTGCACCGGCCGGCGCCCGCCCATCCGAGGCGGAGGCCTGCCCCGCCGATTCCGTGCGCGCCGGCCTCCAGAACCGCATCAGCAGCACCAGCGCGGCCATCGACACCACCGACGCCACGATGTCCACCAGCCAGGGCCCGTGCCAGTTGCTCACGGCGTATTGGGTCACCGCGAAACTCCCGCCCGCCACCAGACACGCCGGCCATGCCTCGCGCACCCCGCGCCAGCCCGACTGCGCGGCGGTCAGCCAGAACGGGACGATGACCGAGAAGATCGGCAACTGCCGCCCGACCATCGCGCTCAACGCCTGCAAATCCAGGTCCGTGATCCGCGCCAGCGTCACCAGCGGCGTCCCCAACGCCCCGAACGCCACCGGCGCCGTGTTTCCGATCAACGCCAGTTTCGCCGCCTCCAACGGACGGAACCCGAGCCCGATCATCAGCGCCCCGCTGATCGCCACGGGCGCCCCGAACCCCGCCGCGCCCTCGATGAACGCCCCGAACGAAAACGCGAGCAGCAAGGCCTGGATCCGGCGATCCCCCGACACCCCGGCGATCTGCCGCTGCAACACCGCGAATTGCCCCGTCTCCACCGACAGATCGTAGATGAAGATCGCGTTCAGGATGATCCAGCCGATGGGAAACAGCCCGAACGCCGCGCCGTACGCGCCCGACGCCGCCACCAGTCCGGGCGGCATCCCGAACCCGAACACCGCGATCAACCCCGCCACCACCAGCCCCGCCAGCGCCGCGACCTGCGCCCGGACGTGCCAGAACGCCAGCAGCGCCAGCAGCACCACCACCGGCAACGCCGCCAGCAGCGCTGACACGCCGACGCTTCCCAACGGGGCGTAATTCTGGGACCAGGGCGTCATGCGCGCGGCCTCCCGTTCGAAACCGAACCCGCCGTCGGCACGCCGCGCCCCCCCGCCCGCGCGCGCCAGATCGCGTACACGGGCAGACCGGTCGCCAGGATCCCGAAGCCCTTGAACGCATCCCCCGGCTTCACCCACGCGAGATTCACGACCGTCGCCCAGCACACGCCGATGAAGATCAGCGTGGTCCAGGGATGCCCCGGCACCCGGAACGCCGCCTGCGATCCCGGGCGCCGCCGGAACAGGAACACGCACGTCCCCGCCAGTCCGTAAAAGATGAAATCCACCGACACCACGTAGTTCAGGATCATGTCGTACGATCCCGAGAACGCGATCAACGTGGCCGCCGCGCCGGTCAGGATCACCGCCGCCATCGGCGTCCCGGTCCGGGGATGCACCTCGCCCAGGCCCGCGAAGAACAACCGATCCCGCGCCATCGCGTAGTACAGGCGCGGGGTCGTCAACATGCCCTGGCTCAGAAAACCGAAGGTCGACACCACGATCCCCAGCGCGATCACCTTCGCCCCGGTCTCCCCGAACGCCCGCTGCATCACGTCCGAGGCCGGGGTGCTCGTCCCGCCCAACCCCGCCACCCCGAGCGCCCGCAGGCACGCCGTGCTGGTCGCCAGGTACAGCACGATCACCGCCGCGATGCCCAACACCAGCGCCCGCGGCAGCGTCCGCGCCGGTTCCCGCACCTCGCCCGCCAGAAAACACGCGGTCTGCCACCCGCCGTACGCGAACAACACGGGCACCATCGCCGACAATAATCCCGCCGCATCCGCCCGCCCCGCCACCCCGGCGACCGGCATGGCCCCCGCCGCCGCGCCCCCCGCGGACGACGGCGCCGCCACGAAGAAGAAACCCGCCACGATCAGTCCGGCGATGGCGAACCCCTTGAGCACCGTGAACAGATTCTGCGTGCTCGCCCCCGCCCGCACCCCGATGCAGTTCACCACCGTCAGCACCAGCAGTGCCGAGGCCGCCAGCCACCGGTCATCCCCGGTCCAGCCGATCAACGGTCCCAGATACTTCGCGAACGTCACCCCGACCGCCGCCATGCCGCCGCTCTGGATCACCCACAACAGGCCCCAGCCGTACATGAACGCGACCGCCGGATGCAGCGCCTCCCGGAAGTACGCGTACTGCCCGCCCGTCGCCGGACGTTCCGACCCCAGCTCCGCGTAGATCCATGCCCCGAACAGCGCCACCATCCCCCCCAGAATCCACGCCGCCATGATCCACGGCCCCGAGGGCACCAGCCGCGCCACCACCGCCGGATTCATGAAGATCCCCGCCCCCACGATCCCCCCGATCACCGCCATCGTCGCGTCGAACAACCCCAACCGCCGCAACAGACCCGTCGCGCCGGGCGCGCCCTCGCGCGACCCGGCCCCGGTCTGCGGCGGCGTGCCCTCGCTCACGCCCCCGCCCCCCGCTTGATCTCCCGCAGTTGCTTCGCCTCGGGCCGCGCCTTGTACGCGTCGTCCAGCGGATAGCACCCGCTCGCCAGCCCGTTGCGCGGCGCCGTCGTGCAGTCCGAAAACGTCCGGCAAATCAACCGGGGCTGCATCGCTCCGCGCCCGAGGGTCTCCGCCGGCAGTTCGGGGTAACTCAACACCATCCGACCCAGCCCCACGAAGTCCGTCCAACCCTCCCGCACCGCCCCCTGCGCCACGTGCGGCACGTACTCCTGCAAATACGAATAGCCCGTCCCGATGATCGCCGGCACGACGCCGGGCGGTGCCCCGTCCCCGCCGCCCCCGTGCAATGCCCGCCGGATGTCCCGGACCGCATTCATCTGCCGCGCCACCCCCACCAGCGGATCCTCCGGCGGTTGATACCCGTCGCTCGGCGGATACGCCGCCGGCCGCTGGATGTGCGGATTGTAGTACGGCGAACCCGCGCTCAGGTTCAGCAGCGTCACCCCCAGTTCCCCGCACAACCGCCCGAACCGGATCGCCTCCGTCAAATCCATCTCCACCGGTCGCTCCGCGTTCACCCCGAACCCGTACCGGTACGGCAGGCAATGCCCGTGCTCCACCGGTATCCCCGGCCCCGGCTTGCCCGGCTTCGACGCCGCCGGGTCCGGCCGAAACGGCACGAAATCGAACGCGCTCAGGCGCACCCCGATCCCGATGTCGTTCCCGTCCGCCCGGATTCCCCCGATGATCTGCCGCAACAACCGCGTCCGGTTCTCGAAACTCCCGCCGTACCGACCGGGACGCAGGTGCGCGCCGAGAAACTCGTGCAGCAGGTAGCCGTGGCAATGCTTCACGTCCACGAAGTCCGCCCCCGCCTCCCGCGCCACCCGCGCCGCCCGCACGAAATCCCCCGTCAAATCGTCCAGCTCCGCGTCCGTAAACACCTGGTCGTCGCGCGTCACCCCGAAGCGTTCATCCAGCAGCGGATGCCGGAACGCCACCCGTGGTTCGAACCGCTTCTTGTCCGTGGGCCGGCAGAAGCGCCCCGAGTGCGTCAACTGGAACCCGATCACCAGGTCCTCCGTCGTCCCGTGCTTCTCCCGGTGCGCGCGGACCAGTTCCTCCCGCAACGCCCCCAGGGCCGCGCCGTTCGCCGCCGACAGGATCAGCTGGTTCGGATTCGCCCGCCCGTCCGGACGCACCGCCATCGCCTCCCCGCCGAAAATCAACTTCGCCCCGCTCTCCCCGAACCGCCGCCACCGCCGGCGCACGTCCTCCGACGGTGAACCGTCAGGATGCGCGTCCCAACCCTCCATCGGGTGGATGCACCAGCGGTTGCCCGGTGATTTCCCGCCGATCCGCAGGCCCGGCACCGGACCCGCCAGCGGCGACTCCGCCGCCGTCAGAATCCGGTCGTCGCACGGCATGGCGACCCCCAGCGACGACAGATGCGCGCGGAACTCGT
Organism: uncultured Verrucomicrobiota bacterium; assembly: GCA_964608505.1. Classification (GTDB taxonomy): domain Bacteria; phylum Verrucomicrobiota; class Verrucomicrobiia; order Limisphaerales; family CAIMTB01; genus CAIMTB01. The sequence goes on from CAZSOV010000052.1 coordinate 4,041, forward strand.
CGACGGACTTCAACGTGGGAATGCGGGGAAATTGGACGCTCATCGGCAGCCTGAAACTCGGGTGGACCGCGGAGCATTCCGCACCCCCACCCCCGCTGGCGAGCGCGGACTCGGGCGTTGGAACATCGCCCGCAGGGCGATTGACAAAGTCTGGTGTGGAACCGCGTTGTGGGGCCGGCGACTGCCGAGTCGCCGGTTTCCCCTCTGGTTTCGCCTGCTTCGATCGCCCCGCGACCTGGCGGTCGCCGGCCCCAGCTCGCAATTCCACACTGGATTCTGCCAAGGCCCCTGACGGCGCAACGGCACGATGCCTGGGTGGCGGCGGCGCCGCATCATCCGGGATGCCCGGCGTCGGTCGGATTCTGAACGCCCCGCCGGGGCGCGTGGTCCAAGCCGTCGTCGCCATCGCCACCGCTCGTCCGTCGCTCTCCCCTTCCCCACCGCGGAGCCTCCCATGCCCTCGACCACCCCGTCCGAGTCCGACCTCGATCCCGCCCCGTCCACCGCGACCTCGCCGACCTCGCCGACCCGACCGGGGGTGCTCACGCCGCCCCGGGCCCGCCCCGCGCCCCTGCCGGACCTCCATCCCGACCGCCCCGGCACGCACTGGGGGAGCTTCTTTCTCGCGTTGTTCGGCGTCCTGCTTCCGCTGTTCACCCTCGGCTTCGAGTACTCGACCCGCGGCTCCGCGGAGCTGTTGTTCGACCCGATCCCCACCTTCGGACACGTCCTGCTCGTGGCGCTCGTTCCGCTGGCCAACCTGGCGTTGCTCAACCTGCGCGGCCGGTTCAAGGCCCGGAACGCGCCGGAACCCGATCCGCGCCTCGTGCGCGTCTCCTGGATCCTGGCCGGCGCGGGCGTGGCCGTGGGTTGCGGATACACGGTGGCCTACCTCCCCGTCACCCCGTTCGCCATCCCCGGCATCCTGTTCGCCGGTCTGGGACTGCTCCCGCTGGCGCCCTTGATCGGCCTGATCTGCTCGCTCCGACTCCGGAGCACGCTGGTCCGCGCGCGCCCCGACCTGGCCGCCCTGCACCGCCGGAGCTTCCGGCGCGCCTTCGGCCTCGCGGCAGCCCTGCTCGCGGCCTGCACCGCGCCCATCCTGTTCACCTGGCAACTCGCGTCCGTCGCCACCGATCCCCGGGCGTCCTCGGGCACCTCCGCCATCCGCTGGCTCCGCCGGCTCGGACACGAACCCACGTTGCTGCGCCTGTGCTATCGCCAGGACTCCGGCCTCTGGAAGGAACTGATCTCCCGCCACGTCCCCCGCGACGCCGCCCGCGAACTCTACTTCCGCGTGACCGGCGACGCCTACAACTCCGTCCCCGCCCCCGCCGCGGGCTTCGGCCTCCGGGCGCGCAGCCTCGCCGCCGGCGGCGCCGAATGGGACAACGCCCTGGGCTCGGATGCCGTCGCGGGCCATGTCAGCGGCCTGTCGATCACGGGTTCCCGGATCGACGCGACGTGCGATCCCGACGCCGCATGGTCCTACACCGAATGGACGCTCGAGTTCCGCAACGACCATGCCACCCGCGAACGGGAGGCCCGCGCGCAGATCCTGCTCCCCGCCGACGCCGTGGTCTCCCGCCTCACGCTCTGGGTGAACGGCGAGGAACGCGAGGCGGCCTTCGCCGGGCGCGGCCAGGTGCGCGAGGCCTATCAATCCGTCGCCGTCGTCCAGCGACGCGACCCGGTTCTCGTCACCACGAGCGGCCCGGATCGAATCCTGATGCAATGTTTCCCCGTGCCCGCCAACGGCGGTACAATGAAGGTCCGACTCGGCATCACGGCCCCCCTCATGATCGAGGCCCCGGACCAGGCCGTCCTGGCCTGGCCCCGTATCCTCGAACGGAACTTCGAGCACTTGCCATCGTTCCGGCACGCGATGTGGCTCGAAACCTCCAGACCGCCGCGGTCCCCGACCGCGGGCCTGCTCGCCGCGCCGGGCCACCCTTCCGGTTCGCCCCGTACGGCGCTGCGCGGCTCCTGGTCGGACGTCGAACTGACCGATGCCTCCCGCGCCGTCCGGCTCTCCCGCGACGCCGCCTCGGCCTCGGCCTGGGCCACGGACCGACGCGGCGAGGAACCCGGCTACGTCCGGCAACGACTCGTCCCGACCACGATGCCGCCCCCGCGCCGACTCGCCGTGGTGGTCGATGGCTCCGCCTCCATGCGCGAGCACCTGCCCGCCATCGCCGACGCGCTCCGCATTCAACCGGCGTCGACGGAATGGGCGGTCTTCCTCGCCCACGACGACGTCCGCCGGCTCCCGGTCGTGGAACGGGGCGGGGGGATCCTCGAGGTACCCGCGCTGCGCGGCGCCCCGGCGGAGGGCGGGCATGACAACTCGTCCGCCCTGCTCGAGGCCTGGAGCTGGGCCGCCGAGAAGGCCGACGGTCGCGTCCTGTGGATTCACGCGCCCCAGCCCGTCGCGCTCGGGTCCGCGGCGGCGCTTCGGCAGGTCCTGGAATGGCGCCGGAGCCCGACCGATCCGGATCTGGTCGAGTTCGCCGTCCGCCCGGGTCCCGACCGGCTGACGGAGAAGCTCGAGGGCCTGTCGAACCTGACCACGGTGATGCGCCTCGGCAGCGTGGGGGACGACCTGGCACGGGTGCTGGACCGCATGCTGGGCTCGGCCCCGTCCTTCGTGCGGCATTTCGAGCGCGTGGCGGGAAGCGCGGCGCCCGGGACGCCCGGCGGGGAATCCGCCACCGGCCATTTGGTGCGCCTCTGGGCGGCGGACACGGCGCGCCGACTCTGGCGGGAACGGCGCGCGCCGGAGGCGGTGCAACTCGGTTCCCGGTACCAGCTCGTGACGCCCGCCACCGGAGCCGTCGTGCTCGAAACGAAGGAGCAATTCGCCCGCGCGGGGCTCCAGGCCGTGGAGGCCTCCACCGTGCCCACGGTGCCCGAACCGGGGCCGGGGACGCTGCTGTGGGTGGGGGCCTGGATCCTGTACCGGACCCGCCGGAACATCCTCCCGAAAGCCAAGCTGGGCGGCTGATTCCAGCCGCCCAGGTCCAAGGGCCCCGACTTCCCCACCCAGGTCGCCGGAGCGCGAATCGGGAATCCTCCACCGAGTCTCAGGAACCGCCGCGCCGTGCCCGGGCGCGTTCCCTCGCCTCCACCGCTGCCTCGACGACGGCTTCGTGTTCGGCGTGTACCTTCTTGAACTCCTCGAACCTGGCCTTCAGTTCCTCCCGCAGTTCCTTCTGCTTCACCGCCAGCTCCTCGCGCGCCGCCCGGAACTGCTCGCGCAGCTTCGCGAGTTCTTCCTGCGAGAGATCTCGCGCCGACTTCATCTGCTCCCGGTACTTCTCGAGCATCTGCTTCTGCTCCTGCTGGAACTGCGCCCGCAGGGCCTTCACCTCGTCGCCGATCCGTCCGCCGGCCCACTCCGGCTTGCCGATCACCGCGGGCTTCTCCGGCCGATCCGGTTTCTCGCTCTTCGGCGGCGTCCCGGGCTCGGGCATCACCTCGGGCACCGTCGGCACCTGCGGGGTCGTCGCTTCCGTTGCCCCGCCGCTCTCCAGCCCCGCGGCCCGAGCCGGGCTCGAAATCCCCATCGCGCCCAATGCCATCAGCGCCGCGGTCAAGGCCAGCATCTGCATCGTCTTCATGTTCATCCTTGTTCCTTCGTCCTGGTTCCCATCGCTCGCGTTTCGGCCCGAAAGCCGTTCCAACGACCCTCCATTAGCAATCGCCATGCCACGTCGATGCGAGCCGCCAATCGTCGAAAACCTGTTGAAATGGCGGCCCTTCGAGCCCGGGCAACGCGGACGAAGCCCCGACCTGGGAACACGGCCCCAACCCCACCCTTCCCGCGAACCGGGACTTGGGGACGTTTCCCCAACTCCCGGCCACGATCGGCGCGAACCACGCCCCGCTTCCTCCCCGGCGTTGCCTCCCGCCCCGCGTCGCCGTCATCCTGCCTCGATCCCATGCTCGCCTTCGCCCGAACCCTTCTGATGGCCGGCACCGTTCTGGTCGCCTTCCCCGCCCGGCCCGCCGAGACGACCTCGCCGTTCCTCGACTTCGTCCGGGCGCGAGCCGCGGCCCTGCGCGCCGCGGATGTCCCACCCGGCTCCCTCGACGAGGTCCGCCGCCGCGAGGGCATGCTGCGCGCCGAACTGCAACGGGCCTGGGGCCGATTTCCCGCTTCCCCGGCACCGTTGGATCCCCGCCGGGTCGGCACGCTGCAGCGGGACGGGTATCGCGTGGAGAAGGTGGTCTTCCAAACCCTCCCCGACGTCTGGATGACCGCCAACGCCTACGTGCCGGATCGGGCCGGACGACGACCCGCGGTGCTCTGCGTGCACGGACACTGGCGGGGTGCGAAACAGGACCCGGTCGTGCAGTCCCGCTGCATCGGGCTCGCCCGCCTTGGCTTCTTCGTGCTCGTCGTCGATGCCTTCGGCGCGGGGGAGCGGGCGGTCGGCAAGGCGCTGGGGGAGTACCACGGCGACATGACGGCAGCCACGCTCCTGCCCGCAGGCCAACCGCTCGCCGGGATCCAAGTCTACGAGAACCTGCGGGCCGTCGATTACCTCCGGTCCCGGCCCGAGGTCGATCCCGAGCGCATCGGCATCACCGGCGCCAGCGGGGGCGGCAACCAATCGATGTATGCGGGCGCCTGGGACCCGCGGCTCTCGGCGATCGCTCCCGTCTGTTCCGTCGGCAATTACCAGGCCTATCTCGGCGCCGCCTGCTGCCTGTGCGAGGTGGTTCCCGGCGCGCTCCGGTTCACCGAGGAATCCGGCGTGCTGTCCCTCGCCGCCCCCCGCGCGCTGCTGGTCGTCAGCGCGACCCGGGATGCCCCCCAGTTCTCCGTCGCCGAGGCGCGCCGGTCGCTGGCGGACGTCGAACCGCTCTATCGCCTCCTCGGACAATCCGCCCGCCTGCGCCATGCGGTCTTCGACTCGCCGCACGATTACAGCCAGGCCATGCGCGAAACCGTCTACGGCTGGATGCAGCACCATCTCGCGGGCGAAGAGGACGGATCACCGATCCCGGAACCGGCGCTGCGGACCGAGGATCCCGAACTGCTCCGGTGCTTTCCCGGTGACAGCCGTCCGCCGGATTGGATCACCCTCCCCGCCTTCGCCGCCCGCGCCGGAAGGCGCCTGATCGACGCCGTGCCCCGACCCGACCACGCCGAGGTCTGGCACGAAACGGCCCGTCGTTGGCGCGCCCGCCTGGACGAGGAAGTTCTGGGCGGCACCCGTCCCGCCCGAAGCCGGATCCCGAGCCCTGGCCCGTCGTCGAACGCCGACGCCATCGCCATTGCCTTCGAGCCCGAAACCGACCTCCGGCTGACGCTGAAGCGCCATCCCGCCGATCCCGACCGGATGCGTCCCGACGCCGCGGTGCTGGTGCTACACCTTGACGGTGCGAGCCACGCGGACGTGGCCCGACTGGTCGCCGCCACAACAAACTCCGGCACCGCCGCGTTCACGTGCGATCTGCGGGCCACCGGCGTGCATGCCGAACCGCGCGACCGCATTGGGCGCGCCCCGGACCACAACACGGCCGAATGGTCGCTCTGGCTGGGGCGCCCCCTGCTCGGGCAATGGGTCCTCGACGTCCGGGCGGCGCTCGACGCGCTCGAAACCCGCCAGGCTCTGCCGCGGAACCTCGCCGTCGTTGGATTCGGGCCCGCGGGAGTGGTGGCCATCGCGACCGCAGCCCTCGACCCACGCCTCCGTCGCGTCGTCACCGTGGGTTCCCTCGCCAGCTTCGTCTCGGAGGTACCCTACGAACACCAACGGCTGGGCATCCTCGCCCCGGGCATCCTGCGCGACGTCGGCGACATCCCCCACCTGGCCGCACTCGTGGCGCCCCGACCTCTCCTCGTCGCGGGTGCCGTGCACGGCTCGGGATCACCCCTCGCCCCCGACCAACTCCCCGCCGCCTTCGCCTTCACCCGCCACATCTACGGCCTGGAGCAGGCCCCCGATGCCCTCGCGCTCCGGGGAGCCGACGCCGTGTGGGAACCGCTCCCATGAACGGGCGGTGGCCGGGGAGATCCGGGGCGGGCCACCACCACCACCACCACCACCACCAAGGCCACGGCCTCGAACGCGGGCGCGCCGCCACCGCGACCGCGGGTCAGACGCCGCCTGCGGCTGCCAACCCCGCCAACAGACCCTCCGCCGTGTGCGGTCGCGCCTCCAGCGCCACCTCCAATCCGGGCGCCACGCCTCGGATCGCCTTGGTCGTTTCCGGCCCGATGCTTGCCCAGCGCAGGCGGGGGTGCCGGTCCGCCAACCGCTTCAACCCGAAACGCGCGTCGAAATGCGTCGCCGTGGAACCGGACGTGAACACGACCCAGTCCGCGCCCTCCTCCGTCAAACGCGCCCCGAGGCCGTCCGGGTCCCGCTCCGCGTCCTCCGCCACCGTGCGGTAGAACGCCACGTCGTCGACCATCGCCCCCAGTCCGTTCAACGCCTCCGGCAGCACCGCATCGGCTTCCTCGGCCCGCGCCAGGAGCACGCGCAGGTTCTCGAGATCCCCGTCGCGCTTCATCGCCGCGGCCACCTCGCGCCCCACGTGCTCCGCCGGCATCGCGTCGACCCGCAGGTGCAACTCCTTCAACCGCCCCGCCGTCGCCGGCCCCACCGCCGCCAACCGCGCCCCTCCCAGCGCCCGCAGATCTCCATGCGCCGCCATCAGGCGTTCCACGAAGGCCTCCACGCCCGCCACGCTCGTGAATACGATCCAGTCGTACGCCGCCACCTCACTCACCGCCCGCTCCGCCGCCTCCCCGTCCAGCGGCGCCTCCTGGCGGATCGCCGGAATCTCCCACACCTCCGCCCCGCATTCCCGCAACCCACGCGCCAGCCCCGCCATCCGCCCGGCCGCGCGCGTCAATACGATCCGCCGTCCAAACAGGGGACGCCGCTCGAACCAGTTCAAGGCCTCGCGCGACCGCACGACCTCCCCGATCACCACCACCGCCGGCGAACCGAACCCGCGTCGAGCCACCTCCCAAACCACGTCCCCCAGCGTCGCCGTCAACGTCGCATGCTCCTCCGTCGTGCCTCGACGCACCACCGCGACCGGGGTCTCGGCGCCCAGACCGCCCGCCATCAACGCCGCCGTGATCCGGTCCAGTCCGTGCATCCCCATCAGCAGAACCTTCGTCCCCGGCACCCGCGCCACCGCGCCCCAGTCGACCGCGGGCAATCCCTTCTCCGGATCCTCCTGCCCGCTCGACACCACCAACCCGTTCCCGTCGATCAGCCCCACCGGAATCCCCGCGCCGCCGGGCACCGCATGGAACGACGACACGCCCGGCACGATCTCGAACGGCACCCCTGCCGCCGCCAGCGCCGCCGCCTCCTCCCCGCCCCTCCCGAAAACGAACGGATCCCCGCCCTTCAACCGCACCACGCGCCGCCCTGCCCCGCCCTCCTCCACCAACAACCGGTTCACCGCCTCCTGGCTCATCGTCCGCACCCCCTCGTGCCGACCCACCGCCACCCGCCGCGCGTCGGACGGCGCCCGGCGAAGGAGATCCGGGTTCACCAGGCCGTCATAAACCACCACCTCCGCCCGACCCAAAACCTCCGCCCCGCGAACCGTCAGCAGCCCGGGATCCCCCGGACCGCCGCCCACCAGGTAAACCATGCCCTGCGCACATCGCGTCATCCCCGGCAGGCTAGTCAGCAGCCGCCTTGCCGTCGAACGCCGGATAAACCGGGCCACGCGATCCCAGGGCCCTGCCAGCCGTTGCGCGGACCAAGCCCTGCCGCTGCTCCGGGCACTCCGCATGGCAGCCACGGCAATAACCCATGGAATTTATTGGAAACACGCGTGATAAATACCGCGGAACTTTGTTTAGAATCCCCGCCTCAGCAGCCACGGGGGCACCGAGCGCGCGGAGACGAAGGGGCAGAGGAGTACTCCGGACGACGTCGAGGTAGCGCATCCCGATTGTCGGGTGGACGCCTGAATCTCCCCATTCTCCGGGGCTCCGTGGCGAATTCCAGCCCGGCAGTCCGCGCGACGCGGGGAACCGGGCCCGACTCCGGCGGTTGCCAACCGCGCGTTTCCCCGCCACCTTGCGCGCCGATCATGACGGCCTCCCGCTTCATTCAGGACCTGCTTGCCCCGACGTGCGCCCTCGCCCTCCTGGCGGTGTGGGGCGCGCCCGCCCTTCCCGCCGCCGACCTGGGTATCCGGAAGGACCGCGAGGCCGTCCAACTCACCATCCGCGGCGAGGACGGCAGGGAATACACCCTCGAAGCCCTGCAGGACCTCCTCGAGAAGGGCCAGGTCTGGCAACCCATCGCCACGGTCGCCCCCGTCGGCGGCCCCGTCTCGCTCGGCGATCCCACCTGCACCGTCCGTCCCCGCAATTTCTTCCGGCTCCGCGAAATGACCGGTCCCCTGCCCGCGGAGGTCCCGAACTTCCGCCTGACCGACCTGACGGGTCACTCGCACGACCTGTTCCATCAAAGCGACGCGAACGCCGTCGCGCTCGTGTTCGCTGGCGACGACCTGGACTCGCTCGCCCCGCATGCCGCCGCCTTGAACCAGCTGGCGGGCGATCCGGCCTTCCCGAACCTGCGCCTCTGGGTCATCGCCATAGGCTCCCCCGCGGATCGCGCCGCGCGCCAGGCTCGCGCCGTCGCGCTGGGCCTGAACGTTCCCGTCCTCGAGGACGAGGGCGGCGTCGTCACGGACCAGATTGCGTTGGGCATGGCTCCCGAGGCCGTCCTGCTGCGGCCCATCGTCTGGTCCGTCGCGTACCGCGGTCGCATCCAGGACCTGCCTGTCTCCCCCGACGGCGGCGCCCCGCACCGCCTGCTGGCCGACGCCGTCCAACGCCAGTTTGCCAATCAACCCCTCGCCATCCGCCGGACGTCCGTCGAACTCGGACGGCCCATCCCCTCTCCGCGCGCCACGCCCGCATCGTACACCGAGGACGTCGCGCCGATTCTCCGGCAGCACTGCGTGAAATGCCACAGCCCCGGGAACATCGCCCCGTGGGCCATGACCAATCACGCGGTGGTGCGCGACCATGCCCTCCTGATCAAGGACGAGATCCTGACCCGTCGCATGCCCCCCTGGCACGCCGACCGCCAGCCGCAGAACTACAGCAACGACGAGATGCTTTCCCCCGCCGACCTCGCGACGCTGGTCGACTGGCTCGATCAGGGAGCGCCCCTGGGTTCCGGCATCGATCCCCTGCCGGCCTCGGTTCCGCCCCCGCCCGGCGACTGGCCCCTCGGCACGCCCGACGCCGTCGCGAAGGTCCGGCTCCAGTCGATCCCCGCCACCGGCACCATCGAGTACCGTTACGAGGTCCTCCCCAACCCGTTCGGACGCGACGTCTGGCTCCGCGCGGCCTTGTTGAAGCCCGGCAATCGCCAGGTCGTCCATCACGCCCTCGTATTTACGGCCTCCAGCTTCGCGGACATTCTCCAGGTGCAGGCCGGGCTCGGTGGCTATTTCGCGGCCTATGTCCCCGGCATGGAGCAGGTCACGTTCCCTGAGAACACCGGAAAACTGCTGAAACGCAACGCGTTCCTCGTCTTCCAGCTGCACTACACCGCCACCGGCAAACCCGAGACCGACCTCACCGAGCTCGGCTTCTACCTCGCCCCCGAAACGCCCCGCGTCGAACTTCGCACCGCCGCCGCGTACAACACCGCCTTCCGCATCCCCCCGAACTCGACCGCGTATTCGGCCCAGGCGGAATTCATCATGCCGCGCGACGGAATCGTCTACGAAATGAGCCCCCACATGCATTACCGGGGGAGCTGGTTCCGGTTCGACGCCATCTACCCCGACAACCGCCGGGAAACCCTGCTCAACGTCCCGTTCTATCGCTTCGACTGGCAGACGCTCTACCGCCTCGCCTCGCCGAAACGACTCCCCGCGGGAACCCGGGTCGTCACGGTTGGCGGTTGGGACAATTCCTCCCGCAACGCCTTCAATCCCGATCCCTCCATCCCCGTCGAGTTCGGGGAGCAGAGCTGGCAGGAGATGCTCATCGGCTACTTCAACTGGGCCGACGCCCTCTGAAGGCCGGCACCCACCCCCTAACCGGGGAACCGCCGGGACGCCTTCGACCCGGGATTGGAAGGTCGAAACAGCCCCGGAATCAGGGCGTCTCTGGCCGCACCTGCGATTGACCCGCCCACCCCGCTTCCCCTATCCACGGGGCCGCATGACCGAACGTTTCACGGGACTGATCGAGTTTTCCGCCACCTTCCAACCCCGCCCCGGCATCCGCCACGTCCTCTTCGACTTCGACGGCACCCTCTCCCTCATCCGCGAGGGCTGGCCCCAGGTCATGGTCCCGATGTTCGCCGAGGTCCTCCCGCCCCTCCCCGGCGAGTCCGAGGAACAACGCCGCCAACTGGCCTTCGAGGACATCATGCGCCTCAACGGCAAGCAGACCATCTACCAGATGATCCAGCTCGCCGACCGCATCCGCGAACGCGGCGGCACGCCCCGCGAACCCCTCGAGTACAAACACGAGTACCTCCGCCGCCTCAACCTCCGCATCGCCGAACGCATCCAAGGCCTCGAGTCCGGCCGCCTCCGCCCCGATGACCTCGTCGTCTTCGGCACCCGCCGGCTCCTCGACAGCCTCGCCGCGCGCGGCCTCACCCTCTACCTCGCCAGCGGTACCGACGAAATGTACGTCAAGCAGGAGGCCGCCCTCCTCGATGTCGCCCGCTACTTCGGCCCCCGCATCTACGGCGCCCAGGACGACTTCAAGAACTTCTCCAAGAAGATGGTCATCGACCGCATCCTCCGCGAGAACCAGATCCCCGGCCAGTCCCTGCTGGCCATCGGCGATGGCTACGTCGAGATCCAGAATACCAAGGAAGTCGGCGGACTCGCCGTCGCCGTCGCCAGCGACGAGGCCAACAACGGATCCGGACGCTTCGACGATTGGAAACGCAACCGACTCGCGGGCGTCGGCGCCGATGTCGTCATCCCGGATTACCGCGATGCCGAGGTGCTGTTGAAAACCCTCCTCGGGTAGCCCAACCGCGATTCCCGCCCCGCCCCCGCCTCCGATCTCCCCTCGACTGGCTCGGCCCTCCCCCCCTACCACAAAAACGACTTCTTCTCCCCGATCAACTGCTCCTCCCTCCACAGCGACACCCGCCACGCCACCAACTCGCCCAGGGCTTCGTAGTCCTTCCCCACCACCGGCATCCGGGTCCATTGGCTGAAGCCGCCCCGGGCGAACGCCCGGTTCGTCAGGATCACCGGGCTCACCGAGGTCGCCTTCGACCCCCGCAACTCGAGCTTCATCGTCAACGCAGCCGGCGCCGAGGGCACCGACTTCCAGAGCACGTCGAACCGCATCCCCGACCGCAGCTCCGGCTTGTTCTTCAATTCGAACTGGTAGACGTCCCGGTCGATGAGACTCGGGTTCACCGTGTGCCGCCCCTCCCGGTCCAGGTAATGCGGCAGCACCTTCAGAATTCGCACCGGGGGGCGTTCCCTGGGCTTCGGCTTCGCCGGCGATTTTTCGGCCGCCCACCCCGTGCCCGCCGCGACCAGGAAGGCCGCCGCCAGCATCCCGATGGCCAGGGCCCGCATGCTCATCCTCATCGTCCTCGTTCCTTCTCGCGGCATGGGTTCCTCCGTCCTTTCGTTCCGCGTCAACCCGCGTTCTCCAGCGGACGCGCCGAGATTTCGAGCATCCGCTCGATGGGCCGCCGCGCCCGCTCGATCACGTCCGCGGGCAATTCCACCCGCGGTGCCAGGTCCGCCATGCAGTCGTGCAGCTTCTCGAGCGTGTTGAGCTTCATGAACCGGCACTCGTTGCAGCGGCAGTTCTCCGTCGGCGCCGGCACGAAGGTCTTGTCCGGGCACTCCTTCTGCAACCGGTGCAGCATCCCCGCCTCCGTCGCGATGATCACCGTCCTCGCCCGCGAGGCCTTGCACCACGTCACCATCTTCTCCGTCGAACACACCTCGTCCGCCAGCATCCGCACCGCCTTCGTGCACTCGGGATGCGCCACCAGCGGCGCGTCCGGATGCTCCCGCCGGATCCGCGTGATCGCGGCGTGCGTCCATTCCACGTGCACGTAGCAGTTGCCCCGCCACAACGTCATCGGGCGCCCCGTCTGTTCCATCACCCAGCCCCCCAGATTCTCGTCCGGCACGAACAGCAGATCCCGGTCCTTCGGGGCCGCCTCCACGATCCGCACCGCGTTGCCGCTCGTGCAGATCACGTCGCTCACGGCCTTCACCGCCGCCGAACAGTTGATGTACGCGATGGTGTAAAACCTCGGGTTCGTCCGCTGCAACGCCACCAGCTTCTCCGCCGGACAACTCGACTCCAGCGAACACCCCGCATCCAGATCCGGCAGCACCACGATCTTCCCCGGATTCAGGATCTTCGCCGTCTCCGCCATGAAATGAACGCCGCAGAAGACGATCACCTCCGCCGACGTCCGCGCCGCCTGCTGCGACAACCCCAGCGAGTCCCCCACGTAATCCGCCACGTCCTGGATCTCGGGGACCTGGTAGTTGTGCGCCAGAATCACCGCGTTCCGCTTCTTCTTCAGCTCCAGAATCTCCCGCGACAGCGCATCCAACCGCGCCGGTGCCGGCGGCACGCGCACCGGCGCCCCCGCCGCTCCCGCATCCGCGACGTCAATCATGCCCGCACTCTAGACCCGCTCCGCCCGAGGCCAATGCCAAACTCCGCCCGCCCCGCCTCCCCTCAGTCACCCGCCACCACCTTGGCCCGATACCACGCCCCTCCCGTCGGCGGATTCGGATCCGTCAACGTCGCCGCCGGCCCCGCCTTCGCCTCGCCCACCTCCACCCACCCCGTTCCCCCCGGCGCCGCCGCCCGCTGCATCTGGTACCTCGACGTCGCCACGCCCGTCACCTCCACGGCGAACCCATCCCCGCCCAGTCGCCCCGAACCCAGCCGCGGCGCCTCGCTCCAGGCCGTCAGCTTCCCCGTCAACCGGTCGTACGCGGTCTTCGCCTCCCCTCCCAGAGCCGCCGCGCCACCCGTCGCCAGCAGGTTCGTCGTCTCCAGCGGATCCTGCACCAGGTCGTAGAATCCCGACGCCCCGTCGTCGAAACGGATCAGTTTGAACCGGGCATCCAGGGCTGCGCGCCCCGCGTGATCCGGCGCCAGCGTCGCGGAGAAGTTCTCGGACAACACCGCCTCCTCCCCGGGCTGGAAAGGCTGGTCGTTCAGGATCGGGACCAGGCTCCTCGAGTCGACCGGGTGCCCCGCCGGGATGGTGCTCGTCAGGCTCGCCCCCGCGAGCTCCAACAGGGTGGCGTACAGATCCACCGTGTGGACGACGTGCGTTGATTCCCGTCCGGGACGCACCACCGACGGCCCCGCGATCAGCAGCGGCACCCGGATGCCGCCCTGGTACAGGGTCCCCTTGCCACGCTCCACCGCGTACGGCGGCTGGATCACCGTCGCCAGACTCCCATTGTCCCCCAGAAACACGAGGGTGGTCCTCGACCGATCCACGCCCCGCAGCAACCGTCCGATCTCCGTGTCCAGGGCCTCCACCATCGCCTCGTAGTAGGGACGCGGACTGGCCTGGATCGCCACCAGGCTGTCCGGCAGCCGATCATAGCCGTGCAACGCGTTGTCCGGCTTGTGATACGGGGTGTGTGCCGCGTTGAACGCCATCCATAGCAGCCAGGGCGCGTCGCCCTGCTGGCCGATCCAGTCCAGCGCGTCGTTCACGTTGTCCGTCGTCGCATAGGCCGAGTATCCGGAGGTCGTCGTCCCGTTCACCGTTTTGGGCCAGCGATCATAACTGGGCAACGCCCCCGCCAGCACGCCGCTGAAATGCTGCCACCCGCCCAGCGTGTTCGGATCCGACGCCCCGAAACTCAGGTGCCACTTGCCGATGTTCGCGTGCCGGTATCCCGGCTGCCCTTGGGCCGTGGCCGTCAGCACCTCCGGCAGCGTGATCTCCGAGGCCCGCAATACCGGTTCCTTCGGATCCGCCAGCGCATACCCGATCCCCGTCCGAAACCCGTACCGTCCCGTCAGGATCGTCGAGCGCGTCGGCGAACACGTCGGATACCCATACGCGTTCCGGAAGAGCACGCCCGACGCCTTCAGGGAATCCAGGTTCGGGGTCGGAGGCAGACTCGCGCGCGGGTCCGAGTTGAACATCTTCAACCCGTCCGTCCCCAGGTCGTCCGCGATGATGACCAGCAAATTCGGAGGTGCCGCGGCGGCCTCCGCGCCCTCCCGCATCGCCACGACTCCCAGCAACACCATCGCTACGCACATGGCCCGCACGCCCCCGACTCCCCGTCCCACGGCCCCGGTCCTTGCCCAGTTCATCCCCCGAGCCTGCCGCGGGGAAGAGATGAATTCGAGCCTCCGGACGCTCCCGCCTGCGGCCCTACGGCCCTACGGCCCTACCCCGCGCCATCCGGTTGCGGTTGCGGTTGGACCGGGGCGCCTCCGGCACCTGCCTCCCAAGCTTCCATCGAGGCTTCACCCATCCCTGCACATCCCCGACCCAACCCTTCTACCCAACCCAACCTAACCGCTCACTCACCCGAATACCCGGACCCGCAGGGCGCGAGCGGCGAACATCCTTTCTCCCTCCCCCTGGCCTCCCAGCCCCGTCATCCGCCTCGCGCCATCCTTCCGATTGACCCCGAACCGGTCCCGGAACCGGCCAAACATCTGCTCCACGAACTCCTTCCCGCCCAGAATCGCGCCGTCACTGAAGTACCGGACCCGACACCGCACGTACTCCGTCGGCGGGAGCTCCCCGTTCGCCTCCAAAACCCGCAGTACTTCCTCCCGCGGGATCGCACCCCGCCGAGGGCGACCCGAAGCATCCACTCCTTCCCTCTCCTCCGAGCCTTCCTGGAACACCCACAGCCGGTAGATTTCCAACGACCGACTCGGCGATTCCTCGCGACCCCGCTGCATCCCCGTCACGAGCATCTGCAGCCCCTGTTTGGCGCGCACTTTTCCACCCACCGCCTCCCCGTATCCACTCCAGCGGTAATCCTTCGGGTCCTGAACGATCCCCGCCCGCACCGGATTCAAGTCGATATAGGCCGCCATCGTCGCCAGCACCGAACCAACGCCCTCCACCAGAACGCTCCGGAACCGCTCCTCCCAAAGCGTCCCCTTGCGTCCCGTACGTTGATTGTACCACAGGGTAAAGCGCTGTTTTAGCAAGCCGATGAACGCGCTCACGTCCCACATCCGGGCGTGGAACGTCGCCAGATAGGCGGCCAACCCGGCCTCGTCCCGCGCCTCTCGGTACATCTCGAAGCGTTGCCGGATCGCGCCCACGTTTTGGTGACCCGACAACCCTCCCAGCATCTCGCAGACACGCGCCGGACCGGGCCGGTCCTCCCAGGCAGGGCGCCGGGGCACTTGGACCAGGATATGGAAATGGTTGGCCATCACGCAAAACGTGAGGACGCGAACCTGGCAGAACTCCTCGAACTCGCGCAGCAAGGCGACGAACTGGTCCTTCTCCGCGGCCTGGAAGATGAACCGCCGATCCACGACTCGCGAAACGCAATGGTAGACCGCGTCTCCCTCCCCTCCCGCCAGCTTCATCCGTGGCTTGGACACGCCGCATCCTGCGCGCGGCATGCCATTCCATCAAGATAAACCCATGGTCTTTGTATAAGACAAATGACGCTTCGACCCAGGCCGCCAGCATTTGGATGATAACCCATGGTTTTTGTGGTCATCGCGCAAAGGCGCGTGGGCGGGGGGGAGACGTCTAGGCGTAGCGGGCCAGAATGGGGCCCAGATCCCTCAGGGTCTTGCGGGGCCAGACCCGGCGGTCGGTGAGGATTGCGGTCGCCAGCGCGGAATGACAGGGCCACGAGGGATCCGGCGATTCCGGGATCGCCGGCAGGACCTCCTGGATCAGGTTTCGCGCCGACTCGGCATTGGCTTGGAGGTTGGCCACGACCATCTCGACGGTCACGTGGTCCTCCTCCTCGTTCCAGGAGTCGTAGTCGGTGACCATGGCGGCGGTGGCATAAGCAATCTCTGCTTCCCGGGCGCACTTGGCCTCTCCCAGGTTGGTCATGCCAATAACGTCGTGTCCGCCCTTGCGATTCGCACAGGACTCCGCCCTGGTGCTGAAGGCAGGACCCTCCATGCAAACGTAGGTGCCGCCATCGTGGTGCCGGAGCTTCAGGCGCTTCGCCCCGGCCACCAGCAACCGTCGCAACTCTTCGGCCACCGGATGCGCGAAGGCCACGTGCGCCACGATCCCGTGCCCGAAGAAGGTCTGGTTTTCGGACTGTTTCGTCCGGTCCAGGAATTGGTCGGGGAAAACCACGTCGCGAGGCCGATACTTCCGTTGGAGCGATCCCACCGCGCTGATGGAAATCACCCAATCCACGCCGAGTTTCTTCAGCGCCCAGAGATTCGCGCGATGAGGCAGTTCGGAGGGTAGAAGACGGTGTCCACGCCCATGCCGGGGCAGGAACACGACGTCCCGCCCCGCCAGGGTGCCGGTGAGCAAGTCGTCCGAGGGGCTGCCGAACGGGGTGCGGACCTTAACCCAGCGGGTATGGGTCAAGCCGGTCATCTGGTAGAGCCCGGAGCCGCCGATGATTCCGACGCGATGCGTGGACACGGGCGGGAGTGTCGGGGAGTTGAACGAGGGGGGCAAGCGGGTGGATCACCGGGTGGATCACCGGAGCAACTGGAGCCTCTACCGGTCAAGGTCGGCGAAGGTCCGTTTGGGGACGCCCTTGCCGGAGGGCCGGGTAGCGTTGCCGGGGGAACGCTTGCACCTGCCCGGGCCCCACCACGGTCATCCGCGCCATCCGCAAGACGGGATGGCCGGGATGGACGGGATAATGGGGGCCTGCCGTTTCTGGCCTTGGCGCGATGGGCCGCGGTAAGTTCAATCGGCGCACGGCGCGGTGGCAGGCCCGAACACGCCGGGAGCGCAACGCAACGCAACGCGGCGCGGGACCGGGGGCTCGCGTCCGGAGATTCGCGCGGGACGATGCCACGCTCCAACCATGACCACCCACCATCTGGCAATTGATCTGGGAGCCGAGAGCGGACGACTGATGCTCGGAACGCTGGCCGACGGCCTGCTTGCCCTGAAGGAAGTGCATCGATTCCCCACCGGAGCCAGCCGGGTGGGGGCGGAGCTGCATTGGGACATGGGACGTCTGTTCGGCGAGGTGCGGATTGGACTGGGGCAGGCGGCCCGGCTGGGGTTGCCGATCTCCAGCATTTCCACCGATTCCTGGGGCGTGGACTACCTGTTGCTGCGGGAGGACGGAACCGTGGTCGAGCCCACCTTCCACTACCGGGACTCGCGGACGGCGCGCGGGGTGGCTGCGGCACATTCGCGGGCGAGTTGGCCGGAGATTTTTGCCGAGAGCGGACTTCAGTTCATGCCCTTGAACACGCTCTACCAGCTCATGGCAGAGACGCCGGACCGGCTGGGCACCGCAGCACGGATCCTGCTCGTGGGGGACGCCTTCAACCATTTTCTGTCCGGCGTTGCCCGGGCGGAGGTGACCCTGGCCAGCACCAGCATGCTGTACAACCCGCGGATCGGGGACTGGTCGGGAGTGCTTCTGGGGCGCATGGAGCTTCCCCGCCGCCTGTTTCCGGGGATCGTGCCCGCCGGGACGCGCCTGGGGTTCCTGCGCGCCGAACTCGCCGACGCATCGGGATTGGCCGGGGTGGAGGTGGTGGCCACCTGCTCGCACGACACCGGCGCGGCGGTGGCGGCGGTACCCGCCGAAGGCGACGGATGGGCCTACCTGAGCTCGGGCACGTGGTCGCTGATGGGCGTCGAGCGTCCGGAGCCCGTCCTCACGGACCTCGCCCGGGAACTCAACTTCACCAACGAGATCGGATTCGGCAACACGGTTCGTCTGCTGAAGAACATCTCGGGACTCTGGCTGGCCCAGGAATGCCGCCGGATCTGGGCGGCCCAAAACCCGAACGGCGACTTCGACTACGCCACGCTGGTCCGGCTCGCGTCGGAAGCGCCCCCGTTCGTCACGATCATCGACCCGACGGACCCGCAGTTCGTCGCCCCGGACGACATGCCCGCGCGGATCGCGGAATGGTGTCGCGCGCATGGCGAGCCGGTGCCGGAGGGCCCCGGACCGATGATCCGGTGCATCTTCGAGAGTCTCGCGTTGCTGTATCGGCGGACGCGGGAACAGCTCGAACGGATCACAGGCGGGGCCATCCGACGCCTCCACATCGTCGGGGGCGGCAGCCAGAACGTGCTCTTGAACCAGTTTGCCGCCGATGCGCTTCAGGTGCCCGTGGTCGCGGGGCCGGTCGAGGCCACGGCCGCGGGCAACCTGCTCGTGCAGGCGCAGGCCATGGGGCGACTCGGGTCGCTCGCCGAAATCCGGGCCGTGATTCGAAATTCCTTTGGCGTGAAGCGGTTCGAACCGAAAGACGGCGCGGCGTGGAGTGCCGCCTATGATCGGTTCTGCCATCTCGCCGGCTGAACCCGCATGAAGATCGTCACCGTGCTCCTTCTCGTCGTCGGACTGTTCCTGACCAGGTTCGCAGCCGAGGGGGCCCCCGGGGGGGAGACTCGGTCACGGTCAGGCCCGGGAACGGGACCCGAGGGTGCCGGGGCGCTCGCGCCCGTCGCACCCGCCCTCGCGATGCCGGGACCGACTTCGGCGGTCCCCGGTGAGAACCTCGCCCGCACCGTCTCGCAACTCACCGGCGTCGCCCTCTCGCCGTTGCTGGGAACGGGCGTGGTCGGGGCGTGGACCTACCTCGACACCCCCTCCCGGAACCGGGCCGGGCTGCCGTGGTATGCGCAACCCTGGTTCTGGATGCCCGCGCTCGGAATCGTCGGGTTGGCGATGGCCAAGGACATCCTGGGTCCCGTGACCCCCTCGGCCCTCAAGAAGCCCATGGACGTTGCCGAGGTCCTCGAGAACAAGATCAGCGGCCTGATCGCCGCGGGTGCTTTTGTGCCGCTGGCGATGGGCGTGTTCGGGGCGAGCCAACCCGGAACGTCCGGAACCGGCCTCGACGTGGCGGGCGCGGGCCTGGCGGCGGCAAGCCAATCGGCCTGGCTCAACGTGCTGCTCACCCCGTTCGCCCTGGCGGCCTTCGTCGCCGTCTGGCTGCTCGGGCACGTCATCCATGCCCTGATCCTCATCAGCCCCTTCACGACCGTCGACACCGTCCTCAAGGCCATCCGGGCCGCGCTGCTGGCCTCGGTGGTCGGCACCTCCTTCGCCAGCCCGTGGGTCGGTGCCGTCTGGGCGCTCGCGATCATCCTCGGAGCCTTGCTCCTGGCCGGTTGGTCGTTCCGCCTCAACTGGCTGGCGGCGGTCTTCCTCTTCGACGTCCTGAGCCGCCGTCGCCGCTGGTTCACGCCCGATCCGTCCTCCAACCGGATGTTCCTGTCGCGCGCCATCGACGACGTTCCCTCGCGCACCTACGGCCGGCTCGCGCGGGGCGGCGATGGACGGTTGCAGTTCCGCTACCGCCCGTGGCTGGTGGGCGAGGAGCGGGAGATCCTCCTCCCCTCGGGCGAGTATTGTGTCGGTCGTGGATGGATTTATGCCGACCTGCTGAAGGTGGAATCCGGTGACATCCGCCGGTTCGGCATCCTCCCGCCCCGGTACAAGAACCACGAGGCGGATCTCACCCGGATCTACGGGTTTGAGGAACCGCGCGACGTCGGGCTGCGCGCCGTCTGGCAGGCGATCAAGGAACTGTTGGGCGCGGACCGGCTTCCGACGCCAGCACCTCGATGACGTCGCCCACGCGAATCTCCCCGGGAGCCACGACGCGGAGGTAGATGCCGCGATAGTGCCACCGCCGCCCCTCGGGTGAATTGACCCACGACAGCGCCGCCTCCCCGTAACGCGCCGCGAACTTGCGGCAGCCCAGGTGCGGCTCCCGCGTGACCTCGAACATCGCGGTCGTTCCAATTCTCACCCGGTCACCCGCCCGGAGATGATCCTCGGAAAGGTCGAGGTCCACGTACAGTTGGTCCCCGGCGAGAGCCCATCTCTCGCGTGAACCCGACACGGCGGCGGCGACCCGCGAATTCATCACCGCCACCTGGCTGTCCTGTTCGGCCATGCCCGGCAACGGCGGCGACGGAAACCCGCGGACCCACCGATCCCCTTCCAAGCCGCCCGCGACATCCACCCGGCAGGCCTGGAGTTCGGTGCGGGCGTCCCGGGCAGGACGCGCCACGATGGCGTCCAGGCGCCCACGCCGGCGCGGCGAGGCATGAATGCGAGCCAGTTCCGCCTCCAACTCCGCCATCGTCCGCTGCTGCATTCCGCATTCAACACCGGGTCCGAACGGCGGCCAATCGCCAACTGCCGACGGGCCGGGACGCCGGAGAGGGGCGCGGCATCCGGGCGGGAGGCAGGCGCCCTCAGCCGCCGATGTCCACGCGTCCCTCGAATACGAAGGTCGCCGGCCCATTCAACCGGACGTCCCCGAACGCGTCGCCCCGCGATTGGAAGCCGACGCGAAGCTCGTCGCCGCCCTGCACCCTCACCCGAACCGGCGACCCGAACCCGTGGACGCGGGAGGCGATCATGGCGCTGGCGCTCACGCCCGTGCCGCACGCGAGCGTTTCGCCTTCCACGCCCCGTTCGTAGGTCCGCACGCGGATAAACCCGGGCGCCTTGAGCTCGACGAAATTCACGTTGGTGCCGCGGGGACCGAAGTGGGGATGGAAGCGCAGCTCCCGGCCCCGCTCGAGGATCATCGCCTGATCGGCGTCCGGGACGAACACGACGGCGTGGGGGACGCCGGTGTTCAGGGAACTCACCTCGAGCGATCCGGCGCTGGTGGCCACCGGTTCGCGCAATTTCAGGCCGTGGGGCGGGGTCAGGTTCACCGTGACGCGCTCGCCCTCGAACTCGGCTCCGATCACGCCGGCGGCGGTCTCGAAGGTCACGGAGGTCACGGAGGATCCCTGCCAGGCCGTCGCCCGCTGAACGTATCGGGCGAAGCACCGCGCACCGTTGCCGCACATCTCGGCGTCCGAGCCGTCGGAGTTCCAGAACTGCCACGCCCAGTCCGCCTTCCCGGAGGTGCACGGCACCAGCAGCATCAGACCGTCGGCCCCGACGCCGAACTGCCGATGGCAGAGTCGGGCGATCTCGTCCCGGGTCAGCCGCACGCGCCCGTCGCGATTGTCGGCCACGATGAAATCGTTGCCGGCCCCGGTCATTTTCGTGAACTCCAACGTCATGGGCGCGGGAGGGTAGGCCGCCCGGCCCGGGCCGCAATGGTGGAATCGCCCTGAAGATTGCTGTTGCCGAAGTCATGACCCCGGGTAGGGTTCCCGCCCCTCGTCCTCCGGGCGGAGGACAGGGGGAACAGCGGCCTCGCAGTTCATTTCCCGGCCCACGTAGGGGTCCGGGGGGGCCATAACAACATCCCATAGAATCCCGTGTTCCGCGGGATGGCCGGTGTCGGCCAGGAATTCGTTCCTGCCCTCCGGCTCCCAACCAAGGAAACCATGACCGTACAGACGAATATCGGCCTGAAGGAGTTGCTCGAAGCAGGAGTCCATTTCGGACATCAGACCCGGCGCTGGAACCCGAAGATGAAGCCGTTCATCTTCGAAGCCCGCAACGGCATCCACATCATCGACCTGAGCAAGACGGTCGGTCAGTTGAGCGCCGCCTGCACGTTCCTTTTCGAGACCACCCGCCAGGGCGGCGAAGTTCTCTTCGTCGGCACCAAGAAGCAGGCCCAGTCCGCCGTGAAGGAAGCCGCCGTCGCCTGCGGCGCGATGCACATCACCGAACGCTGGCTCGGCGGCACCCTCACCAATTTCTCGACGCTCAAGAAATCCCTCGAGCGCCTCCGCTCCATCGAGAAGATGGAAACGGACGGTTCCATCCTGAACTACGTGAAGCAGGAGCAATCGATGCTCCGTCGCGAAGCCGCCCGGTTCCGCAAGAACCTCGACGGTATCCGCTCCATGTCCCAGAAGCTTCCCGTCGCGATGTTCGTCGTCGACATCAAGCGCGAACACAACGCCATCGCGGAAGCCCGCCGCCTCAAGATCCCCCTCGTCGCCCTCGTGGACACCAACTGCGACCCGGGTCTGGTCGACTATCCCATCGCCGGCAACGACGACGCCATCCGCTCCGTGCGCCTGATCCTGAGCGCGGTGGCGGACGCCATCAACCGTGGCCGGGCGGAGTACGAGGCCAAGTACGCGCGCCGCAAGCCGATGGACAACGCCGAGGCCGGCGCTCCCGCAGAGACCGCCGCCCCCGCGGCCGCGGAACCTGCTCCCGCTCCCGAGGCCGCCGTGCCGGCGGTGGCCTGAGCCGGTTCCGAACCCGCGAATCGAAGCCGAGCCCCTCGTCTTCCTCCTTCGCCGTTGGGCCGACGCTCGCCGCGCCGGCCCTTGTCAACCCCATCGAACCGATCCCTTTCACTTCCAACGCATCCTATCATGGCTGAAATCACCGCCGCCGCCGTCGGCAAACTCCGCGAAATGACCAACGCGGGCCTCATGGACTGCAAGAAGGCCCTCACCGAAGCCCAGGGCGATCTCGACGTCGCCGTCGAAATCCTCCGCAAGCGCGGCATCGCCCAGGCGGCCAAGAAGGCCGACCGCGAGGCGCGCGAGGGCGTCATCGCCCAGCACATCGCCGCCGGTGGCAAGGCGGGGGTCCTCGTCGAGATCAACTGCGAGACCGACTTCGTCGCCAAGACCGACACCTGCCGTGCCTTCGGCGACGAGGTCGCCCGGACCGTCGCCAGCAATTCCGCCGACGCCACCGAGACGCTCCGCGTCGCCGCCGTCGCCAAGATCGGCGAGAACATCAAGATCGCGCGCAGCACGCGCTTCGACCTCTCCGGACCCGGCCTCATCGCCGCCTACATCCACACCGGCGGCAAGGTCGGTGTCCTGCTCGAGGTCGGCTGCACCAACGACGCCACCGTCGCCCACGAAGGCTTCAAGCAACTCGTGAAGGACATCACCCTTCAGATCGCCGCCGCAAGCCCGACCGCCGTCAGCCGCGAAGGCGTGCCCGCCGCGGTGGTCGACAAGGAACGCGAGATCGCCGCCCAGTCCGACCGCCTCAAGGGCAAGCCCGCACAGGCCCTGGAGAAGATTCTTCAGGGCGTTCTCGAGAAGTACTTCCAGACGGTCTGCCTCGTCGAGCAGGGCTTCGTGAAGGACCCCGAGAAGACGGTCAAGCAGCACGTCGAGACCGTCGGCAAGCAGGTCGGCGACGCCCTCTCGATCCGCCGGTTCCTGCGCTGGCAGGTCGGCGAAGTCGCGAGTTGAAACGGGGCCCTGCTGCCCGCGGCGCTCAGCCGAGCTCGAGTCGCGATGGAGCAGCCCACGCCACCCCGGACGGTCCCGCGGCTGGCGGTCGCGCAAATTCCCCACCTCAACCTCAACCTCGCCGGCGCGGGCCGTCGGCGAGGCTTTCCGTTTTCCTGCTCCTCCGGCCCCTGCCCGACCTGACCCGAACCCATCCCCGGTCGACCCGATGAAACCCTTCCTCGTCAATCTCCTGATCGTGGTGTGCCTCGGGCTCTGCGCCTTCAATGCGGTCCAGTGGCAGCGCGAAACCAGGCTCCACCTCGAACTCCGCCAACTCGGCGCGGATCTCCAGCGGAAATCCGGGGAAATCCAGAACCTCCAGCAGACCCTCAAGGTGCACGAGGACGACATCCGTCGCCTCGATGCCCTCCGCGGGGCCCTGCTCGCCACCAATCAGTTCCTTCGCGCCGAGGTCAATCGGAGTGCGGACGAGGCCACCCGGTTCCGGCGCGAGGCCCAGATCCAGGAAGCCAAGGCCAATCAGGTCGAACCCCTGCGCAAGGCCTTCGAGGAGGCGAACAACCGGGTGAAGCAGGCCAACGAGACGATCCTGTCCCAGAACGAAAAGATGCGGCAGCTGGGCGAGGAGCGAAACCAGTTCGCCACCCGAATCAACGACATGAACTCCCGTTACACCTCCCTCGGCACCGAATACGAGAAGCTCCTCGGCCTTTACACCAATCTCGTCGCCCAGGTCGAGGCCGCCAACGCCCGCAACGCCAGGAAGTAGCCCGGGCCCCCCACGCCCAAGTGGAGGACGGGAAGTGCGCCGCGCGGCCGCCCGCTGCCCCCTCCGCCGGAGGCGGAGCGAACGGCCCCGCGCACGACAGGGTGCCTCACGCGGGCTCCTATTCGGAGTCGCCCCGGAGGAACCCGGCGCTATTCTCGACCCATGCGACGCCCCCGTCCCCTTGCCTTCCCGACGCGCACGTCCGCGTCCCGGACCCTCGCGCTGCTGTCCCTTCCCGGCACCCTGGCCCTGGCCTGCCTTTTCCCCGGCGCGGTACCGGCCGCGGACTGGCCGTCCTGGCGCGGCCCCCGCCAGGACGGGACGACTCCGGAGACCCAGTTCCCCACCCGTTGGAGTCCCACCCGCAACGTCCGCTGGCGCGTCGAACTCCCGGACCGAGGGAATTCCACGCCCGTCACCTGGGGCGACCGGATCTTCCTCACCCAGGCGGTCGAGGCCACCCGCCGCCGCAACGTCATGGCGTTTGACCGCGACTCCGGACGGCTCCTCTGGCAGGCCGGCACCGAAGGCCCCGCCCAGGAGGAGACCCACGAGGATAATCCGTATTGCGCCGCCTCACCGGTAACCGACGGCACCCGCGTCGTCGCCAATTTCGGTCCTTCCGGCGTCTGGGCCTACCAACTCGACGGGAAACCGCTGTGGAACCGCGATCTCGGCCCCCAGAAACACCAGTGGGGCTACTCCTCCTCCCCCGTCGTGCACGGCCCCCACGTCCTCCTCTATCACGGACCCGGCCCCACCTCGAAGCTCGTCGCCCTCGACAAGCAGACCGGAGCCATCGCCTGGCAACGGGACCTGCCCGAACCCGTCCCCACCGAGCGCACCGACGGGTTCAAGGGCCGCACCCCGGGAACCATCGGAAACTTCGGCTCGCCCCTGATCACGCAGGCCGGCGCCCGCGATGAACTCATCCTCGCCTTCCCCGAATCGGTCCGTGCCTACGCCCCGCACGACGGACGGGAACTCTGGCGCGCGGGCGGCCTCAACCCGCTCGTCTACACCTCGCCGGTCCCCGCGGACGGCCTGATCCTTGTCATGGGCGGCTTCTTCGGCTCCTCGCTCGCCATTCGGCCCGGCGGCTCCGGCGACGTCACGGCCACGCACCGGGTCTGGCGCGACGAGCGCTCCAAGAAAAACCGCATCGGCTCCGCCGTGGTCAAGGATGGCCACGTCTTCTTCGTGAACATGGAGGGGTTCTTCGAGTGCCTCGACCTCGCCACCGGACGGCAACTCTGGGAGGAACGCCTCGACGGCCCCGGCGCCAACGACGCCTCCTGGTCGTCCGTCACCCTCGCCGGCGACCGGATCTACGCCCTCAACCGCAGTGGCGACGGCTTCGTCCTCCGGGCCGCGCCGAAGTTCGAAATCCTCGCCACCAACTCGGTCGGCGAATCCCTCAACGCCAGCCCCGTCCTTTCCGACGGCGAGATCTTCATCCGCACCTGGAAGGCCCTCTGGTGCATCAGCGAGAAACGCCGCCTCGCCGGCAACTGATTCCTTCCTTCCCGGCATGCCACGCACCGCCGTCCTCAACGTCGTCGGACTCACTCCCCGGCTCATCGGCGAACACACCCCGTTCCTCGACCGCTTCCGCACGGAGTCCATCCAGGCCCGGATCGTTCCCGCCTTCCCCGCGGTCACCTGCACCGCCCAATCCGATTACCTCACCGGCACCGCCGCTTCCCACCATGGCATCGTCGGCAATGGCTGGTACCATCGGGAACTCGCCGAGGTGCAGTTCTGGAAACAGAGCAATCATCTCGTCCGCGGCGAGAAGCTCTGGGAAACCCTGCGCCGAACCCGACCCGGCTTCACCTGCGCCAAACTTTTCTGGTGGTACAACATGTACTCCAGCGCCGATTGGTCGCTCACCCCCCGCCCGGCCTACCCCGCCGATGGCCGCAAAATCTTCGACGTCTATTCCACCCCCCAGGCGCTGCGGCCCGCCATCAAACGGGACCTCGGCGAGTTTCCCTTCCCCTGCTTCTGGGGGCCCGTCGCCGGCCTGGACTCCCCCCAGGGCCGTGCCGACGCCGTCAGCCGCTGGATTGCCCAAGCCGCCCGCTGGACCGAGGAGAAGCACTCCCCCGACCTCTCCCTCGTCTACCTCCCGCACCTCGACTACAACCTGCAACGTCACGGCCCCACCACCGGCTCCTCCCTCAACCCCGCCATTCACCGCGATCTTCACGACCTCGACGCCATCCTGGCCGGGCTCGTCGACTTCTACCGCGCCCGCGAGGTCCAGGTCGTCATCCTCTCCGAATACGGCATCACCAACGTCGACACCCCCATTCACCTCAACCGCCTGTTCCGCGAAAAAGGCTGGTTGGCGGTGAAGGAGGAACTCGGCCTCGAACTCCTCGATGCCGGAGCCAGTCGCGCCTTCGCCGTCGCCGACCATCAGATCGCCCATGTCTACGTCCGCGACCCCGCCCTGCTCCCCGCCGTGCGCGACCTCGTCGGCGCCGTCCCCGGCGTCGCCGAGGTCCTCGGCCCCGACGACAAAATGGCCCGCGGCATCGATCATCCCCGCGCCGGCGACCTCGTGGTCTGCGCCCGCGAAAACGCCTGGTTTACCTACTACTACTGGCTCGACGACGCCGTCGCCCCGGACTTCGCCCGTTGCGTCGACATCCATCGCAAGCCCGGTTACGACCCCGTCGAGCTCTTTGCCGATCCCGCCCTGTCGCCCCTGGCCCTCAAGGCACGCATCGCCTGGCGCCTCCTGAAGAAGAAGCTCGGGTTCCGCATGCTGATGGATGTCATCCCCCTCGACGCCTCGCTCGTCCGTGGCTCCCACGGCATCCGCCCGCCCGACACCGCCGACTGGCCCATGCTTCTCGCCCCGCTCGGCACCCCGGCACCTTCCGAGCTTCCCTCCACCGCCGTCCGGGATCTCCTCGCCCGCGTGGCCCTGGGCCAACCATGAGCCATCCGGCCCCCGGCGCACCACCGACCCCGACGCTGGGTTGGTCGCCCTCGCCCTAGAACGCCCGATGCGTGTCACCTTCATCCTCGCCGAGTACAGCCTCCACAACGGCATCGTGGAACAATACGCCGCCGCCCGTCCCGGCGACGACCTCGCGCTCATCAAGGTCCCCCTCGTCCTCCGCGGCAAGGGACGTCGCGAAACCGTCTCCCGCATCGCCCCCCGCCTCTCGCGCCGCTTCCTGGGCGCCAAACTCGTCGAAGCCGTCTTCGTCGCCGGCCTCACCCGTCTCCCCAAAATGCTGCCCCGCGGCGCCGTCTTCCGCCGACTCCGCAGCATCGCCACGCGCCGGCACCTCCCCTTCCTCCGTACCGACGACATCATGTCCGCCGAGGCCCTCGCGTTCCTGCGCGACCGCCAGCCCGACCTCGTCGTCACGCTCTTCCATCAGATCATCCGGAAGGACCTGCTCGCCATCCCCCGGGTCGCCGTGGTCAACGCCCATCCCGGACTCCTCCCCGGGTTCGCCGGGATCCAACCCTACTTCTGGGCCCTCAGCGAAGGCGCCCCCGAAGCCGGCGCCACCCTGCACCTGATCGAGGACGAATCCGTCGACACCGGACGCGTCCTCGCCCGTGCCGCGTTTCCGGTCCAACCCGGCATGAGCGTCCAGCTCGCCTACTATCTCACTAGCCGCTGCATCGCCCATCTCCTCCCCCGCGTCCTGCCCGACCTCGCCGAGGGGCGCCTCTCCCCCCGCGCCCAGACTCCCGGAGGCCGCTATTTTCGCTGGCCCGACTCCGACGCCATGGACCGGCTCGCCGGCCGCGGGCACTCCATCTTCTCCGCGCACGACATGGCCGCCGTCCTCACGGGCCGGCACGACGATTTCGTTCCGGCCCGCGTCGAAGTGCATTCCGCCTCCGAACCACCCCCCGTGTAGCCACCGCGGCTAGGTGCCCTCCAAGGAGGTGGGGCCATTTCCTGCCTAGGCGCCGGTCTTCTCGACCCTCCCGATGTCGTCCGCTACCCCCACCCGGCCTCGCGGACCTCGCGGCCTGCGGCTTGTCCGCTGACCGCACCTGGGCGTGGCGCCGGGATGCAAGAGCATGCGACGAGCAGCTCCGTCCGCGAGTCCGGCAAAGCACGGCAGCGCGAAGCCCGTGACCGCCGGGCCCGGGCCCAAGGCCGGCAATGGGCAAAGGGCATTGGGCAGACGGGAAAAACAGGCCAAACCCCCATGCAGACCGCCCCCGACAACGCCAAAGCCGATCGCCCACCGTTCAGCACGCCGTGGGGGGACGTTCCATCTGATGGCAGTCTCGATTCGCGGCGTTGGAAACTCATCCTCCGGGATATTTATACCATATTCGACTACTTACATCCCGGGATATTTCTATCAGCCCCGGCTTCCTCCTGCCCCGGCCCTCGCCCTCACACGGTGTTCGAATTACCACTTGCCGGGAGATTCACAGTGATGGCCAATCAGCCAGCGCTTTAAAGGCGTGGCGTCGTCGGAATGCACGTTATCCGAGTCCCCAAACTCCATTTGGATCCGTTGCACCCTTCAAGATTCCATAACCGGCCCCTTGAATGAGCGTCCAACCCCGCCAACCAATGAACCACCGGGATTTTTAGAATTTCACCAATTATACCCCGGGATTTCTAAAAATCATTCGTGCCGCGTTAGTCGGGGGGGGGATAGCAGTATTTCAACCATCATAGTTTCAATTTGCGGGATTTTTAGATTGCGAACGCGATCCAGCCGCCGGCAGGGTCCGGGCATGCCGACCGGTCGATTGCTCGCCCCACCCGATCATCCCGCCGCCGTCTATCACTGCGTCTCCCGCGTCGTCGATCGGCGCTTCATCTTCAACGGCCCGGAAAAGGAGCACTTCG
>CAZSOV010000053.1:0-32381 GCA_964608505.1 uncultured Verrucomicrobiota bacterium
ACCATCCCCACGTTCTGATGCCCCGACAGCTTGGCCAATTTCGCCAGCACCTGCTCGGCGGAGGGTCGTGCCTCCGGCGGAGGCCGGCGCGGGACCTCGACCAGCACATGGAAGTGATTGGACATCAGGCAGTAGGTCAGGACCCGGACCTCGCAGAACGCCTCGCACTCGCGGAGCAGCCGGACGAAGTGCTCCTTTTCGGCAGGAGCGAAGATGAAGCGCCGATCCACGATGCGGGAGACGCAGTGATAGTAGGCGAGCGGCAGATCCGAAGGTGCCTTGAGCCGGGGACGCGGCATGGGCCGAGAATGACGGATTCCGATCCCCCCGCAATCTTATAAACCGCGGGATTTGGAAACAATCGGCACAAAAACCGCGGGGTTTTTGGGTCTTGGATTTTGGTTTTGGGCTTTTGGTGGGGTTCGTACCAGCGACGTTCGGACGTTCGAGCCGGAGCCGAGCCTTCCTCGCGAGCCCTCCGACCCAATTGAGCGCTCAATCACTCAGCGATTGTCCCGCGCGTACTGCAGGACGTCCGCGGTCAGGAGGTCCTCGACCTCCTTATCGTCGGCTCCGTTGGACCAACTGCCCCAGAAGGCGCTCCCGTGCCGGCGAAAAACGGGCTCGGCCAGAATCTCGCCGGTCTTCCCGTCGACGAAGGCCACCCGGATCACCAACTGCACGTCGCCGGCGCCCCAACTGAGCCAGGTTCGAGCCAACCGCGATACGAGTCGGGCCTCCTCCACCCGGGGGACGATCTGCAGGGTCGATTCGGTGGTGCGGGTCAACTCCACCCCGCGCGGGACCACCTCGAGTTTCGGGAGCAGGCGCTCGAAGTCGTGGTGCAGCGCCCGGTCAAGACGGCGGGCCAGTTCGTCCGCATCCCGCTTCCGCTCCAGCGCGGGCGCAAGGGAGACGGCCTTGAGCTCGGTCGAGGTGAAGGTGCGCAGGGGGACTTTCGTGGGGGGATTGACCAGCCCCACGGAGCTCGGGTCGACCGCGGGATCGGGAATGTCGCCCGCCGAGGTACCCTGTCGACTCGCGCATCCGGTCGACACGCCCAGCACCCAGGCACCCGCCGCTGCTACGAGGAGGAGACGCAATCCGATGGCCTTCATGATTCTCACCTAGCGCTCCCGGTCGGTCATGGCCAGACGTTTCTCCTCGCCGAATTCGCTACGCGTCCCCGGCTTCGGCGAAGTCTCTAGGCGAATTCCCGATGAAGCATGCGCGGATCCGCGCAGCGCGTGTGCCATCCACCACGCGGCTCAGAACGGAAAGGAGGCCGGCGGCTGGTAGTCCTTGTGCCAGGTCAGCTCCCACATTTTCCTCGGACGCACGCCATCGGCATGTCCGTCCTGGAAGACGAAGTTGAT
Source organism: uncultured Verrucomicrobiota bacterium (assembly GCA_964608505.1). Classification (GTDB taxonomy): domain Bacteria; phylum Verrucomicrobiota; class Verrucomicrobiia; order Limisphaerales; family CAIMTB01; genus CAIMTB01. The sequence continues at coordinate 1,377 of CAZSOV010000053.1, forward strand.
GGTGGCTTTCACCTTGCTGCCCGGGGCCTGGGTTGGCGCGCCTTTCGATGCGGGGCCCGAGCCGTGTCGGGCGAGGAGGAACCTTCCCATCCCGCCGTCGTTCCAGCCGTAATAGCCGTTGAACGAGGGCTTTTGGTCCGACTTGGGCCAGGCATCGACCCACATGGAATCGCCCATGACCGGGGTTTCCGAGGAACGCTGGACATCGCTCTCGGACTTGACGGCGAGTTTTTCGTCGGCCCAGTCGGAAGGCCAGCCGCCGCCGTAGAGCCAGGAGTTGAAGGCGTAGCCGCCGTGATATCCCCGGGCATCCGCCGATCCCCAGGCGCCGTTCGTGGGCCACAACCAGGCCTCGTCCATGGTCCCCTGCTCGGCGAAGACCGACGGTCCTTTGGAGGCCAGTGCCTTCCGGGGGCCCTTGGTCGTCTTCTCGGGGGCGACGGTGCACAGCCGGACCTTCTGGGCGCCGGCATGGTGATCGATGTAGGCCTTCATCCAAAGGTCCTGGTACTGGGCGTACGGCACGGTCTTGCCGAAGTCGTTGACGTAGATGAAGTGGGCCAGACCCATTTGCTTGAGGTTGTTCGTGCAACCGATGGCCCGGGCCCGGTTCTTCGCATTCGACAACGCCGGCAACAGCATGCTCGCCAGGATGGCGATGATGGCGATCACCACGAGCAGCTCGATCAACGTGAAGGCCGCCTGCCGATGCGCGGGAAGGAAGCCCGCGGTTCCACTTCGTCCACGCGTGTTCATACGATGTGTCGTTCGTTCACCCCCCGGCATCGTCCGCCAGAGGAAAACCCGTGGGTTGCGCCCGGAAGCCGCCGTGTCTCAGCGGTGGTCGGCCAGCCAGTTTCGAATGGCAATGCTCTGCGGGTGGTCGGGCTGCAACTCAATGACCCGCAAGTAATGCGTGCGGGCCTTCCCGGGATCACCCAGGCGTTGCGAGTAAAGGTTGCCGAGCAGCAGGTGTCCCGCGGCGTCGTCCGAACGCCGCCGCACCACGCGTTCGGCTTCCGCTGCGGCATCCAGCGGGTACCCCGCCCGATCCAGCGCCAGGGCGAAAGTGAACCGTGCCGCCGCGGAATCGGGCTGCACGGCCAGCGCCAATTCGCTCGCGGCCAGCGCGTCCGTCACCTCGCCCCGCTGCAACCGCGCCAGGGCCAGATTGTGCCAGGCCTCGAAGGACGAGGGATCCAGATCCCGCGCCGTCTCGTAATGCCGAACCGCCGCCTCCAAGCGGTCCCGCCGATGTTCCATGACTCCCAAGGCGACCTGTTCCTGGGCCGCGGCCACTTCCCCGGTTCGCGGCGTCGTGGGATTCCGGTATCCATACCGCCGCACCTCCCGCACGGGTTCCGTGACGACCGGGACCGGGACCGGGACCGGGGCCGGGGCCGGCGTCCGCTCGACCGCCGCCATGGCGACGCGGCGCGGTGCCGACGTCGATTCAAAGGCAACGCGATTGGTGGGAGCGAGGCCACCGGCACCCGCGCCGGTCGTGCCCGTCCGTTCGTCGGCCCGAGAGGACCATCCCACGCCGACCGGCGTCGGCGGACGTCCCTCCTCAGGCCCACGTTCGCCCCGGAACCATTTGGTCGGATTGGCCCAACGCCAGCGTCCTGAAGCCTCCTCCCCTGCCCCACCCTCACCCTGGTTTTCGCCTTCCGGAACCTCCGCCAGCCCCTCCGGCCTGCCTTCCTCGTCTCCAAACCAGTGGGCCGGATTGGCCCGGGTCCAGAAACCGGTTTTCTCGTCGAGACTGCCGGCGGGACGTTGGCGCGACACCGGCCTGACCAGCGGTCGGTTTGTCGAGGAAGACGCGGTTGGTTCCGGGGTCGCACCCGAGACCACCCGGGGCGCCGGCGGCGGCGGTTCGTCATGGACCTCGGGGGTTACCTGGAGCGGAGGCGGCACCCGGTCCGTCTCCGGGCCGGTGCGGAGGGAGGCGAGCAAGGGGATCGGGGGCGCCGTTCCGGGAGGCACCGTGTTGGTGGCGGTGACGCCGGGGGTGTTCGTTCGCGCCAGGGCCAGGGTCGGGGACGGCGTCACGGGCGGCACGGGCACGGAGATGGCTGGCGGGGGCACCGGTGCGGGGAGGGGAGCGGGAGCGGCCTGGGGGCGCGTCGCGGGGAGCGAGGCCAACGCGACGATGTTGGTGGACTCGGTGGGGCGTGCGGGGGGCGGCACCACGAGGGTGACGACGGGCTGGGGGGAAGTGCCGGCGCCGGCCAGGGGTTCCGCGGCACGGGGTGCGGGTTGGACGGGCTGGGCGGGGGCGGGGGGTGTTGGATCATTTGCGACGCGTCGCGGTTCGAGGCCCGCCAGATTCGTCGCGGGCTGGGCCGGGGGAACCATGGTTCGCGTGGCTTCCAGGGTGACCGGCGGGGCCGAGGTGCGCGCGGCGGTCGAGGCAAGCAGGTTGGTCCGGGCGGTCGGGGGGTTCGTGGCGACGCCGGGACCCGGGGTGGGGCGCGCGCCGGCCAGCGCATTGGTGGCGGGCGGAGGCGGCAATTGGTAGGTCGGTCGCGCGACGGCTTCCAACTGTTCGGCGACGGCCACGACGCCGAGGGTCCGCGCCGATTCCGGGCTGAGGCTGGCGTAGTGACGGTACGCCTGGGCGGCGAAGGACTTGAGGCCGGACTGCTGAGCAGCCACCGCGAGGTTGAGCCAGGCGGGGGCGAAGCCGGGATGGCGGGTGACGACATTGGTGAAGCAACCCCAGGCATCGGCCACGCGCCGCCGCTGTTGGAGGGCGACGCCCAGACCGTTCAACGCGTCGGGATCGCCGGGCAGCTGGCGCAAGGCCGACTGAAAACTGCGCTCGGCCTGCTCCCAGCGCCGGGCCTTCAGCTGCACCTGACCGAGCCGCACCCAGCCCTCGAGGGCGCGCGGCTGCAGCTGCACGAACGTCCCGAAGGCATCGGCCGCCCGGGCGGCGTCGCCCTGTTCCTGGAACAGGCAGCCCAGGTTGTAATGCGCCACCGCCAGATTGCGGTCCACCTGAAGCGCGCGCTGGTAGGCATCGACGGCCTCGGACGGTTGGCGCGTGGCATGAAACGCCAGGCCCAGGTGATTCCAGGCCTGGGCGTTCCCCGGCAGGAATTCCACGGCCGTGCGGAGCCGCCGCAGCGCCTCCTCCGGTTTGCCCTGCAACAGGAGTCGTTCGCCATCGAGCAGCGCGCGCGGGCCCGGCGGAGTGCATCCCGCCAGGAACACGCCCGCGGCCGCCACCAGGGACGGCCACCAGGCCGCCCGACCGCATCCCGCGTTTCGCCACCGGGTCCTCGTGTTTGTCATCGTCAACATGCCGTTTCCGGCTAGTATACGACTCCCGGCCCGCCCTGGCGGGACCCCGGGAACCGTTTCGTCATGGCCATGCCGCGAGTGATACTCACGCTGCTTTTGCTTTGTCAGCCGTTTTGTCTGCCTTCCGCCGACCTTGGGTTCGCGGAACCCAGCGTTCTGAACGGCGGTCAACCCGGTCAACCGAGGGTGGTGATCGTCCACGATCCCGCCGCCACCCGCACCTTGGCACCCCAGCCCGACGTCGTCGATGCCATGGTCGCAAAGGGACTCCTGGCGCTCTCCGCGCGAGGGTCCGTGGCGGATGCATGGCATGCGCTGGTCTCGTCCCAGGACATCGTGGGCATCAAGGTCCACTCGTCTCCGGGCCCCGTCAGCGGAACCCGCCCCGACGTCGCCCGCGCCCTGGTGCGCAGCCTACTCGCGGCCGGTCATCCGCCCCGCCAGATCGTCCTCTGGGACCGCCGGCTCTCGGACCTTCGGAGTGCGGGCTTCGAAGCCATCGCCGATGCCCTCGGCATCCGAGTGGCCGGCGCGCAAGACGCGGGCTGGGATCCGCAGGTCGCCTACGAGAATCCCATGCTCGGCCAGCTGGTCTTCGGCGACCTCGAATTCGAACGGGGCAACCGGGGTCTTCCCACCAACGCCGTCGCCGGACGACGTTCCCATTTATCGCGGCTCCTGACCCAGGACATTACCAAGCACGTCATCGTGGCGCCGCTCCTCAATCACAACCTCGCGGGTGCCAGCGGCATCCTCTACTCCATGGCCAGCGCGGCCACGGACAACTTCATCCGGTTCGAGATCGATGGCGGCCTGCTCGCCTCAGCCGTCCCCGAGATCTTCAACCAAACCCAGATCGCCGACCGCGTCGTCCTCGGCGTCGTGGACGCCCTCATCGCCCAGTACGAGGGCGGGAAACGCAGCCTCCTCCACCGCTCCCAGGTCCTCAACGAACTCCGCTTCGGACGCGACCCCGTCGCCCTCGACACGCTGTCCGTGCTCGAGCTGGCCCGCCTGCGCGAGGCCGCCGGCGCCACCGGCACCACCACGGCCACCAACGCCAACGCCATCTGTGCCAACGCCGCCATCCTCGAGCTGGGCACCGACGACCCCCGCAAGATCGACCTCCAGACCATCCGCGATTAATCAGTCCGCACCACCGATGACCGACGAACCGTATCGCTGGCTCGAGGCCATGGGGAACCGACGCGAGTACGTCGCGTCCCAGCTCCACGGCGCCTCCCCCGTCTTCGGGGCGAGCCTGCCCGACGGGATCCTCCTCCTCGGGATCGGCACCGGCCAATCCAAGGTCTTCGAGATCTTCGACCGGCATGCGCTGGCCGGCCTGGGACATCCCGCCGACCTCGAACGGCTCCGGCTCGCGCTCATCGACGCCGCGCATCTCGAGGCCTTCACCCGCGCCCCGGAGGATGTCGCGCTCCGGCGCCTGGTCGGTTTCGGACTCGGCCCCCAACTCAAGACGGCGTTCGAGCAGATCTTCTCCCCGCCGTTCATCGTCCGCCTGCTTCTCGCCGAGCTCGGCCCCACCCCCGCCGCCGATCTGCTCGTGCGCGTGCAGTTCGACGGCCTCCACCAGATCCAGCAGGGAGGGTGTGCCGTGGTCACCTCCGATGACACCCTCGCGGAAGCCGCACGCGTGTGGCTGTCCGGCGTGATTGCCTCGGACCCGGCCCCGGTCGCCGTGGCGCATCGGATGCTGGAATGCGCCGCCTGCCTCGCCCAGGGGCTGGCCCCGGGGACTGCCTCGGCGGCTCCCTGGCCCGGGGTCGTCCGCGGCAAGGTCATCGAGGCCGCCCTGCTCCGTCGGGATCAGCCGCGCGCGACCTTCGAGCCGTTCGCCATTCCCCTACCCGACCCGGCCTAGGCCCGGCGCGGGAGTCCCCGGACGTTCGCCGCCCCTCCCCGTTTCCCCGCATGAACCGCATCGTCGGACTCGAAACCGAGTATGGATGTCTCGGCGAGAACCAGGTTGGTTCCGCGTCCATCGTCGGCGCCGTCCGCACCTGGATCTTCCAGGATCGCCGCCACGGCATTGCCGACGTCGTCCAGCGGGATTGGGACGAGCCACCGGGCAACGGGGGCTTTCTGTTCAACGGGGGGCGTGCATACGTCGACATGGGCCATCTCGAGTACTGCACCCCCGAATGCCGGAGCCTGCGGGACCTCGTGCGCTATGATCGGGCCGGCGATCTGCTGCTGAATCGCGCCCTGACCGACCTCGGCCTGGCGCCGACCACCGGCTTCATCCGGAACAACGTCGATCACTATTCGGGTGCCACGTTCGGGTGCCACGAGAACTACCTCGTCCGCCGCGGCGCGCCGCTCACGGACTTCAACGTTCTCTCCCTCCTCGCCTTCCTCACCCTGCGCGTCCTCTACACCGGGGCGGGACGCGTCGGCGCCTCCCTCGGCGCCCGCAACCGCGGCGATCTCCGCGAACCCGGCGCCGATCCGCATTTCCAGATCAGCCAGCGCGCCGACTTCATCAACAACGAGCTCTTCGAGTGGGTGCAATTCAATCGCGCCATCATCAACACCCGCGACGAACCGCTCGCGGACCCCCGCCTCTTCCGCCGCCTCCACCTGCTCCACGGCGACACCAGCGTCCTCCCCGCCACCCTGGCCCTCAAGGCCGGCACGACCTCCCTCGTCCTGGATCTGCTCGAACTGGACCGCCTTCCCGCCCTCGCCCTGTCCGATTCCGTCGCCGCCCTGCGCCGTCTTTCCCACCGCAGCGCTCCTCCGTGGCCCGTCGATCTGGCCTCCGGACGCACCGTCGACGCCCGCGAGTTGCTCCGCCGCTATTTCGACGCCGCCCGCGCCGAGTTCGCCGGACGCGACCCCGAGACCGACGATGTCCTCCGGCTCTGGTCCGACACCCTCGACGCCTTGGAGCGCGACCCGACCGAACTCGTCGGACAGGTGGACTGGATCACCAAGCACTGGCTGCTGGAACGTTTCCGGGCCCAGGAGGACCTCCCCTGGGACCACCCCTGGCTCCGTTCCCAGGACCTCGAATTCCACCACCTCGATCCCGAACGCAGCCTCGGTCTGGCCCTCGACCGCAGTCCCGCTCCCTGGCAACCCGCCCCCGACGAGGTCGAGGCCGCCCTGGCCCATCCGCCCGCGGATACCCGCGCGCGCGCGCGGGCCCTGCTGATGCGGGAACGCGTCGGGCCCGAAACCCGTCATTTGATCGATTGGGACCTCGTCCAGCTCGAGGGATACCAGCCCGCGCTGCTTCCCGACCCCTTCGATCCCGAGGCACCCGTTCCGGTCGCCTCGCCCCCACCCCTCGGGGCAGAGCGATGAACAAAGGCGATTGGGATAGGGGCTGGCGACCGCCGAGTCGCCAGCGGCTCCTCCTTTCTTCCGCCGCCTGGGTGACCCCGCGACTCGGCAGTTGCGGGCCCCGCATCGCTGCGCCTTGCCGTTCCATTCCGCCTCCGGGGCAACCCGTGCCGCAGCCTTCCCGGTCCCGCCACACTCGTCCGCGCTCCGATGAGGGGCTGGCCCCACAACGCGGTTCCGCACCGAACTTTGACCGTCGAGTACCATCGGGAGATTGGCTCCGGCATCGCCGTTGACCCCGGGTCATGCCCAGGTGTTCCCTCGCTTCGATATGTCCACCCTCGCGCCTCCACGCCGCATCGCCCTGGCTCCCGGGGTGATCCGGGCGGACTGGTGGCATCGGCTGTCCGACGGACGGCTCCAATGCGACCTGTGCCCGCGCGAATGCCGCCTCGCGGAGGGACAATCCGGGTTCTGCTTCGTCCGCGAAGCCCGGGACGGCGGAATCGCGCTGATCTCCTACGGACGTGCCTCCGGATTCGGACTCGATCCCATCGAGAAAAAACCCCTCAACCATTTCCTTCCCGGCACCCGCATCCTTTCGTTCGGCACGGCGGGATGCAACCTGGGCTGCCGCTTCTGCCAGAACTGGAGCATCTCCAAGGCGCGCTCCGACGAACGGCTGCACCGGACCGCCTCGCCGGATCTCGTCGTGACGACCGCCCTGGCCCGGGGCGCCCCCTCCATCGCCTTCACCTACAACGACCCCGTCATTTTCGCCGAGTACGCCATCGACTGCGCCATCGCGGCACGGGAGCGGGGAGTCCGGACCGTCGCGGTGACCGCCGGCTACATGAACCCGTCGCCCCGCGCCGAGTTTTACCGCCACATGGACGCCGCGAACGTCGACCTCAAGGCCTTCAGCGACGAGTTCTACCGGCGACAATGCCTCGGACACCTCGCGCCCGTCCTGGAGACCCTCGAGTATCTTCGCCGCGAAACCGAGGTCTGGCTCGAAGTCACCACCCTCCTCATTCCCGGTCTCAATGACTCGGAATCCGAAATTGAACGCCTCTGCACGTGGTACCTCGACCGACTGGGGCCCGACGTGCCCCTGCACTTCACCGCCTTCCATCCCGATTTCAAACTCCTGGACCGCCCGGCCACCGCCGCGGCCCTCCTGCGCCGCGCCCGCCGTCAGGCCCTCAAGGCCGGGTTGCACCACGTCTACACGGGCAACGTGCACGATCCCGAGGGTCAGACGACCCGCTGTTCCGCCTGCCAATCCGTGCTCGTCGCCCGGGACCGCTATGAAATCACCGCCTGGGCGCTGACCCGGGACGCCCGGTGCCCCGCGTGCGGACACGCGCTCCCGGGGCGCTTCCCGACGCCGGCTCCGTCACTGGGAGCGTGACCGTTCGATGGCGGACAACTGGGCCTTCGCGGTGGCATCGCCGGCGTCGGCCCGCCGCGTCAGGTCGGCGGTGATCGCCTGGCGCGCCTGTTCCATCGCGGCCAACTGGCCCGCCGACAACCCGGGCGTGGTTTTCGCCACGTCGAGCGCGACGACGCTGGCCGGATAATCCTTCGCCTCCGCCGCCGAGATCGCGACCCGCACCGCATCCGAACCGCCGCCGTCCGGAAACGCTTGCTGCAACTGGGTCGTCGCGGCCTCGGGAGTCGCCTCGCGCCGACACGCCGTGCCCAGGACGGCCCCCGCCAGCAGAACACCTGCCGTCAGCCACCCCGCCCATCCGCCTGCCTCACGCCGCATGCACCGACTCGTTGCCATACATTCCTTCCTCTCGTGCCCGGTCCTGCGCGTTCCCCCGCCTCAGCGTCCGGTCTTGGAATTCGGAAAGCACCAGAGGTTGTTCCGGTTCGGGTCGGCCAGCAGGTTGTAGTACTTCTTCCACTTCAGGTACTCGTAGTGCCCGCCCATCATGCCGACGATGGCGCCCGTCGAGTGGCGCTTCGAAAAGCCCTCCGCCGGGGAACTGGAACCGTCGTTGAAGTAGCCGGGATCGGCCTCGTCCGTCTCCCAGAAGATCATGTCGGTCGGCAGGAACGACGAGTTCTTGAACGTCCGCCCCGCCGAACCGGCGCTCCAGTCGAAGCTCTCGGTGCTGGAGATCACGACGCCGCTCATGAGGTAGCTGGTGAACTGGATCGTGCTCTGGCGCCAGGCCGGCGTGTTGGTCTTGTGCACGGGGCACATGTACATCTTCCGGCTCTGCAACGCCGGATAGAACAGGCCCCGCGTGGGACCGTGGTTCGTGCCGTTCTTGGTCAGGGCCTCGCCCGGCTTATAGAGCCATCCCGCCGGCAACGAACTGTTCGCCGCCCCGGAGGCCCCGCCGCAGTTCGGCGGCGAGATCCGGTCGTCGTTGTCCCCCAGGTACAGGATGTGCGCCAACAACTGCTGCTTCATGTTGTTGATGCACGCCGTCCGCTGGGCCTCGGCCTTCGCCTGCGCCAGGGCCGGCAACAGCATGCTGGCCAGAATGGCGATGATCGCGATGACCACCAGCAGTTCGATCAGGGTAAACGCCGAAACCCGCCTCGCGGGGCGCCGGTCACGGGGAGTCGTTGCTTTCATGCCGGGGATGTTGCTCGCGGGGTGAATCGTATCCCGGCACGCCGGTGCCCCGGAGGTTCCGGTTCCCGGCGTGGAGGATGTCCGATTCCACGACAACCGCCCCCCCAACGCAAGACACCGGTTTACGTTCCGCGCCTCCGGGCAACATCTCCGTGTCGTCCGCGCCCCACCCGGGCGCCCCGAGTCGAACGTCGCTCCGCGACGGAGAATGGAGAGAGGACGAGACCGGGGCCTGAAGGCCACGGCAACCTTCGGTCGTCGCTCCGCGACCTCCCTGCCCGGGCCCGGGCCGGACAGGCACGGCCCGCGGAGGATGGCGAGGCATCCGGTGGGCAGGGCGCCTCGCCCGCTTCGTGGAACGGAACCGCGGACGGCAGGTCGCCGCGTGGGGACACGCGGCCTTCACCGTGTAGGCCGGTGCCCTCACCGGGCGGCGAGGTTGCAGGAGGCGGTTCGTGGTAAACCGCAACGAGGTGTCCGACCGTGGCTTCCTGGTCGCGGAGCGACCCTTCGAAGGTAGCCGGGGGTTTCAACCCCCGGACGGGGTTCGTTCCAAAAAAACCCTCGTCGCGGAGCGACGTCCGAACCCGCCGACCTCCACGCCCCACCCGGGCGCCCGGAGTCGAACGTCGCTCCGCGACGGGGAAGAGAGAGAAGGCGAGACCGGGGCCTGAAGGCCCCGGCAACCTTCGGTCGTCGCTCCGCGACGTCGCTGCCCGGGCCGGCAGGCACGGCCCGCGGAGGATGGCGAGGCATCCGGTGGGCAAGGCGCATCGCCCGCTTTGGGGAACGGAACCGCGGACCGCACGTCGCCGCGTGGGGGCACGCGGCCTACAGCGTGCAGGCCCGGTGCCCTCACCGGGCGTCGCGGTTGCCAAAGGCAGTTCGTGGACAGGACTTCGTCACCCGTCCGATGGGCCCGCAAGCGCCTCCCGCGCCCCGTCCGGGGCGCATGAGGGATTTGTACCGTCAGGGCAACTGCTCGATCCGGTAGAGTCGGAACGACGGCGGCGGGGAGGTCGGGTCGGTGAACTCGAAGGTTCCCGTGAGCGACGAGACCGGTCCGCCCAGCGGCCTCCAGACGGTCGGCGAGGATTCCGAGGAGAAGACCTGGTATCGGGCCCCCACCGGACCGCTCCACGTCAGCCACCACTTCCCGTCCACCGGCAGGATCGCGTCGATTTCGAGCGCAGCGGCGGGTTCGCGGTTCACGCGGCGCACCTGGAAGTAGCGCCAGGACGAACGCAGGGACTGGCAGTAGGCCAACTGGGGCGTGGTCGCGGTCAGGATCGGGCTGATCACCGTCCAGGTGGTGTCGGCGAGCCGCTGTTTGGCCTCGACGAAGTACTCGGCCCCGACGATGGCGTCCCACGTGAAGCACAGGTCGAACGAGGCATCGACCGAAGGGACGGCGGTCGCGACGGGCAGGCTGGGCGGGCGTTGCAGGGGCAGGGAGACCCCCTCGATGACGCGGAACACAGTGAACTCGGTGGCGGCATCCAGGCAGATCGACATCATCCCGCCAGTGCCGTCGAGCGGCTCGGAGAGGACGGTCCAATTCGCCTCCGCGGCATGGCGCCGGCCCTCGACGAGGTACCGCGTCGCGACACGGCTCGGCCAGGAGACGCACACCTGGTCGACGCCGCGGTCGACGCGTACGACGGCATCGGGCAGCGGGGTCGCGGTGGGGGAAACGCGCTCGCCGACGCCGACCCGGAAGAACCGGTAGCCGAGATCCACGGGATAACAGACCTCGGTGAAGTTCGTGGTCGCGACGATCTTGAAGGTCAGCGTGGTCCAGTTCGTTTCGGCAAAGGCGCGCCGGGCCTCGACGTGGTACGCGGTGCCCACGAGCGAATTCCAGCCGACGCAGATATTCTCGCCGTCGAACCGCAGTTCCGGCACGGGGGCCGGAATCGGGACGAGGGTCGATTCACCCTCGAGCACGTCGAAGAACCGCCAGGGTCCGGGCGGCTCCAGACACCAGGTGGTGCGGTCGGTCGTGGCGCGGATCGTCGGGGACACGGCGGTCCAGGCGGGATCGAGCACGTTGGTCTTGGCGACCACGAAGTAGTTGGTCCCGGGAATCGAGATCCAGGTGAGGCAGGTCCGGTTGGTCGACAGCTCGAGGTCGGTGATCTGACCCGAAGGATCCGGGGGCACCACCCCGTATTCCGTCGCCGTGATCTCGTACCCGACCACGGCCGCGGTCCGGTTGGTGACCATCAGGTACCAGATGCCGGGGCTGACGGCGATGGGCGCCGAGTTGGTGTCGATGCGGATCAGTTCGTCGAAGGTCCCGGCGCGCGCGGACCGGTAGTGGGCATTAGCCGGGTCCGGCAAGGGCAGGCCCTTCCTCAGGTAGAGGTCCAGATTGCCCGTCCGCCCGCTGGTCAGCCGGAATTCGGCGGCCGTCGCCCCGGGACTGACGGTGAACTGGAAGTAGTCCACCCGCGACCCGGGCCCTCCGGGGATCGACGCATTTTGGGGAAGCCCGTTCGTCAGGACGCGGATCAGGGCCGATTCCTCGGTGGCCCGCACGCTGAAGGTGGCGGGGACAGGACCGGGGTTGAGCACGCCGAGGTACCAGGGACCGGGCGTCAACCCGACGGGGAACGAGAGGGGCGAGAGGAGGATGTCCTCGGGCACGACGCCGGCATTGGTGCTGGCGTAGGCGTGATCCAGCATGGTCGGCAGCGGCAGGCCCGGCTTGAGCACCAGTTGCACGTCCGAGCTCATGTCGAACACCTCGAACCTGGCCGAGATCGCGCCGGGGCTGACGTCGAAGGAGAAGTACGTGGGATCGGGCCCGGGGAACGCGACGTTGTTGGTGACCGCGACGCCGCTGACGAGGGGCGTGACGGACGTGCCGAACTCCGTCGCCATCACGGCGTAGGTGACGTTCGTCGCGTCGGCGTTCTCGATGGTCAGGAACCACCAACCGGGCGCGAGCGGGACCGGCATGGTCGTGTTCGTCACGGAGATCGACTCCGGAACCGGGCCGGATTGGAGGCCCGCGTAATCGAAGCTCACGGGCGAGGCGAGCGGCACGCCGCGGTGGAGGAAGAGATTCACGTCGCCATCGGTCACCGGCACCTCGAAGCGGGCCCGGACGGAATTCGAGGACACCAGGAAGGCGTAGTACTGCAGGTCGCGGGGCGTCAGGCCGATCTGGGGATCGACGGAGGCGATGCTGTTCGTCACCGCCACCCCGCTCTGCAGCTGGATCAACGTCGCGTAGGTCTCCGTGGCCAGGAGCTCGTATTCGACCGCCACGCTCGTCGTGTTGCGCACCGCGACGTACCAGATCCCGGGTTCCAACGGCATCGGCGGCGTCGTCAGGCCCACCTCGACGTAGTCCGTCACGCCGGGATTCGGGCTGTCGGACTTGTAGTCCCACCGGTTCGGGGACGGCAGCGGGAAGTCGTCGGCGCGTCCGCGACGGATGAAGAGGTCGACGTTGCCGTTGACGGGGCGGAGGGAGAAGTCGGCGTAGATCGCGTTCGAACTGACGTTGAGCTGGTAATAGTGGAGGGCGGGTCCGGGCGGCAGGATGGCCCGGATGGGAACGCCGTTCGTGAGGCTGGGCACGACGGGCAACACGGGGTCCGTGCAGTCGAAGGCGACCCGGATGCCGAAGGCGTTGTTGGTGAGGTCGGTCTGGAAATTGCGGACGGCGAGGTAGAACCGCTGACCGGGCATGAGGGGAAGCGGACGCGAGCTGGTGGAGAGCACGAAGTTCGCGATGCCGGGGCCCTCGACGTTGAGGAAGGGGCCGAAGTCATCGGTGAAATCCTCCAGACTGGCCGTGGGCAGACCGTCGCGGTCCGCGAAGAGCAGGAGGGTCCCCAGGTCGCCGGCGATGGTGTTGGTCGCGATGGTCGCGCAGCGGGGGACGTCGATGTAGAAATACCGGATGTCCTCCCCGGTCGCGGTGCCGTAGTACGGCACGTTGTTGGTGAGCTGGATCGCGTCGACGGCGGGGAGGGCGAAGACCAGTTCCAGGCGCCACTCGAACTTCGGGTCGATCCCGCCGGCGGGACCCGCGCGGGTGTCCGTCACCTCGAGTTTCCATTCGCCGACGGCGCGCTCGCCGAGCAACGGTTTGAGCGGTTCCTCGGGATGATAATGGGCGTTGAGCGGGACCTCGACCTCCTCGACCACGATGTCGTCGAGGGCCAGCGCCAGTCGACCGCGCGGGGCCCGGAAGGTGACATCCACCAACGGGACCGCGGAGGAGAACGGCAACGCGATTCTCGACCAACCGGCGCCCAGGCCGGCCTCGGTGACCTCGAGGGAAGCCACGGACGGACCGACGGAAGCGACGAGCCCCTGCGTGCCGCCGGGGAGCCGGCTGACCGCGAAGCGGAGGCGGTACTGGCGATTGGGCACCACCGGCACCCGGACGCGGATCTCGGGTTCGGCGTCACCGGTCAGGACCACGTACTGATCGCCGTCGGCGACGTTGGTGATCCCCGGCGCGGCGCGGGCCACCCGGGCGGCCCCCGCGAGTACTTCCCAACCCGGCTCGAAGATCGCGCCGGTGAAGTAATACTCGGGGGTGACCCCCTCGAAGCTGTCGGCAAAGACCACGCGGTTCCCCGCATTCGACAAGACCGGGTTGTTCGTGAACGGCGCCACGCCGAGCTTGATCGGGAGGGTGGTCAGGTTGGTGTTGTCGGTGAAGGCCGTGAAGATCTTCTGCACCGCGGTCTGGATGCCGTAACCCGTCCCGTCGGGCCCGCCGCGGTTCTCCGAGAGCAACAACCGGGTGCCTTGCGGGCTCACCACGTGGAAGGTCAGGTCCGAGACCCGGGGATGATCCACCCGGATGCCGACCTTGAGGTCGACGAGATCGAGGTCCTCGGTCACCCGGATCGACGAGACCACCCGGGCGTCGTCGAGGATCGGGGGAGTCAGGTCGGAGGTGAACGGACGATCCGAACTGCGCGCGAGATCGATGTCCACGTCCACCAGGATCCCGTAGTCCACCGGGGTCGGATTGAAATTGTAGACGCCGATGTACCAGCGACCCGCGTTGAGGGGCGGCACGTCGCGCAACCCGATGCGCAGTTCGCCCTCCGGGGGCGAGATGTCCGCCGCCTTGTCGTATTCGGTCGGCGTGGGCGGCGCGCCCCGGCGCACGGCGACCCACAACGGCTGGTTCAGGCCGGCGATCCGGACGGTGAGGTTGGTGGCGTTGGCCGGGACGTCCACGTAGTAGAAGTTCGCGCCGTTGCCCTCGACGGTCGTGTAGTAGAAGTCGTCCGCGACGAACTGCGGCTGCAGCATGAGCGACAGGGAGACGTTCGTCGCGTTCTGGGTCACCGCGTTGTCGACCGCCGACAGGATCCAGACTCCGGTGGAATCCGAGCCGATGAAGTCGGTGAGGCGTCCCGGGCCGTCGGTGGGTCGGGCGAAGAGTCCGCCGGAGGAGATGTCGCCGCCGTTCGAGTCGTCGTAGATCAGCGTCGAGACGTTGCCCAGGAGGTTGGGATCGAGGGCATGGTTGTTGAGCACGACGAACGCGTCGTTGTGGCTGAGATTGCCCAGGATATCACCGGTCGAATCGAAGGAGAGCGTGTTGGTCACCACCACGCGCTGGACCGGGAACGAGCGGGTCGCGATGCCGAAAATATAGGCCGCCTGCGGGGTGTCGGGGGAGCCGTCCGGAATCGGGAGATTGTACGGCAGGCCGCGCACGATGCGGTTGCCGAACTGGTCGTCCTCGTCGAAGGGGGTGTTGCTCGAGAGCGCGGCGAACCCGAACTCCGAGGCCTGCTGGTCCTCGGATTTGACGCCGACGTAGTAGACGGTATCGACGATCGCGTTGGTGTAGAACACCAGCTCGGTGCCACCGGGCTTGCGGGCCTTGTCGGCCGCCTGGATCGCCGCCGGGTTCAGGTTGGTCAACGACGCGTCCCGCGAAACGTACAGGTCGATGTCGGCGTCCCGGTTGCGGGGATGCCCGAGGTTCGGGGGCAGGAAGGTGATGAACGCCACGTACGGCCCGTTGGTGAGGCCGAGGTTGGGCGGCGTGTACCGCTGGCTGTTGGTGAAGACGAAGAACTGCCACTGGTTCGTCGCCCCGGGCAGGAGCCCGAGCCGCGGCGCGTTCGCCCCGACCCGCTGGTTGAGCAGCGCCAGGCCGTTCGTCGGATAGGCCACGCTCGGCGTCTGGACGACGCCGACGGGGGCTTCCGCGGTGAACGTCATCGCGTTGGTCAGGGACTTGTCCTCCAGCGACGCGACGAACGCGAAATCCTGGGCGATGCCGTCGGGATGTCCCGTCACCGCGTTCACGTTCACCCGCCGGCCACGGATGGTGACGACGTAGTTCGTGCCGAGCGGCGGGCGGATGAGGATGTTCTCGACGTTGTTGACGACGTCGTTGGTCACGGATTCCGCGTCCAGCCGGGGCGTGGTGAAATCGCTGCGGTACGGGATGTCGTTGCCGGCGAAGTGGACGGGGTTGAGCGGGTCGTCCTCGTTGCGGACCTGGAGGTCGAGGTCGTTCACGAGCTTGAGGCCGGCGCTCGGGTTGCCGGGCGGATCGGTCCAGACGAGGGTCAGTTTGAGGATCTGATCCTGGGCGGCCGGCGAGACCGCGAGTTTCCAGCTCCGGCTCTGGCCCGTCACCAGGGCGTCGGCACCCGTGGCGTCGAGGTACTGAACGGCGTGCACGACGCCGGTCGGCGCGGCGAGGTTGTAGGCCGGGAGGGTGTTCGTGAGGGAGACCGCGCCCCAGCCCTGGAGGTTGATGACGTCGGAGACGCTGAAATTGTAGAGGGCGCCGAGGGAGCGCGCGCCGTTGACGAGCAGCGCCTTGAGCAGGGCGGGCGTGGCGCCGCGGTTCTCCTTCTGGAAATAATCCTGGAACAACGCCAGCAGCCCGGTCACCGCCGGCGCCGCCATGCTGGAGCCGGATTCGTACCGGTACTGCGGCCCCACGGCGTCGTTCAACTTCTTCAACTGGACGAAATAATCCCCGAAATCGTTGGTGAGCGTGATGACCGACAACAGGTCGTACGCCACCGTCCCGAACGTGAAGTTCCCCACCGCGTAGCGCCAGTCGCCCGGCTGCATCGTGCCGTCCGGCGGCACCCGGATGGCGTTGTTCGTCGAGACCAGGTCCGTCGCCGGGTCGGGCGTGCCGGCGAACCTCAGGTACATCGGCAGGCCCGGCATCGGATCGGGCGAGCGCAGGTTCGGCAGGGCCCGGACGCGGAACTCCGCGGCGCCCGCCGGCACGAACATCGAGTAGTTGTTCCGCCCGCCGGAGACGACCTCCTGGTTGTCGAGGCGCCCCACGAGGGTGTCGGAGAAGCCGCGGGGATCGAGCCAGTCCTTGGAACGCGTCGACAGCGTGAACGCGCCGGGCGCGACGACGTCGGGCTTGAATCGTCCGAAGCGGCCCTCGACGCCGGGCTCGACGTTGCCGCGCCCGGAGAAGGAGGTGATCTGGAAATGGGTGTCGGTCTCGGCGAGGAACACCTGGTTGGTCTGCAACTCGCCCTGGGCATCGGTATAGACGACCTCGTTGGTGATGCCGCGGGGCGATTCGATGGCGCCGACGGTGATGACGTTCTTGGCCGTGCCCGGGGCGCGGATGGTGGAGGGTTCCCCGCCCTGGCCGTCCTCGGCGCCGAAGCCCTCGTTGCCGGCGGCGAACACGTAGACGATGGGCTGGGCGCCGGTCATGGCCGGCAGGGCGTCGCGCACCGCCGCGTCGTACGAGGCCGAGGCCAGCGAGTAGTCGTAATCCTGCGTGTATCCCCAGCTGTTGTTCGAGAGCAGCACGTTGGTCCGACCCTGGACGACGTAGTAGTTCGTGGCGGCCGTCTGCTGCAGGTAGGTGTCCGAGATGAGCGGACCGGTGATGAGATCGATGGGCAGCGCGAACAACCGTGCGGCGGGCGCCATGCCCCGCAGGTCCGCGGCCGGCGCCGAACCGGGCGGCGTGGTCGTCACGGTCCCCGACTGGGCGCCGTTCCCGGCGATGGTTCCCGCCACGTGCGTGCCGTGCCCCACGAAATCGACGAGCGTCGAGGGTTGGTCCGCCGTCACGCGTCCCGCGAGGTCACCGTGGGTGGAATCGATGCCGGAATCATTGACGTTGATCCAGACGTTGGTGCCGGTGAGGCCGAGCGCGTTCGTGTAGGAGCCGGGCGCGTTGGTGCCGGTCGAGATCCCGAACCGTTCCCGCGTGAGATCGTTGAGCAGCTGGCGCTGGCGGTGGGGCTCGATCCCCTGCACCTCCGGCAGCCGGGCCAGGGAGGCCAGCGATCCGCCGGCGAGGGTCACGGTGAGCGCCGGACCGAAGGGCGTCTCGAACTCGGCGTCCAGGGTGGCCCCCATGGACTCCAGCACCGCCCGTCCGTTCTCCCGGGTGCCCGGCAGCAGCGACAGGTTCAGCCGCGTTCCCGACGGCACCGGTTCGTCGCCGATGGCCTTGCGCAGCAGGGACGGTTCCAGCTTGAAGTAGGGTTCGAACGGCAGGACGGCCCGCACGTCGCCGGCGCCCCGGATCGCGGCGGCCTGGGCGGCGGAGGCGGAAACCAGATAGGCGTTCTGCGGCAGATAGGAAACGACCTCCGCCCCGGCGGCCCGGATGGCGTTGCGGAAGGCGGTGTCGATGGCGCCGCGGGCCTGCACGATGTACGAGCCCGGCTCGGCCCCCGCGCGCAGGTGCCCGGGAATGGGCAGTTCCACGCCCGACCGCGTATCGATGACCGCGTTGCGGAGCACCAGCGCCGCGTCGTCATGCAGCAGTTCCTCGTCGGTCCGCGTCGTGTTGCGCAGGCGCAGCCCGGGCTTCGGCCCGGTGGCCGGATGCACGACCGCGGCGGAGGCGTTCGTCGGCGCCTCGGGCAGCGCGGCGGCGACGGATTCGCGCAGCGCGGCGGGAACGGTGCCGGCCAGCCGGGCACCGGGTGCCAGCAGCTTGAGGGCGGCGCCCGGTTTGACGGCGGCCCCGGGCGTGCCCGGGGTGCTGTTGGAAGCGGGGGCGGTCTCCGCGGGGCGTCCGGCGCGAGCGTTCGCCACCCGCTGCTCGCCCAGGCGCCAGAAGATCGCGGCTCCCAGAAACGAGAGCACGCTGATCACCAGCCAGGTTCGGCATCGCAGACGCATAATTCAGATCCTTCCGATCTCACTCGAGAGCGGGTACCTCGTTGTAACTCTCCTTGAACGCGCGCACCCGCAGCACGCCGTTCGTTTCGGCTTCCCCCTCGAGACGCATCAGCGTCTTGGTCATGAACTCGCCCGTAATGACGTAGTTCGTGGGCATCTGGAAATAGTCCCCCGGCTCCACCACCACCGACCCGGGTGCCGGACGCAGGGACTGGCCGATGGCCAGCACGACGAACCGGGCCTCGTCCGCCCGCAGCAAGGATAGCACCATCTGGGGGATCCGCTCGACGACGGGGTCGGCCGGAATGCCGTTCGGGCCCGGGCCCATCCGCAGGTACGGCGACCCGAGGCTCAGCGACGGCGCGCTCAGCACCTCGCCCAGATAGTTGAACTTCCCGCCGAAGCGGCGCGACCGCGCGTCGTTGATTCCCGCCACGATGGCGCGCAGCTCGGGCGTGTTCGGCTCGATGATCCACGGACCCAGGTTGGTCGCGAGGAGGTTGGTGAGGATGGGCACGCCGCTCAGCACCGCCGACCACGCGGCCACGCCCTCCTGGTTCACCGAAAGCTGGCCGCGCGCCGTGTTGTCGTTCAGCGCGGTCGTGAACAGGTCCACGATCCGCCAGTCGTTCGTCGGCTGCGTCCCCTGCGGCAGCGTCCGCCCCGGCCAGACGATCGTCGGATGCCCCGTCCAGAGCTGCCACCGCTGCGGCGTCACCGCGGGGGACTTCAGGTAGATCGTCTGCCACGGCGTGCCGCGATGCACCCGGCCCAGCCAGCCCACGGTCGGCAGCGCGTTCGTCGGAAAGTCCCAGTCGTCCGAGCTGCGCACCTGCGGATCCTTCACCGAGGGATCGAAATCGGTGTCGTCCGCGCTGCTCACGAGGCTCCGCTGCCAGGGGCGATACCGCTGGTTCATCTTCCCGATGTTGCTGCGCTCCGACGTCACCGCGAACAGCGGGGGCAGGCGCTCGATCAGGTTCGTGCGGGTCGGGTCCTCGAGATCCCAGAGGGTGTCGTTCACCAGCGGGTCGTTGGCCTGCCACGACTTGTTCACCAGCAGCTTGATCGCCGGCGAGAACGGCGCCTGCATGCGGAGCGTCGGGGAGGGCGGCACCCCCTGCCCCGCCTGTCCCATGAACTCCCGGAACCGCTGGATCGCCTTGTCCTTGTCCTGGCCCTGCAACGGCTCCGCGGAGGCGCTGTTCCACGAGGACACGTTCAGCATGCCGAGCGAGGCCTGGATCTGGTTCGCGACGCCCGAGGGCATCCCGTTCACCCGGTTCGTCAGCCAGAACGAACCCACCACCGAGGATTGTCCCGTGTCGTTCAACTGGCCGAACAACTCCCGCGTGATGTCCACGACGGTGTTGAGGTTGTCCAGATCGACGTAGTCCACCAGGCGCCCGCCCGGGAAGCTCTGGTCGATCAGGGCGGCCTTCACGCGGTTCGTCACGGCCAGGTACCAGGCCGGGATCGGGAACCCGGGCGTGGTGTCGAACAGGTTCCCCGTGACCACCCGGTTGGTCAGCAGGCCGACGAGATTGCCGTTGGAGAAGTACGCCGACATCGGCAGGAACATGATGTTCGTATAGAACGGCACCCGGAACTGGCCCCCGAGCCACTGGTTCGCCGGAATCGTGTTCGTGTACCCCAGCGTCCCCGTGTACCGCCGGATCGTCCGCACCTGGTTGGACAGCACGATGTCGACGTCCACATGGACGCGCAGTTCGAGCGCCCGCGGATAGGGGGTGCGATAGCTGTTCCAGAACTCGGCCCCGAACACGTTGCTGATGCCGATGGTGTACATCTGGTTCGTGAAGGCCGGTACGCTCAACGGCGACCGCTTCACCAACTCGAGCTTGCGGGTCGCCATCACCGTCGTCTGCAACTCGAACTCGTTGAAATTCGGATACCCCTTCCGCGCCCCGAGAATCGTCGGAATCCCCGCGATCACCCGGTCCGTGGCCGAGTTGGTGTCGCCGAAGGGCGCCGAGGTCGTCAGCCGTCCCAGCCGGAACGCCTGGGCGTTCCACAACTGCGGCCAGTCGGCCTGCACTTCCCGGTATCCCACCACCGAAACCACCCCGTTCCCTCCCGGTCCGAAGCGCGGCCGATACACGGTCGGCAGCCGCGGTTCGGTGGCCACGGTCAGGAGTCCCGGCGTGGTGGCGTCCCGGATGTTGGCCGCGATCTGCAAGGCTTGGTGAATCGCCGGGGAATAGTAGTTGGTCGGCCAGACCGGGACGTTCGTCACCGCCACCTGCGGGAACGGCGAGTTCGGTCCCGGTCGCGGATGCGCGCTCTTGATCAGCAGATCCGCCGCGTTCGTGAAGAAGGCCGATGCCCGCCAGGGAAGGAAGTTGGTCGCGTGCGCGGGCCCAAAACCTTGGGGATCGAGGGCGGGGTCGTACGTCTGGCCGGCATACCGGTTGTCGAAATCCATCCGGTTGTCGTAGCTCAGGTGCAGCTTCCCGCGGTTCGACGGCACGGAATCGGTCCCGATCTGACCCAGCATCCGGTACGCGGTGTGCCGGTCGTACGTCGACACATCGAGGGAGGCCCGGCTCAACCGGTTCGTGAACATGTCCACCACCGCATAGTCGACCCCGACCTGCCAGCCGACATTGGCCTCGTTGACGGCGAAAAGCTCCTGCGGATCGAAGAACTGCATCGGATGATCCGCACCCGACCAGGAGCGGGTGGCAACGTCGTTCTCGAGCACGGGATCGAACGGGTTTGGGCCGGAACGGGGCCGGTCGACGCCCAACTGCAGCGGTCCATCGCCGTACCCGTCGTTGCCGTCGGTCTCGAACGCGTTCCGGCCTCGCAGCCCGAAGATGTCGTTGACTTTGGCCAAGTTGGTCCAAATCGGGTTCCTGTCCGCCGGCGACACCCGATAGCGGTGCCGCAGCAAGGTCAGGGCGTTCTCGAAGGCCACGCCGCTGCTCGAATTGGCGACGTTGGTCCGGTACAGGTATTCCTGGCCGTTGGGGTTGTGCCAGTAGTTCGTGTTCAGGTCCGCCAGGAAGGCCGCGAGGTTCAGCTCCCACGGGCCCACGCCCTGGTTCCGGAAGTAGCCGTCCACGATGGTCCCGAGGCGCTTCGACTGGTTGTGCAGGAAATTCAGATCCAGGCTCTTCCCCGTGGGCAGCACCAGATAGGTGAAGCGCCCCACGAAATGGTTGGAACCCGAGTGCGGCTGATCCGGGCGCCGCAGCACGCCGATCCATTCGGGATCGCCGACGTGATGATTGGTGAATCCCAGGGACACCCCGTTGCGCCCGATTTCGGGCTGCCAGCCGTTGGTGTCGTAGCGACCGTTCCGATTGAAATCGTAGAAATACCGGAAGTCGTACTCGTCCGTCGCCGCGTTGGTGTTCACGAACACCGGCACGCGCGGATCGATCATCAGGTTCCGGTACACCCCGAGCAGGTCGCCGCCGGTCACCGGAAGCCCGGTGACGTATCGAAAGCTGACGTTGGCGATGTTCGTGTTGCCCGGAACGAAGCCCACGGGATTCAGGTAGTTGGTGGGGACGAGCAGCTCGTACGAGAACAGGTTCGTCGTGTTCATCACCCGCGACACGACCTCCGCCTCGGCGCGCTGCAGGGCGGCTTCCGCCATGGCCCGGGCATCCAGGCGGTCGCTGCTGGTGGTCACCGACGAGCGCTCCCGCCGGCTCACCGCCAGGAAGGTCACCGCCATCAGCGTCACCACCGACAGCATGATGAGCGTCGTGATGAGGGCGATGCCGGCCTGGCGCGGTTGGGGGGGGCGGTTCATCGGAGGTCTGGCGGAGGTCGGGGCCATGCCGGGTCCGTTCAGCGCACGGACGAATTGCGCAGCGGTATCCGCTGCCGGAACAGGTGAATGCGGCCCGCGTTCCGGGCCAGGAACTTCGCCGCCTCGATATCGGACGGAATCGACGCGTACCGCGTCACCATCTGCGGCTCCAGGATCCCGATCTCGAGTTCCAGCGAGGACGGAAACGTCGGAACCGTGTCCCGCCGGAACCAGTAGGCCGTCTGGTCGGCGCGCAGGATGTCCTTAAACAGCGCCGACACCCCGGTCGTCGGCAACGGGTACTGCCCGAACACCATGGGGCGCGTATCCCGGTCGTAGGCGACCAACCGCAGGTGAATCACGCCGTCCATGACCGGGGCGGACCACTTGAGCCGGAAATCACCGTTCATCGGACCGTTGTACCGGGAGAAGAGGTTCTCGAAGCGGAATTTCGAGGCCGTGGTTTCGAAGGCGAACCGGTACAACCGGCCCACGGACAGCCGCTGGTTGCTGACCGCGTTCGTCGCCGCCGGCCCAACCCAGTAGCCGATGGCGGTCCAGGCGTCGTTCTGGCGCGTGGCGAAGTAGATGTCCTGAATCGTCGTCCGCAACAGCACCGGAGCGGACTCGGTCGTAACCAAACCCTTGAGATCGACGGGCACCGACATCGGGTTCACGGCCACGGCGAAACTGGCGTCGTTCGTGACCGCGATCTCGACGGGCGTGGCCGCCTCGAGCTCCCGGGTCATGAGGTCCGTCGTGGCCCGCATGCTTTCCAGGACGTCGACCTGGGTCATCGTGGTCCGCAGCGCCCGCTGGGTCTGGTCGAACACGGTGTAGAGGGCGATGACGATGACCGTCATGATGGCCACCGACAGCATGAGCTCGAGCACGGTGAATCCGTGCCGGGCGGCTCGATGGGCGATGGCGGAAGAGCGCATGGTCGAAAGCGGGAGTTCAGGGTTTCGGCGCGGAGCGGTACACCGACGGCTGGAAGTAGAACAAGGCGACGTCCTTGCCGACGACGTTGGTCGCCCGGGTGCTGATGTTTCCCCCGACCAGGGCCCGGAAGGTCCGCCGTTTGGTCCCCACGCGAGCGTTCTGGATCGCGCTCGTACTGTCCCGGTACAGCGGCCAGCGGAACGCGAGCCGGACTTCATGGAGGTTGGCCTCCAGATGCCGGAGCCGCGAGACGTCGTTCGAATGCAGCGTCGAAATCGTGTTGGCCGGAAAGGCCTGGTGGGGAACGACCTCGGCGATCAACTGGTACCGGAACGCCAGGTCCTGGGCCAGGGGATCGCGGTCAATGGCCGAACCGTTCATGGCCCGGACCCAGGCGATCACGTTGCTCACGCCGGTCCGGTCGGTCCGCCGCGGCGAACTGAGCAGGCCGAGCAGGGTCTGGCCCGACACCGGGTCTTTGGTGTCCTCGTTGGCGATGACCACGCTGGAGCCGTCGTAGTAATTCACGGTCAGCATGTACACCGCGATACCGTTGGTATTGCTCAGCAGCCCCAGGTGGTCGTTTCCGGAGCGAATGGCCTCGAGGAGGTAGGCGCCGTCCGTGTTGATGATCGTTTCCTCGCGATTGTCCCGCTGGACCTGCAACCCGGTCGGCAGGACGCCGACGATGGCCACCAGGGCGAAGGCCACGACCGCGATGCTGAGCGCGATTTCGACCATCGTGAACCCCGCCTCGCGGCGCGGGCTGCGGCAGGTGCTCGAGCGGTTCCTGGGAAGCGCGATCTTCATTTCGGATCCCCCACCAGCACGGGCTGGCCCTCGATGATGTGAAGTTCGCCCAGAACCTCGGCACGCCCGGTCAACCAGTTCACGCGCAGGAACCGGCGGTTGCCCTTCGGCACCTCGACGATGTCCGCGGGCCCCACGTATTGGCCGCTGGCATCCACGGGGTGCTGGACGCTGCCCTTGATCAAGGCGAGGTATTCGTCCCGGCCCACTTCCTGGCGGCCTGTGTCCGCATTCACGCGGACGGCTTGACCCTGAGAGTTGAAGGCGATGTACGACACGGGAATCGGCTTCGGCCTTCCGGCCTCGCCGTCGTATGGCACGTTGGTGACGACAATCCCAAAAGTGGGATGGAACTTCGCGTTGCTGAGGCTCTCGGCCCCGTTGTTTCCGACCATCCACGGCTCCTCGAACGCATTGGTGACGAAGCGCGCCCCAAAGGCATACTTCGCCGGCGAGAAGAAGACCTTGTCCGGCAGCTGCCGCCACGGGATCAACTGCCGGTGCTGGCCCTTCCCCGGCTGGTCCCCGAGCGTGTGCCGGCTCAGCAGCGTGTAGCCCGTGAACCGATACGGCGCCAGATTCGTCGCGTAATCGTGCACGTCCGGGCGCACGAACAGCATGTAAACCGTCGTGCGATCATTGATCGCCCGCAGCCGCGCGTAGGCCAGATCGTCCAGCATCTGGCGCACCGCGGCGTCCATGGCGTTGGACTCGCCCAGTCCGCGGAGCGCGGGCAGCCCCATCGCCGCGAGCAGGCCGATGATGCCGATCACCACTAGCAGTTCGGCGAGGGTGAAACCCGACTCACGCTCGCGACGGTTCCGTCGCGGGTCCGGCCCGCCCGGCTGCACCATCGTTGTCGGCCCGAGGTCCATGGATCGGATTCGTAGGCGGCTATTTGCTCCAGCTGAGAACGTTGTCCTTGTTCACGCCCTGATGGGCGGCCACCGCATTGTTGGCCTGCCCATCCGGACCGAAGGACCAGACCATGACAGGTGCTCGCACCTCCCAGGCCTCCCCGCCGGCCTCGGCGTTGTAGGTCAGGCCGAAATGGCCCCGGTTCCCGTTGTCCCGCGACACCGCGGTGCGCCGATAGAAGCCGTCGCGGCACATGTTGTCGTAGTTGAGATCGATGGTGACGATATAGGGGCTGCCCCAGGGATCCCGATAGAGGAGGTCGGTGCCGAGGCCCGGTCCGACGTTCTTGGAGTTGTAGTTCAACGACAGCAGCGCGGCCTTCTGGGTGTTCTGCGCGTGATTCTCGTTCACGGTCGGCACGCTGGTGTCCGGGCGGCTGACGATGTCGGCTAGAATGGCGATCAGCTCGGCGTTCGAGGCCTGGTAGGTCGGCCCCAGGTTGCCGACGCCGTAGAACGCGTTGCCCTTCCGATCCGAGAGGTTTGGCATCCGGTTGACCGCCGGGCCGTTGTGCAGGGTGCCGTACGTGAAGTCGGGTGAAGCGTCGCTCACGCCGTTCTTTCGCACGTCTTGGTCGGCCGGCAACCGACCGTACGTCGCCTGGTACTGGAGCACGGCGCCCTTGATGCCTTCCATCTCGGTGCGGGCCTTGGCGATCTGGGCCTTGCCTTTGGCCTTGCCGATGGCCGGCAGGATCATGCTCGCGAGAATTCCGATGATGGCGATCACCACCAGCAACTCGATCAGGGTGAACCCGCGTGCGCGGGCCGCTTGGGGGGGGCTCGTCTTCATGTGTTAGCGGCGATGCCGTTGGGAACGCGCAGGTTGCGAGATGCCCGGGAGGGTTGTCACTGCGATTTTCTCCTTTTCCCGGTGAAAACCACGGGCCTGCCCCGCCGTCGGATCCGTCCGCCGCCCCGTCACCCGGCGCTCGGGCGCGGGCACGACGACGACGTCCTGACTCCATTCGCAGTCGTACCAGCGTACGACGACGGGCTGCGGGACCGACTTTGGGCGAGTCGTGGAATTCATGAGGACGCTACCAGTTATGGAACAGCTGCTTCTCCTTGCCGACATGCACCTCGGCCCAGAGATCGAAACTGCCCGTATTGTTCGTGGGGGAAGTCGAAACGTACCGCCAGGGATTCACCGTGCTGCCGCTGATCGGCGCCGACGCCATTTCGCCCCGCGGCCAGGGCGAGGCCGTCGCCAGGACCTCGATCTCGACGCCGTTGTAGGTGACCCGTTTCACCATGTCCGCCTTCGGGTCGAAATGCGATCGGGCCGGTTCCGAGCGGTCGGCGGAGGTGTTCAGGATCCCGCGCCGCCCGAAGGCCCGGAACAGGTCGTCGGGGGAGTATGTGTGCGCATCGCCTTTGCACCGGAACTGGCCATTGACCAGATCCATCCCGCGCAACTCGTAAAACAGAGGGTTGACCGCCGGGTTGACCCGCCGGGGATTGGCCGGGGTGGGATCCGCGTGGTCGGGCGGGTAGACGCCCCGGTCGGCCTTGTACGATTCGATGGCGGTCTGGATCTGCCGCAGTTCGGCCTGGGTCCGCGACCGGGTCCGCGCGGTCTTGGCACCGCCGGCCAGGGGGACCGCCAGCGCCGCCAGCACGGCGATGATCGCAATCACCGTCAGCAGCTCCATCAGCGTGAAGGCCCGGCGTCCCGCCTGGCCCCCGCGAGTCGCGAGTCGGTTGCCGCCGTGATCGTGCCCGGGTCGATTGGGGAAAGTGCGCGTCATGGGATTGGGTTGGGGCGGAAGGGTAAGGGTTAGAGACCGTTACCGCGACCACGGAGTTCCTGTTCCATGCGTTCGCTGAGCCACTGCTTGATCATGCTCTGGTAGTTGAGGTAGCGCGTCCGGGCGAGGCGCTTGATCCGCGACAACATCCGGGGATCCATGCGCAGCGTGATCGTGATCGATTCCCCCGCCTCGTTCCCCGCCGCCACCGCGGCCTCCATCAACCGCAAATCAATCCGGTTCTCCTCCCAAAACGCCGCCTCCGCCTCCTCGCGGTCGAAGAGTGGCACGTCTTCCCAGGATGAAATCGGGTTCATGGCTTGCTTCCTCCACGATCCTCCGCCCGCCCCGCCCTGCCGACATCCACCGTCACCGTCACCGTCGCCCCGCTGTAGGCCGGGTCCCCTGACCCGTCGCCTACTGCAACGCCTGCGTCACCTTCCGCTCGTAGAAATACGTTTCCTCGGGCAGGAACGCCCGCGCCTGAATAATCCGGATCGAACGCCCGTTGGTCCGGTAAATCGCGAAGATCCCCTTGCCCGTCACCGTCTTCCCCAAGTTGAAGAACCGGGCCTGGGCGTTGAAACGCGAGGAATCCGGGAGCAACTTTATCGCAAACGGATCCTCGAAAGACTCTTCCACGTCCTGGGGAGACACCCCTCCCGAGAACTGGAACGGCGGATTGGTCCAGTCGAATTCCATCAGCATCCCGCTCTGTATGGCTATCGCCCATGCAACGTAACTACTTTGTATTTACACAGGCAGTACAAAGTCGTCAAGGGCGAGTTTTCCCCCGGATCACCGCGCAAGCGAAACCCCGAAGCAAAAAACCCGGCGACCCTCGGGCCACGAAACACGGCGAAAACACGAAACGGAACCGCCCTCTAAGGCCCCTAAGGCCCATGGCCCGGGGATTTTATCTATGTCCTTCACGGCCTGTATGGGCTTTCTGTCCCAATTCCCGCAGCTTTAATAGGGTAGCTGGATGTTTGGGTTGGCCTCGCCCGGGAACGATCCTCCACGCTGCGCCGCGCATCCCCTTTCCTCCTCTCCTCCATTCCATGAAAACGCCCCAGCCCGGCCCCGGTACCATCGATGCCTACATTTCCGGGCATCCGCCCGAGATCCAACGCCTGCTGGAGCAGGTGCGCGCCACGATCCTCCGGGCCGCGCCGGAGGCGACCGAGGCCATCAAGTACGGGATTCCCACGTTCGTGTTGGGCGAGAATCTCGTTCACTTCGCAGGCTGCCGGAAACACCTCGGCTTCTACCCCACCCCGTCGGCCATCCAGAAGTTCGCCCGCGAGTTGTCGGGGTACGCCGGCGCGCGGGGCTCGGTCCAGTTTCCATACTCCGAACCGATTCCGCTCCAGCTCATCGAGGCCATCGTGCGTTTCCGGGTGGCGGAAATCGCGGCCAGATCCAAAGCGCGGCCACGGCGAACGCCGGCTGCCCGGGGACGCACGACAGGCGCCTAGGATCCATCCCTTGGACGCGATACCGAGGGCGCCACAAGACCGGGACGGCGAGCCGGCGCGTCCAACGAAGCCGCCTTTTCGTGAAAGAACCGTCTCCGCAACAACTCCTTCATGCCGCGGCGACGGTGGCCCCGGAAAAGCCCGGCTTGCGCAATACTCCGATCCGGGCAGCCTGCGGCAGACCCAATCCATGCGTTTCCATCCCTCGGAACCCGTCGTCGTCATGCGCACCCTGCTTGCCCTCTCCCTGCTCGGACTCGTCGTGGCGTTGCCCACCCGGGTCCGCGCCGCCACCGAGTATCCGCTTACGGCGGATTCCCTGCCGCAGGAAGGCGTCCCCAAGGGGGACTGGATCGACGGCACCTACACCTCCTCCGCCACCAACGCCGTCTTCCCCGGCGCCACCCGCTCCTATTCCGTCTACATCCCCCGGCAACTCGACCGCTCCGCTCCCGCCCGGCTCATGGTGTTCCAGGACGGCAAGGGCATGGGCAACACGTGGAAAGTCCCGGTCGTCTTCGACAACCTCGTCCACAAAAAGGAAATCCCCGCCCTCGTCGGCGTCTTCGTGAGCCCTGGCGTCGTCCCGGCCGCCAGCACCAACGTCCTGCCCCGGTTCAATCGCAGCTTCGAATATGATTCCATGGGCGACCGCTACGCCCGGTTCCTCATCGACGAGTTCCTGCCCTGGATCGAGAAGACCCACGACCTGCGCTTCACCACCGATCCCGCCGGTCGCGCCATCGCCGGCGCGAGCTCCGGCGCCATCGCCGCCTTCACCGTTGCCTGGGAGCGTCCCGACGCCTTCTCCCGCGTCTTCTCCACCATCGGCACCTACGTCGGACTCCGCGGCGGCAACGCCTACCCGGTCCTGATCCGCAAGACCGAGCCCAAGCCCCTCCGCGTCTTCCTCCAGGACGGCTCCAACGACCTCGATATCTACGGCGGCAGCTGGTGGGTGGCCAACCAGGACATGCTCTCCGCCCTCCAGTTCACCGGCTACGAGGTCAACCATGCCTGGGGCGATGGCGGGCACGACGGCAAACAGGGCGCCGCGATCTTCCCCGACGCCCTGCGCTGGCTTTGGAAGGACGCCGCCCAACCGGTCGCGCGCTCCGCCCGGTCCCGGAACACCTTCCTCCAGCAGATTGTCGTTCCCGGCGAGGATTGGGTCACCGTCAGTTCCGGCCATCGCTTCACCGAGGGCCCCGCCGTCAATGAACGCGGCGAGGTCTTCTTCACCGACATTCCCAACAACCGCATCCACAAGATCTCCCTCGACGGCAAGGTCAGCGTCTTCGCCGAGAACACCGGTGCCGCCAACGGACTCATGTTCGGCGCCGATGGTCGCCTCTACGCCGCCGCCAACGCCAAAAAGCAGATCGTTGCCTACGATGAATCCGGGACCCCGGAGACCGTCGTGGACGGCGCCCCCTCGAACGACCTCGTCGCCCTCTCCGATGGCGGCTACTTCACCGACCCCGACAACAGGAAGGTCTGGCACGTCGATGCCGCCCTCCAGAAAACCGTCGTCGACACCGGCATCGGCTTCCCCAACGGCGTCATCACCTCGCCCGACCAAAGCCTCCTGTACGTGGCCGACACGCGCAGCCAATGGGTCTACTCCTTCGTCATCGCCCCCGACGGCGCCCTCGCCCACAAACAGCCCTACTTCCATCTTCACGTCCCCGATCCCGCCGTCGACAGCGGTGCCGACGGCATGACGTGCGACACCGATGGGCGCCTCTACGTCACGACGCGCATGGGCCTTCAAATCTGCGACCAGGCCGGACGCGTCAACGCCATCCTCCCCAAACCCGGCACCGGCTGGCTCTCCAACGTCTGCTTCGGCGGCCCCAACCTCGACACGCTCTACGTGACGTGCGGCGACAAGGTCTTCAAGCGCAGGACCAGGGTCCAGGGTGTCCTCCCCTGGCGCGCCCCCATCAAGCCCGCCGCTCCGCGGCTGTAGGCCAGGGCCGTTGACAAAGTCCTGCGTGGAACCGCGATGTGGGGCCGGCGACTGCCGAGTCGCAGGCTTCGCCTCTCGATTCGCCTGCCTCGATCGCCCCGCGACCCGGCGGTCGCGGGCCCCAATCGACTTTGTCAATCGCCCTGGGCTGTAGGCCGCACCTGCGAACTCCGAACTTGCGTCCTCGCGTTCCCCGGCTATCTGTGTCCGTGCCTAATCGCTCGAATTACCCGGCCAACTTCGTTGAATGAGCTGTGGTCTTCGGACGTCGACGATTCCGGCCCCCCCGTACGACGGGGACAACGACAACCAAAACCAAATCCTACCAGACCGTTCCATGAAGAAGCTCCTCGCCTTCGTCGCCACCGCGGCGCTCGCCTTCACCGCCTTCGCCGGCGAATATGCCGACATCAGCGTCGCCGAAGTGAAGGCCGCCATTAAGGCCAAGAAGATCACCCTCATCGACGTCAACGGCTCCGACAGCTACGCCAAGCGCCATGTCCCGACGGCCGTCGACTTCGATGCCGTCCAGAAGGACCTCGCCAAGGCTCTCCCCGCCGACAAGGACGCCCTGATCGTCGCCTACTGCGGCGGACCCAAGTGCAGCGCCTACAAGGCCGCCGCCGATGCCGCCGCCAAGCTCGGTTACAAGAACGTCAAGCATATGTCCGCCGGCATCTCCGGCTGGACCGACGCCGGCGAGAAGACCGAGAAGGCCAAGAAGAAGAAGAGCTGAGCGTCCGCTCCGCCCAACCTTCCTTTTATCGCGAAAGGCGCCTCCCTACCGGGGCGCCTTTTTTCGTGGCCTCCCCCTTCCCTCTCTCATGCACCGCCCCTGCCATCGCGCCGCCCGGTGAGGGCACCGGGCCTGCACGGTGTACGCCGCGTGCTCCCACGCGGCGCGACTTGCCGTCCACGGATTCGTTTCCCGAAACCCTCGACGCGCCCTGCCAACGCGAGGTCTCACCCTTCACCGCGCCCCGCACCGGTCCG
>CAZSOV010000054.1:0-32162 GCA_964608505.1 uncultured Verrucomicrobiota bacterium
GACCGGCACTGTGAACCCCGCGACCCGGCGGTCGCCGGCCCCACAGCGGAAGGCGGTCGCACCGGGGGGCGCAACGAGCGGGATCGGAGAGGGCAACGCGGAGCGTGTGGGGCTTGCGACTGCCAAGTCGCGAGTTTCGCGTGGGAAGCGGACCGGCACTGTGAACCCCGCGACCCGGCGGTCGCCGGCCCCACAGCGGAAGGCGGTCGCACCGGGGGCGGAAGGAGGGGGACCGGAGACGGCAATGCGCAGCATGTGGGGCTTGCGACTGCCAAGTCGCGAGTTTCGCGTGGGAAGCAGACCGGCACTATGAACCCAGCGACCCGGCGGTCGCCGGTTTCACTGCGCGGCTACGGAGCGGATCCTGTCCATGGCCTTGCGTGCGTCCGGGGCGGACACCCCTCGTCACTTGTCCGGAGAGGGGCACCGTGGGATGGTTCACCCGTGAAATCGGTCTCCGTTTTCCCGCTCGCGACACGGCGAACCGTTTTGCTGTTTCTCTCGCTGCTCCTGGGCTCCGGCGCACTCTCCGCCGAACTGACTCACAAGAGCTCCTGGCCCGGATTCGCGCGCGGCCCCGTCACGCGTCTGCGGGCCATGGGCGACCGATTATACACCCATTCCGAGGAGGCCGGATTGAGGATCCTCGACGTCTCGGATCCCGCCCGACCCAGGGTCCTCGGCGCCCTGCCGAATATCGGCGAGGCCAACAGCCTGGAGTTTGAGAATGACCATCTGTACCTCGTCCGGGGGTACTCCTCGACCCGCGTCATCAATGTCCGGAATCCGTCGGCTCCGGTCCGGGTCGGCGAGTTCGGCAACGGCGAGATCTTCTATCTGCGGGTTCGGAACGGGACGGGATACAGCCTGGAGGCCACCGTGTCGGGAGTTACCGAAATCACCTTCCTCCGGCTGCGGGACCTGCGGGACCCGCGCCGGCCCGAGTTGCTGGGGAGCCTGCCGGTGGCGGGGTCTCCCCAGGGTCTGGGCGTCCACGGCCACTTCGTGACCACGGTCAGCAGCCCAGACGTGCTGCGGGTGATCGACGTGTCGATTCCCTCCGCCCCGCGCGTCGTCGGAACCTACAAGGCCGGCGGCGTCAGCGTGTTGTCCATCGTCCACGAGACTCGTGCGTATCTCCAGACGCCGGTGGGCGTGGAGATCGTCGATCTCGCTGATCCCGCCGCTCCCCGGCGGGTGGGAATGGTCCAGGCCACGAGCGGACGGGCAGATCTGTGCTTCGCCCGGGGCAACCTGCTCGGATTGCAGCGGTGGGGAACCGGCCTCGAGATCCACGACGTCGCCGATCCCGCGACGCCGCGCCTGGTCGGGAGTTTCCCGGCGCCCACGTTGTACGGCAACTCCGACGGCGGGCCGGGGGATCCGCTATGGTTGGCCGCCGCTTCCGAGGGGGCCCTGGCCCTGGACGTCCGGGATCCCGCCCGCCCGGTCCCGGTGGGCTCGTACCGCTCCGCCGGCAACGCGGTACACGTCGAGGTGAACGGCACGCGGGCCTACCTGAGCGACGGCGAGGCGGGGTTGCGCATCCTGGACGTCTCCCGGCCCGAGGCGCCGCGCGAGCTCGGAACGATCTCCGGGTTCACCGCCGTCGCATGCGCGGTCGAGGGGAAGCACGCCTACCTGGCGGCGGCCCGGGACGGGCTGCGGATCTTCGATGTCGCCGATCCCGAGCATCCGCGGGAGGTCGGCAGCTATGTCAGCGCGGACACCATCGACACCACGACGGCCCTCGTGCGGCATGGCCACCATGTCTACCTGGCCACGATCACCGACTATCCGCCGGGCGGCACACCCCGCATCACGGGCACGTTGCACGTGATCGATGTCTCGGACCCCTCCCGGCCCGTGCTGCGCCGACGGATGGATGGAATCGATCATTTCGGCAAGCTGTGGGTTCGGCGCGGCCTCCTTCATGCCGGGTTGCCTGCGTTCGAGATCTTGAGTCTCGCGGATCCGGCGAACCCGGTCCGCGTCTCCAGGCCGCCGGTCAGCGAGGCCTACTACGATCTCGCCGTCTCCCGGTCGCTGGCCTACGGCGTCAGTCAAGGCGGGTTCCTCTACCGCACCGATTTGCACGATCCGGCGGCCCCGAAGAGCCTCGGGTACCTCACTCCGCCGGTTCCGGATGCGGGAGCGATCGCCTTGGGGGAACGCTACGGCGTCCTGGGCGCGGCTTCCGGCATTTACCTGATGGATTTCGTGGACCCGCTGCAGCCCGTCCGCCTTGGGCGTGTGGCGGCCCCCTGGTGGCCCAATCGCCTGGTCCTGTCCGGTCGACACGTCTTCGCCACGGAAGGCCCGCACGGCCTCCAGATCCTGGAGTTGAACGGCGAACCAACCGCGAGTTCCGAACTGCGTCTGACCCCGACGGGAGACGCGTCGAAGGGATTCCGACTCGCCTGGCCGGGAAGCGCGGGTCAGTCCTACCGCGTGCGGTCGGCGACGACCTGGCCGCCCGAGAACTTCGAAACGATGGCCGAAGGAGTGCCCGCGGCCCCGCCGGAAACCGGGTGGACCGCGCCGCTCCTCGCCGATCCGGCCCGGTTCTTCCGGGTGGAAACGGAGTAGGGACGCACCAGGGCCTGCTTACGGACTCTGACCGCGGACAGCACGTCGCCGCGTGGGGGCACGCGGCCTACAGCCCGGCCCGGTGCGCTCGCCGGGCGCCGCCCCCCGGCAGCCCGGCGGGGTGCGCCCGCCCGCGTTCTTTCGAATAAACCCGTTGACGGAAGTGGTCGCGCATGTTGGGAATCTCGCGCCGCCGTGGGGGACCCTGATTCGTTTTCGCTCGAGCCACTCGAGGCGCGCCTGCTCCTTTCCGGGAATGGCGTGATCCCGAGCGTCGCTCCGTCGCCGGACCTTGCCGGCGCGCGGCTGGATCCCGCGGGCGAGGAACGGGCCGGCGTCGGAGACCCGGCATTCACGCACCTGACCGGCGCGGTCGAGGCCGGGCCCGGGGGGGAACTGGCGGACCTTTTTGCCGGCGTGGAGGCCGTGGAGCTCGGACCGGTCGACGATGCCCTGCCGGCGATTCCCGGCGGGAACGGGGAACCGGGCGAGCCGGGGGTTGCGGGGCAACCCTCCGAGCCGCTGCCCGCGGCGACCGTGGAACACGCGGCGGAACCGGCATCGGCATCGCCCCCGGGCGACGGGCGGATCGAGACGCCCACCCTCGGCGAGGCGACCGAACCCGACCTGCCCTCGCAGGCGTCGAGTCTGGTGGAGACGCTGCGGGCCGCGCAGGGGCCGCCGGACGGAGCGGTTCCGACGACCCCGACCGCCGTCGCGGCGACGGGTGCCCCGGGGATTCCGCCGGTGCGACCGCTGTTGGTCCTGCATGGCATTGCGGGTTCGTTCCCGTCGGTGGCGGATTTCCCCGCCTGGCTGACGGAGCGCGGGTTCCATCCGGAGCGGTTGCAGATGGATCCGTTGTCGAACGCGTACGGCGACCTGGTGGAGTCCCTGCTGCTCTCGGGCTACACGCGAGACGTCGATCTGTTCGAGGCGACGTACGACTGGCGGATGGCGCCGGGGCCGGACGACGGTGTGATCAACGGGGTGATCGACAATCCGGGGGGCACGGCCCTCACCGCCGACCAGATCACGGACGGGCGGTACGAGTACGGGGTGGACTATCTCGGGTACTGGCTGGCGCGGGCGTCGCTGGCGTGGGCGGAGGCGCACGACGACACGCTGCCGGCGGAGGTGGACGTGGTGGCGCACAGCACGGGGGGCCTGGTGATCCGGGTGTACCTCCAGAGCGGTGCCTTGGGCGGGAACGCGACCATCACGGGGGGACGACTGGACAACGGTCTGGCGGTTCCGGCGGACTTGAAGACGGCCGGGGGCGCGCCGGTGACGACCAGCCTGCCGCTGCCCAAGGTTCATGACCTCATCACGATGGGCGTCCCGATGCGGGGCGCGGCGACGCCGTTTCAGTTGAGCCAGAACGACTGGGGGGCGGACTGGAGCTATGTGGGCCTGGGGAAGGCGATGGCGGCCGCCTACGAGTTGTACCTGCTGGGGGCGACGATCCAGGGACCGGGCGCGACGGATATCCCGGGGTATGTCGGGGGTACGGCACTGACGCCGGTGGAGTTCATCGCGCGGTATTGTCCGACCCTGGTT
The DNA here is from genome assembly GCA_964608505.1 of uncultured Verrucomicrobiota bacterium. GTDB lineage: Bacteria > Verrucomicrobiota > Verrucomicrobiia > Limisphaerales > CAIMTB01 > CAIMTB01. The sequence continues at coordinate 4,150 of CAZSOV010000054.1, forward strand.
TCGCTGACCGCGACCTACCCGTTCCTCTTCGACGACGCGGCATTCCTGGTTCCGGCGCCGATCCAGGAAGGCCTGCGGCAGGTGGCGTTCAACGTCAGCACGCTGGCCAACCGGGTGGTCATCGACCTGAACGACGGGCTGGACCTGATCTACACCCCGGCCCAGCTCGATCCCGCGACCTGGTCCTACACCGAGAAGGCCGGGGATCCCACGCCCGGCCGGGCGCATTTCCCGACCTTCTTCGTCACGGAGCTGTCCGGCGAGCTGACGGTCATCTACTCGGAGAGCTACCACACGGCGACCACCCTGACCCGTCGGACGGGGTCCCCCGGGGCCTTCGAGTTCGGGGACTACGACGTGACGCCGTTCTGGGACTATTTCTCGACGACGCCCGGCGCGAACGACACCTGGTACGTCTCGGACCAGGCGCAGGGGACGGTGCCGCCGGACGAGAAGGCGATCTGGGGCGACGGCTCGGTGCCGGTGCGCTCGGCGAAGGGGTTGTACGCCGATCCCCGGGTCCGGGGTGGACGCGACCCGAACCCGCAGCTCGAGCTGGTCGTCCTGGCGTATGCCGGGGAGGAGGCGCACACGCACGTCGGGATGCTCTCCAGCACGAAGGGCATTCTGGCGGTGCTGGAGGCGCTGGACCGGGGCTCAGCGGATTACGTCGTTCTGGGCCACCAGACCAACGGCGCCGCGCTCGGTTCGTACGTGAAGGGCGACTACCTCCATGAGCCGCCGGGCCGGAGCGGGACCTCGCTGCAATCAGCCTCCGGCAGTCCCGCGCTCCTGGCCGCGCCGGCGGATCCCTGGATCGACTTCACGACGGCGCAGTTGAACGAAATCGCCGACGGCCTGCTCGCCCTGAAGGGCGTCGTGCTGACGGGTTACGTCAACGCCGTCCCGGTGCTCGGCGCACAGATTGCCCTGATCGGACGCACGTTGGGCGAGGGGCCCCTCGCGCTGGCGGGAATCCTGACGTCGACGTTCGATGTGGCGGCGAGCCGGATTCGCGCGTTGCCCTCGGGCAGCACCTCGCTCGACGTGATGTCCGCCCTGACGAGCGCCGGGCTCGTTGCGGTCGGCGGATTCGTCCATGGCTCCTCCAGTCGGTTGGAGTTGATGGTGAACGTGTTTCGGTCCGTGCCGACCACCAGCGCGCTGAACCTCGGAACCCGGGCGGTCGACGCCGGAATCGTGCTGTCCACGGCGCCGCTGCTGGTCCTCGACGATCATTTCCAGCTCGTTGCCCGGCTGCAGGTCGACGTTGCGCGTCCGGCGGGAGCGATCTTCGGCGTCACCCAGTTCACCGCCTTCCAGGGGGTCAGTTTCTCCGGCCAGGGCCTCGCCACCGCGGTCTCGATGGGCTCGTACGGCCCGGCAATGATTTCGGACGGCGAGGTCGCCGGGGACGCCTACGCGCAACAACGGTTGTCCGATCCCTCCGGCGACCGGCGCCTGACCGGGACGGAGCTGGCCTCGATTCCCGCGGAGTCCGTGTCCACGGTCGAAGGCGCGGGGCGGGCCGAGGCGGCGCTGCCCACCGATACGCCGGATCAAAAGGTGATCCATGCCAAGTCCCGCGCGCCGGTCGGCGCGGAGCCGGACATCGTGGTGGGCGGCCTGAATTTCGAGGCCATCAAGGACCGGTTGCGGGAACTCCTCGACGGCCTCGCGAAGATCGGGGAGGCACTGGGGAATCCGGTGGTCCAGACCGCGCTCCAGGTGCCCCTCCCGTTTCTCGACGATCCGGACAACAACACCCTCGACGAACTGCTCACCGACGACCGGTACGGGTTCGGGCCGGACGAGTTCTTCGATCTGGTCGACGTGCTGCGCGAGTACTGCGACGAGGTGGCCGAGCCGGACCTGGGCGGCTTCGTGGACCGGCTGATCGACGCGTTGCGGCTGCGCCTCGGCGCGGAGGCCGAAGGCGGCCTGGGGCAGGGGCCGATCGGGATCGGTGGCGGGTTCGACGTCGATTCGCCGAGCTTCGCGCTGGTGATCGAGCTCGGGATGGAGAAGCGCTTCGCCACCGTTCTGACCGAGGAGGGGTTCGGCCCGGAGGCGGCGGGGTTGGGATTGGACCTCGCGGTGCCGGCGGAGGGCGTGCTCGGGTTCGAGGCGAAGGTGGTGCTCGGGATGGATCTCTCGGGGCTGGCCGGGTCGCCGGCGCCGGGCATCGCCAAGGATGACGTGACCCTCGAGATCGACCGGCTGCGCACGACGTTCCGCCTCGACGTGCCGGACTTCGACGCGACGGTGTCGCTCGGGTTCCTGACGGCCGGGATCGTGAACGGGTCGGCCCGGCTCGACGCCGCGGTGGACTTCTCGGTGCACGGCGGCAACCCGTTGTCCCTGGACCGCATCGAGTCCGGGACCGGTGCGGCGTTCGTGAGCGCGAGCCCGGCGCCGACGGGCACGCTTGAGGTGCGGCTGCCGCTGTCGGCGACGCTGGGCGAGGCCGACACCGAGCTGGCGTGCGAGCCGTTGATCGTCATTGAGGACGGCAACCTGTTCGACGCCGCGCCGCCGACGGTGACGGTGACCGACTTCGACTGCTTCCGCGATTTCACCCACCTGTCCCCGGCGCAGGTACTGGTTTTGTTGAACGGGCTGGCGGACTGGCTGGCGCAGTTCCGGGACTCGCCGGTGTTCGATCTCACGATGCCGTTCTCGCAGGGGCTCACCCTGGGCGATCTTTTCGATTTCTCCGGGGCCTTTATTGACACGATCTACCTGCAATTGATCAGCCGCGAGATCGTGGCGCCGGGCCTGCACCTGGACGCCGTGGGGTCGCTGGGCCGCCTCGTGCTCGATGCCTCGTTCGACGTCGAGCTCGGCGACGCCCCGGCGGTGCGGGTGACCGTGCCGGCCATCGAGACCTGGGCCAACCTCTCGCTGGACGAGCTCGTGGTCGACTTCAACGTCGCCCTCGAACTCGCCGGTCTCGGCGGATCGCTGGAGGCGTTTCTCGGCGACGGACGCCGGCTGGGCCTCCGCCTCCGGCCGGGCATCAACCTCCCGACCTTCGGAATCACCGTGCCGGACCTCGACGGCTCGCTGTCGACGCCGAACCTCAACGCCATGGTCGCCGAGATCGGGTTCGGCGAGGTCCAGTTCGGCCTGGATGTCCCACGGTTCCGGGGGATCGACGACTTCGCGGTCCTGCTCTCCCAGGCGCTTGCCCAGGCCGGCGTGCCCTTCGACGTGAATCTCGCCTGGAACGCTGCCCGGAAGGAAATCGCGATGGACGTCGATTTCCGGCGGAGCAGTTCGCGCACGGTCTTGTTCGCGTTCGATCCCGACCTCGGCCTCGGTCCCCTGGCGGACGCGAGCGCGAGCGGGACGTTCGGGTACACCGCGGAGGTGCACGCCGGGTTCGTGCTCGGCTTCGATCTCAACCACCTGGAAACACCGCGCCTCCGGACGAGCGGCCTCGTTCCGCCGCCGTCCACCGGGGTGCTCACCGACGACGCCCATTTCACCCTGAAGCTGGACGACACGCGGTACGACATCACGGTGCCGCGCGACCCGGGCAACGCGTCCCTCGCGGATCTGGTCGCCGACCTCAACGCGCGGTTTACCGCCGGCAACGGGCTCCGGGACCGCGTCATCGCCCAGCTTTCCGGGAACGCCATCGAGCTCGTCGTTCTCGACGAGGATGCCGACCGCGACGGCGTGCTCGATGCGGGCGAGGACCTGAACGGCGACGGCAACCTCGACTCGCGTCTCGGCCAGATTGGCGTGATCCAGGTCGTCGGGGCCGACGGCGATCCCGCGTTCACCGAGCTCGGTTTCGCCAACGGCCAGTTCGATCACGCCGACGTGATGGGGCTGTTCCTCGACGACGTGGTGCTCGAGGGCACGGCCACCGCCTCCGCGACCGGGCTGGGCGCGGCCTTCCGGTTCGGGATCTTCGCGCTGACCATCGCGAACGGCTCCGCCACCGCCACCGCCTCGGCCAGCGTCTCCCTCCAGTCCCCGGGCGGCACCACGCGGTTCCTGCTGTCCGAACTGAAGGCCGCCGCGCCCGACTTCGGCTCCGTGCTCAAGGTCGCGCCGACGCTCGGCGGAAGCATCGACCTCGTGGCGCCCACGGTCACGCTCGAGCCCGAACTGATCGCCATTCCCATCGGGCAACAGCTGCGGATCCATGTTCCCGACATCCGGTTCACCGACTACAACGCCGCGCCGTACGATCCGGCCACGAACAAGACCGGGTTGTTCGTCACCCTGCCGACCGTCGGCGGGCTGGACGACTTCAGCTGCCTGACCTTCCTCGACGTCGTGATGGCGCTGGACGCGGTCGCCGACCAACTCGCGGAGATCCAGGGTTTCGGGTTCCTCGGCCAGCCGCTCCCGCTGGTCAACGTCTCCATCGGCAGCCTGCTCGACGGCGCGGCGAACTTCGCGGAGCTGGTCTCGGGACTCGCCACGGGCGACGCCCAGACCATCGAGAACCTGGAACGGGATCTCGAGGCCTTCTTCCAGGTCAGCGACCCACGCCTCATCACCCTGTCGGTCGAGAACTCGGCGCTCCGGTTCTCCCTTCATTACAACCTCGCCTACGGCAACTTCCTGCCGCTCGACCTGCGCCTCGACGAGCTCGTCGCCTTGCTGCCCGAAGGCGATCCCGCCCGCGCCCTGCTCGGCGGACTGACCAGCCTGATCCAGGTCGAGGGCAGCGCGAACCTCAACGTCACCGCCAGCGCCGATTTCCTGCTCGAGTTCGGCATCGACGTCTCGGATCCCTGCGCCTGGAAAGCCTTCCTCTACGATTCCACCGCGCTCGCGTTCGAGGCCGCCGTCCGCGGGACCGACATCGATCTCACCGTCTCCGTCGGACCCCTCGGCGTCCACGTGCGCGATGGCACGGTCACCGTGGATGGCGACGGCGACCCGGGCACGACCGGCGACGGCGCGAACGCCGAGTTCGTGGTGGGCTGGCGCAACCCGGACGGCGACGGGCGCCACTACCTGAACGATCCGGCGTCGTTGCTCGCGGATTTCGGAGTCACGCTGGCCGCCGGCGCGTCCGCCGAGCTGCCCCTGTTCTTCCCGATCGAGACGCTTCCCGTCGGCACCAACCGCGACGACGACCACGACGGTCACGCCGACAACGTCCTGATCGTCGATATCCCGAGTCTGCCGGATCTCTTCGACGGCACGGGCGCGCCCGTCGCCATCACGACGCCCGATCTCGCCTCGCTCCTCACCAGCTTCAACGTCTGCGACCTGGTCGCCAACGCCTCGCTCTTCCTCGACGGTCTGGATGCCCTGCTCGGGATGATCCAGGACGGTCTCCAGGGCGAGGTGCTGAACCGGAAGCTGCCGCTGGTCGGCACGGGGCTGGCCGACGCCGGCGATTTCATCGGGGAATTCCGCGCGGGTCTGCTGGCCGATCTCCGCGCCAGACTCGCCACCGCCGGCGATCCCATCGGCCTCGTCAAGCAGGCCTTCTGGAACGTGCTCGGTCAGCCCGGACTCGACCTGCTGGTCGATGCCGCCGGGGATCCCATCGAGTCGGTCGAGGACATCGCCATCGGCTGCGAACAGCTCGACGGCGAACTGGTGCTGCTGTTCGACCTGCATCTGGAACGTACGACGACCCTCGTCGACACCTCCGCGCGGCCCATCGCGTTCGACATCGGCATCCCAGGGCTGGGGCTCGCGGTGGACGGCAGCGTGAAGGTGGAACTCGGCTATGCCCTCGACCTCCGCTTCGGCATCTCCTCCTCCGACGGCTTCTTCTACGACACCAACGGGCCCAACGACGAGTCACCCGTCGATGACGCCGAACTGACGGTCTTCTTCCGGGTGACCGTGCCCGGACTCGAGGCGGTCGGGAACCTGCTCTTCCTCCAGGTGCAGGTGTCGGACGAGGCGGACGGACGCAGCGTCGATGGCGCCGCCCGGCTGCCGTCGTTCTTCGAGGGCGACTTCGGCGTGGACATCGTGGATCCGAGCGGGCGCCTGTCGTTCTCCGAGATGCTCGCGGGCGGGTTCGATCCGGGTCGCACCTTCGTGGTCGAGCTCGGTGCGGTGGCGGCGGTCCGCCTGGATGTGGAGGCCAGTTTCGGCGACGACGCGCGCTTCCCGCGGCTGCTGGCGGAGTTCGATCTCGACTGGAGCTGGGACCCGGATGCCGGCACCGGGGAGGAGGGCGAGGACGGGGAACTCGAGTTCGGCTTCCATAACGTCCAGCTCGATCTCGGCACGTTCGTCTCGCGGTTCCTGGGCCCGATCCTCGAGCAGATCCAGGGAGTGCTCGAACCCGCGAAACCGCTCATCGATCTTCTCACCACCCCGCTCCCGGTGTTCTCCGATCTGGACGGCAGCCCGATCACCCTGCTGAAGCTCGGCGAGAACGCGGGCCTGATCGCCCCCACCACCCGCGAGTTCATCGAGGCCGTCGACGTCGTGTTCGATCTGGTCGGGGCCATGGAGGTGTCGGATTCGGTCCTTCTGAACCTGGGCTCCTTCGACCTGCTCCTGGACGCGCTGGGCAACGTGGGCGCGGACGGCGCGTTGTCCGAGACGCCCATCGACGTGACGGACGACGATGCGGGAGGCGACGCCGCGGGGATCCTGGCGCGCCTGGAGGACATCGGGTTCACCTTCCCGTTCCTCCGGATCTCGGAGCTGTTCAAGCTCTTTACCGGCCAGCCCGTGAGCTTCGTCGAGTTCGCCATGCCGCTGCTCGAGTTCGAGGCCAAGGTCGATTTCCAGATCCCGATCTTCCCGCCCCTCTACATCGTCTTCGGAGGCAGCATCGGGGCCGCGATCAACCTCACCTTCGGCTTCGATTCCTTCGGGCTGCAAAAGTACTTCGCCAGCCCCGACAAGGATCTCTCGGTCCTGTTCGAGGGATTCTACGTCAAGGACGTGGACGACTACGGCAACGAGATCACCGAGGTGCTGCTCACCGGCGGCCTCTTCGCCGGAGCCGAACTCGACATCCTCGTCGCCTCCGCCGGCGTCACCGGCGGCATCTACGCCGACGTCGAGTTCGACCTCCGCGACGGGGACGACGACGGGCGCGTGCGCGTCGGCGAGATCCTGGCCAACGCCCAGGAAAGCCCGCTCTGCATCTTCGACGTCGCGGGACGCATCTACGTTTCGCTCGACGCCTATCTCAAGGCCAACCTCCTGATCGCCAAGATCGAGAAGGAGTGGAACTTCGGCGAGATCACCCTCCTCGAATTCTCCTACGAATGCCCGGAGCCGGTCCTCGCCTCCGTCGATGCCGCGGGCGGGATGCTCCTGCACATGGGCGAGTCCGCCGCGCTCCGCCAGTTCGGCGACACCGCCGACGGCAGTGAACGCTTCGTCGTCCGGCCCGTCTCCACCCTCTCCGGCGGCGCGCAGTCGGTCGAGGTGACCTTCGACGGCATCCGGCAGACCTATCACGGCGTGAAGTCCATCACCGTCCGGGCCGGCAACGGCAATGACACCGTCGATCTCGCCGGCGTGGAGGTTCCGGCCACCGTGTACGGCGGGGCGGGGGACGACACCCTGAAGGCCGGGCGCGGCGGCGGCACCTACCACGGCGACGACGGCAACGACGTCCTCGCCGCGGAAGCGGCGACGGCGGACTTCGCCGGGGGCCGCGACGAGTTCCACGGCGGCGCGGGCGACGACGAGCTGAGCGGGTTCGAGGGCAACGACGATCTCTTCGGCGACGACGGCAACGACCTGCTCCTCGGCGGCCCCGGCAACGACACCCTGAAGGGCGGTTCCGGCAACGACGAACTGCTCGGCGACGACGGGCGTGACACGCTTGAGGGCGAGGACGGCGTGGACCTGCTGGCCGGCGGCGAGGGGAACGACACCTTGAAGGGCGGGACGGGCGACGACGTGCTCGAAGGCGACGACGGCGACGACTTCCTCGTCGGCAATGCCGGGGACGACAGCCTCGCGGGCGGCCTCGGCGACGACGTGCTGGTGGGCGACGAGGGCACCATCGCCAGTCTCCTCTCCGTGACCGGCATCGCCGGCACCGGCAACGACGTGCTCGCCGGCGGCCCGGGCGACGACACCCTGGTCGGGGCCGGCGGCAACGACGCCCTCTACGGCGGCAACCACGTGCCCGCCGGCATCACCAGCCTCGTCACCGTAGCCTATCGCGTCGTCGTCGGTTCCCTCGTGGCCGAGCCCGACGGCGCGGATTTCCTGGACGGCGGCGAGGGCGAGGACGTGCTTTTCGCGGACGACGCCCACTCCGGCATGGCCACCACTTTCCCCGGGGCCGGGGTCGGCGACCGAGTCTGGCTCGACCTCGACCAGGACGGGGTGCAGGACGCCGGCGAGCCCGGCGTGGCGGGCGTCGCGGTCGAGTTGTTCGTGGGCAGCGGAACCACCGCGACGGCCCGGACGGTGACCGATGCCGGCGGAGCGTTCCGCTTCGCGGGCCTGGGCGCCGGCGACTACTTCCTCCGCGTCACCGCTCCGGCGGGGACGTCCTTCGCGTCCGCGCTGGCCGGCGACGATGTCACCCTCGACAGCGATGTCCTGGACCCGGACCGGGACGGACTCGGCGAGACCGCGGTGTTCCATCTGGATGGGGGGCAGTCCGACGACTCCGTCGACCTGGGGATTCAGGGCGCGACGCCGACGGTAAGCATCGGCGACGCCTCAGTGGGCGAGGGCGACGTCGGGGAGACGTTCCTCGACTTCACGGTGGCTCTGTCCTCGCCGGCGTCGGACGTGGTTACGGTGATCTACCGGTCCGGGCTCGATGCCGACGCGGCCACGCAGGACGCGCTTCCCGGCGCGGATTTCCGGTCGGTCGAGTACACGCTCGTCTTCCTGCCCGGCACGGTTTCCCTGCCGGTGCGCGTGCCGGTGTGGGGCGATCTCAAGGACGAACCGAACGAGACGCTGGTGGTCGTGCTCGACGACGCCTACCTCGGCACGACCGAGCTGACGATTGCCGGCGACACGGGAGTGGGGACCATCCTGGACGACGACGACGCGCCGGCGGTGTCCATCGCCGATGCCGAGGTGCACGAGCTCGACGGTTCGAACGACGTGCAGCTGGTCTTTACCGTGACGTTGTCCCACCCGAGCTGGCAGACGCTCCGGTTCGACTGGCGCCTGGCGCAGGTCACCAACCCGGACGGGTCGCCCGCCTTCGACACGGCCACGGTGGGCGTCGATTACGTCGACGAGACGGGGACCGTCCGGTTCAACGAGGACGTCGTCTCCCGGACCTTCGACGTGACGATCCGGGGGGACGATCTCGACGAGTACGACGAACGCCTGCTGGCCCGGCTTTCGCGCTCGGCAGCCACGCCGGCCTCGGGCTTCTCCTTCGCCGATGCCGAGGCGGTCGGGACCCTCCGCGACGACAACCCATCCACCCCGGAGACGACGGACGACGATCCCGCGCCCTTCGCCAGCGTGCGCCCGATTTCGGGCACCGCCGTGGGCGGCGCCGGGTCCGGTCACCGGGCCATCGACGAGGGCCACGCCGGGAGCCGGACCTTCGAACTGGAGATCCGCCTCGACGCGCCGAGCGGGCGGGAACTGGACGTCACGTGGAACACGAGTCGCGGAACCGCGTTGGAGAGTGATTCCCTGGGCGACGTGGCGGACTTCGTGGGGGCATTCGAGACCACGACCTTCCTGCCGGGCGAGACGGCCAAGCGGATCGCGGTGCAGGTGCTCGGCGACACCCGGTTGGAGTCCGACGAGTTGTTCTTCGTCAACCTGCTCTCTGCGGTGAACGCCCAGGTCGGCACCACGGCATCCAGTCCGAACCACGCCGTCATCACGATCCGCAACGACGAGAGCACCGATCCGGGACCCTGGTACGTGCAGTTCGGCGAGGCGACCTACTCGGTCGTCGAGGGCGGCCTCGCCTCCATCACCCTCGCGCGCGCCGGCGACAGCTCGCAGCCGGTCGCCGTCTACTGGATCGCCGGCGGCACCGCCACTCCCGGCGTCGATTATGATCCCGAGTGGAATCCGTCCGCCGCCGGCGGCACCCGCGGTTTCGTGCGGTTCGAACCGGGCGAGACGCTCCGGACGTTCACCATCCAGACCCACGACAACCTCGATCCCCTGGGACGCGCCCTGTTCGAGACCGACGAGACGATCCTGCTCCGCCTCGCGAACCCCACCGGGGGCGACGTTCGCGGCCTGATCACCGAGGCCACCCTCACCATCGTCGACGACGATCCGGCTCCGGTCATCACCATCTCCGACGCCACGTCGACCGGGCATTTCGCTCCGGAGAAGCGGACCAACGGGAGCCCGGGCACGTTGCGCTTCGTCGTGTCCGTCTCCGGCGCCAGCGAGGTCGACGTCACGGTCCGGTACGATTCGATCAGCGGCACCGCCATCGCCGAGGACGACTTCACCACGGTCGGCGGATTCCTGACCTTCCCCGCCGCCGATCTGGCAACCCCCCAAACCATCGCCGTCACCACGCTCGACGACTCCGGGGTCGAGGAGGTCGAGGACCTCTACGTCGTGCTGTCGGACCCGGTCCACGCGGTGCTCGGCGACGATCCCGGGGACAGCGACGACACGGGCGGGGAGGACACGCATGACCGCGGCTTCGGCGTGATCGTCGACGACGATCTCGGGACGGTTTCCGGCGTGGTGTTCTTCGACGCGAACGGCAACGGGTTCCGCGACGCGGCCACGGACTACGGTTACCCCGGAGTGAAGGTGACGTTCGTCGCCGCGACGGACGGGGACGCGTACTCGGCGACCACCGGCGCCGACGGGTCGTACTCGGTCTCGCTGCCGCTTGACGACTACTCGGTGTCGATCGACGACACGGCGTTGCCCGAGGGCGCCGCTCCGACGGTGTTCGTCCTGCCCCTTGGCTTCGCCCTCGCCGAGTCGGTCGCGACGCTGGACCTTGGCTTCGATCTTCCCGAGTCGGTGCCCACCCCCACGGGGTCCACGGGCAGCGGAACGTCCGGGTTCAACGACACCGTCTACGGCGGCACCGGCAACGACGTGCTCGACGGCGGGTCCGGCGACGACTGGCTCGTGGGCGGCCATTGGCTCGGTCCCGGCGGCGCGGTCGGCGCCCCGCCCTACGACCTGACCCTCTCCGAGATCCTGTCCGGCGCGACTCGCACACGGGTCTACGTGGATCCGGACTCCCTGCCGCTGCCGGGCACGATCCAGGGACGGGTCTGGGTGGACACGGACGGCGACCACACGGAGGCGAAGCCGACGCCCGGCAACGAACCGGGCCTCGCGCTCGTGCCGGTGAACCTGTTCGACGCGACGTGGACGCTCGTCGCCACCGCGTACACCGATGCCAACGGCGGTTATGCCTTCGGCAACCTCGCCGCCACCGACTACCGCGTGCAGTTCCTGATCCCGGGCGGCTATGCCTTCGTGACCAAGGGGGTCGGCCCGTCCGCCAACGACAGCGATGCCGATGCCGGGGTGGGCCTGACGGATGCCGTGTCCGTGGCCGTCGGGCGCACGCTGTCCAACGTCGATGCCGGCGTTCGTCCCCTCCCGCCGGGTACGGCGCCGTGGAACGTCTCCTTCAGCCACGCCGTCTACGCCGTTCGCGAAACCTCCGGTCTGGCCGCGATCACGCTGCTCGGCGACGGCGCCTCGCCGTCGCCGGTGGCCGTGTACTTCACCGCCGACGGCACCGCGACGCTCGACGCCGACTACCTCGCCACACGCGGCACGGTGCGGTTCGGCAGCGGCGAGACGGAGAAGGCCTTCGTGGTGACCGTGTACGGCGATGACCTCGTCGAAGGCTACGAGACCGTCCTCCTCGCCCTCCGCAATCCCACCGGCGGCCTGATCAGGGGCGCGCAACCCACCGCGCTGCTTCTCATCTTCGACGAACCCGCGCCCGACGACGACGTGCTCGACGGCGATGAGGGCAACGACGTGTTGCTCGGCGACTTCGGCTGGTTCCGGGACGACGGCACTACGGTCCTCCTCGGCGGCATGGGTCGCGACGAACTATCCGGCGGCGCCGGCAACGACGTGCTCGAGGGCGAGGGCGGCGACGACCTCCTCGAGGGCGGGACCGGCGACGATACGCTCCGCGGCGGCAGCGAGAACGACCGGTACGTCTTCGACACCGACGTCGTCCTCGGCACCGACGCCCTCGTCGAGGGCAACTCGCCCCTGGGCGGGACGGACACCCTGGATTTCGCGACCAGCGGCCTCGGCATCGCCGCGGATCTGGCCTCGACCCGCCTCGTCGTGGTCGACGGCACGACCACGGTGCTGACCCTCGACCACCCCGCCGACGTCCTGGAGAACCTGATTTCCGGCAGCGGCGACGATGTCCTGCGCGGCAATGGCCTCGACAACGTGCTCGACGCCGGCGCGGGCGATGACGTGCTCGAGGGCCGCGGCGGGGACGACGACCTGACGGGCGGGGCCGGAAACGATTTGTACCTGTTCGACGCGGACGACGCGCTTGGCCACGACGATGTCTTCGAAGCCTCTTCCCGCGACACCGACACCATCGACTTCGGCGCGACCACGTCCCGGGCCGTCGGCCTGGATCTCGGCCTCACGACCAGCCAGGTCGTGGCGCCGACGCTCTCCCTCGCACTCCACACCGCCGCGCCCGACCAGCAGGTCGCGATGCTCGGCGGCATGCTCGTCGTCGTGGCCCTCGTCCCCACGCCGTTCGGCACCGCGACTCCGGTCTCGACCGGCATCGAGAACCTGTACGGAGGACGCTACGCCCCCGGGACCGGCACCCAGGACCGCCTGGTCGGCAACTCCCGCGACAACGTCGTCTGGGGTCGCGAAGGCAACGACGACCTCGACGGCGGTTCCGCGGGCTACGACATCCTCCGCGAGGAGCGCGCCGGCAACTGGAACCTGTCTTCGACCCTCCTCTCCGACGCCACCACCGGCGAGACGGACACGTTCGCCGCCGGCACCTTCGACGAAATTTCCCTCGTCGGCGACGAGGCCGCCAATCGCCTCGATGCCTCCTCGTTCTCCGGTTTCGTCCGCCTTGACGGGGCCGGCGGCGCCGATGTCCTGATCGGCGGATCCGGCACCAACCACCTCACCGGCGGCCCGGGCGACGACGTCATCGACGGTTCCCTGGGCGTCGACCTCCTCTCCGAGCAACGGGACGCCGACTTCACGCTGCCCCCGACGTTTCTTCGGGTGGGAACCGAGACCGACACGTTCCGGGGCACGCTCGAGCAGGCGCACCTCACCGGCGGCGATGGCCGGAACCGGCTCGACGCCTCCGCGTTCAACGGACCCGTCACGCTGGATGGCGGCGCGGGCGACGACGTCCTGATCGGCTCGTCGCAGCCCGACGTCCTCGTCGGCGGTCCTGGCAACGACGGCCTTGCCGGCCTCGCGGGCGATGACCGGTACGTGTTCGATGCCGACCTCGCGCTTGGCCTCGACACCCTGACCGAGCGTGCCGGCGGCGGCCTCGACACCCTGGACTTCAGCCTCGCCGGGTCCGTCGGCGTGACCGTCTCGCTCGCCACCACCGCCGTCCAGGCGGTCCACGACAACCTGTCGCTCGTGCTGAATCTGGACACGACCTTCGAGAACCTCCTCGGCACGCAGCAGGACGACGATCTCACGGGCAACGACCGGGCCAACGTCATCTCCGGCAACGACGGCAACGACCGCATTCGGGGCGGTCTCGGCGCCGATGTGCTCGACGGCGGCGGCGGGACCGGCGCCACGGGCACGGCCTTCCACGACGTGCTCGTGGAGACGCGCGACGCCGACCTCGTGCTGTTTCCGACCGCCCTGCTCGCCGGCGGTTTGGTTGAGGATGTGCTCGCCGGGTTCGAGGCCGCCGAGCTCACGGGCATGGCGGGGGCCAACCTGCTCGATGCGTCCGCCTTCCTCGGGCCCGTCCGACTCGACGGCGCCGAGGGCAACGACACGCTTCGGGGCGGTCCCGACGCCGACTTCCTGATCGGCGGCGCCGGCAACGACGCCCTCTTCGGCGGTTACGGCGACGATGTCTACGCCTTCGATGCCGACAGCCCGTTGGGCAGCGACACGGTGGACGATGTCGAGGGCGTGGATCGCCTCGATTTCGCCGCGACCACCGCCCGGCACATCCGGGTCTCCCTGGCCGACGTGGCGCCGCAGACGGTGAATCCCGATCTCACGCTCGCCCTCGCCGGCGCGACGATGATCGAGCACGTCCGGGGCGGTTCGCGGAACGACGTTCTCGTCGGCAACGACCTCGCCAACGTGATCGAGGGCGGCGACGGGAACGATGATCTGACCGGCGGCGAAGGGGACGACCTCCTGATCGGCGGCCTCGGCGACGACGCGTATCTCTTCGGCCTCGGCTCCGCCCGCCCGCTCGGCACCGACACGATCCTCGAGGACGTCGGCACGGGCGGGACGGACACCCTCGCGTTCAACGGCTCCACGACGACCGGCGTGACGCTCGATCTGGGCATCGGTCACTTGCAGGCGGTGCATGCCCGGCTCTCCCTGCTCCTCGTCCGCGGTCACGCCCTCGAGAATGTCCTCGGCAGCAGCGCCGCCGACGTCATCACCGGCAACTCCCTCGACAACCGCCTCGAAGGCCGGGGCGGCGACGACGCGCTCGCCGGCGGCCTCGGCAACGACACCTACGTCTTCGACGCCGACACCCCGCTCGGCGGCGACGTGCTCGTCGAGGACCCCGTCGAGGGAGGGACCGATGTCATCGATTTCTCCGCCACCGCCCTGACCATCGGCACGCCGCTGGCGCCGTTTTCCCTCCGCAAGTCCACCGCCCAGGTGGTCAACGCCAACCTGACCCTCACGCTCGACCGGGGGCGGGGCTTCGAGCAGGTCCTGCCCGGCGCCGGTGCCAACCATCTCGCCTCCCCCGCCGCATCCCCCGTTCTGGCCGCCGACGGCTCGTCCCCGATCCGCAGACACCACTCCTTCTTTGTCGGCCTCCCATGAACCCCTCGCCACAACCGCCCCGCGCCGGCTCCGTCGCGTCCTGCCGCCTCGTCGCGAGTCTGCTGCTCGTGCTGGCCCTGGTCCCGCCCCGCTTGTCCGCCGCCACCCTCCAATGGGTGGGCCCGGGCACGGGCCAGCACGCATGGTCCGCCCCCTCCAACTGGCAGGGCGGACGCGTACCGGGCCCGACCGACGACGTCATCATCCAGGGCGAGGGGCTGACGCTGGTCGTGCAGGTCACCGGCACCGCCACCGCGCGATCCATCGATTCCACCGCCACGATCCGGATCGTCGGCGAAATCACGGCCAACGGACAGCTGTCCGTCGGGGGAACCTTCCTGAACCGTGGCGTCGTGCGTCTCGACAGCACCCGTTCTGATCGCGAATCGGGGCTCTCCGTCACCGGCGCCGACGGTCTCGACAACCGGGGGCTGCTGCACGTCGCCGCTTCGGACGGCGGCCAGCGCCGCCTCATCGGCGCGGTCGCCAATCGCGGTCGCATCCAGGTCGAGCAAGGCATCGCCCTCGCGGTCGATAACCGGGACCGGACTTTCGCGGCGCTCGACGGACGGATCGAGGCCCCGGGCCAGCTCGCCATCAACGGCGGCCGGGTGATCCTCGCCGGCGGCGACCTGTCCGGCGACGTGCGCGCCTTCAACGCCGCCGTCGCCATCGACGCCTCCTTCGTGGCGACCGCGACGCTGCGCGTGCTCGGTCCCGGTTGCACGCTCCTGCGCCAGGCCAGTCCCTCGGCCACCCTGCGCCTCGACACGGACATCGCGAACAACACGATCCTCGCCGCCTCGACGGGTGCGGTGAATGCCGGGCGCATCGTCCTGGGCTCCTCCCGCGGCGACCGCAACACACGCCTCGTGGCCGGCGGCGGTCTCGAGAACCGGCCCACCGGCGTCATCGAGGCCGTCGGCGACGCCGGGGGCGGACGCGCGTTCGACGGCGTTCTGCACAACCAGGGCGCACTCCTGGCCCCGGACCAGCCGTTCGTTTTCACCGGCACCTACGACGCCGCCGGTGGTCGCGTCGCCGGCCAGGTCCGGTTCCAGGACGTTCGCCTCCTCGTCAGCGCGCCTTCCCCCGTCGTGCACGAGCTCCAGCTCTACGGCAGCGGGTCCACCGTCCTGTCCCCCATCGACACGAATCTCGTGGTGCGCGTGATCAGCGACCTCGGGGCCAGCGCCCGCCTCTCCTTCAACACCAACCTCCTCGCCTCCGACGGGCGACCGCTCTTCAACACGAACCTCGTCGTCCACGGCACCATCCAGCTGGAAAGCCTGCGCTCCGACCGCACCACGACCCTCGACGTCGGCGCCCACGGCCTCGTGAACCACGGCAGCATCGTCGCCGCGACGACCTCCGGTGGAGGGCGGCGTCTCCAGGGCGGCGTCTTCAACCGTGGACGCCTCGCGGTCGAGGCCGGCAGCCAGCTCGTCGTCGCCAATGCCGAGAGCACGTTCGTCCAGCAGGCCGGACGCATCGACAGCGCGGGCACGCTGGCCGTCGAGGGCGGGCTGGTGGAGGTGCGAGGCGGGCGGCTGACGGGTTCGATCCGGCTGTACGAAACCGCGACGTTCGTCGCTCCGACCCTCGAGGTCGCGACCGCGCTTGTCCTCGTCGGCCCCACCAGCCGGCTGGTGTCGAATGCCAGCCCGTTGTCGACCCTCATCCTCCAGACCGAGGTGGTCCAGAACACGACGCTAGTGCCGCTGCCCGGTGCCATCAACGCGGGCCGCCTGATCCTCGATTCCGCCCGGAGCGATCGCTTCAGCCGGTTGAGGCTCTCCAGCCCCTTCACCAACGCGCCCGACGGCGAAATCGTCGCCGTCGTCGGATCCGGCGGCGAACGCGGCATCGACGGGCATCTTGTCAACCAGGGACGACTCGCCGCCGACGGCATCGTCCTCGGGCTGACAGGCACCTACCAGTCCGACGGCGGTTCCGTGGCCGGTACGGTTCGCTTCCAGGATGCCCGCATCCTGCCCACCCGGATCCCCTCGGAACCCGTGGAGTTGTCGCTGTTCGGCAGCGGTTCGGTGCTCGCCGGCGACCTGCTTCCCAATCACGTGTTGCGGGTCATCGCCGACATCGGGGCCAACGCCCGACTGTCCTTCAACACGAACCTCGTCAACCTCGGCGTCATCCGCCTCGAAAGCCAGCGCGCGGATCGCCTCTCCTCCCTGCGCGCCGCGGACGGCACGCTGCAGAACGGACCCGAAGGACTCATCGTCACCGTCCCATCCGCCGGAGGCACCCGCTCCGTCGAGGGCGCCCTCCGCAACCGGGGCCAGGTCCGGCTCGAACATCCCCTCGCCATCGGCGCCCCCGGGGGCGCCCACCTCAACGAGGGCCGCATCGATCTCGGAGGATTCGCGCTCGGCGTGGCCGGCGCCTCCTTCCTTAACGCCCCCGGCGCCCGGCTGCTCGGTTCCGGGGAGTTGGACGTCCGCCCCGTCGCCTTCACCAACGCCGGCATCCTTGCCCCCGGCGGGTCCCCCGGTCGACTAACCGTCCGCGGCAACTTCACCCAGGCGACGTCCGGACTCGTCGACGTCGAGATCGCCGGCGCCCAGGGCCCGGGCACGGGGCACGACGTCATCGAAGTGCTGGCGGGGCGGATCAACCTTCTCGGAGGCACGTTGTCCACCCGCGTCGCCGGTGCCTTCGTGCCCGCGCCGGACGCGCGCTTCCGCGTGTTGACCGCGGAGCAGGGCATCACCGGGCGGTTCGAGCGCACGCCGAATCTGCAGGTTCAGGCGAACCGGTATCTCCAGACCGAGTACCTGCCCAACGCGCTCGATCTCCGCGCCCTCTCCGGTGTCAACACCGCGTTGCCACCCTCCATCGTGGTCCATCCCCTCGACCAGGAGGCCGAGGAACAGGGCCAGGTCCAGTTCCTGGTCGCCGCCAACGGGACCGGCCCGTTCACCTACCAGTGGCGACGCAACGGCCAGCCGATTCCCGGTGCCAACGGCAACGTGCTCCAGCTGCCCCGCATCGCCGCCACCGACTTCGGGACCTACGACGTCGTCGTTTCCAATGCCGCCGGCAGCTCCACCAGCGACGCCGCGCGGCTCAACCAAAAGGTGACTCCCGGCGGCGTCCCCTACGACTACGGCGATGCCCCGGACACCACCTTTCCCACCACCTATCCCACCACCGCCGCTCACAATGGCGCCGCCCAGCGCGTCCAGCCCGGCTTCTCCCTCGGCCCCACCATCGACGCCGACAATGGCACCCAGCAGAACGCCACCGCCACCGCCGACGGCGCCGACGAGGACGGCGTCCAGTTCCTCGACCCCCTCGTCCTCGGCCAAACGGTCCGCATCCGCGTCCTGTTTGCTGGCGGGCCCCAGTTCGGCGCGGGCCGGCTCTCGGCCTGGATGGACTGGGACGCCGACGGTTCCTGGGCCCAGGCGGGCGATCTGATCCTCAACAACGTCGTGCTGGTCCAGCGGACGAACGACTTCCTCGTCACCGTCCCGAACAACGCCAAGGTCGGCGACACGTTCTCGCGCTTCCGCCTCTACTCGGACACTCCCCAGGGTTTCGCGGGCAAGAGCCAGGAGGACGGCGAGGTCGAGGACTACAAGGTCGGAATCGGGACGGGCACCGACGGCGGTCCGGGCGGCCAGGGCACCCACGACTTCGGCGACGCGCCGGATTCCTACCTCACCACACTGGCCCGAAACGGCCCGCGCCACGCCTTCCTCGCCGGCCTCCACCTCGGCGCCGCCCTCGACACCGAACCGGATGGCGCCACCAACGTCCTTGCCATCGGCGACGATATTGCCGGGCAGCCCGACGACGAAGACGGCGTCACCGGCTCGTCGATCCTCGTCCGCGGCAGTGTCCAGTCCCTCGCCATCACCGTCGTCGGCAGCGGCAGGGTCGATGCCTGGATCGATTTCGACCGCAACGGAACGTTCACCAACGCGACGGACCGCATCGTCGGCGGCCTGGTCATGAACTCCGAAACCCGGACCATCACGTTCGGCGTCCCGCTCTCCGCCGTGCCGGGGCCGGCTTATGCCCGGTTCCGACTCTCGCGCCAGGGCGTGGCCGACCCGTTCGGACCCGCGCCCGATGGCGAGGTCGAGGACTACGCGGTGCTCATCGTCGATCCGCCCCGGGATTGGGGCGACGCGCCCGAGGGGTATCCCACCATCGACGCGGACAACGGCGCCCACCACACACGCCTGGCGGATTTTCACCTCGGCAAGAGCATCGATGCCGAGCCCGACGGCCAGCCCAACGCCAATGCCACCGGCGATGACGTCACGCCCAAGGACGGCAGCGACGACGAGGACGGCGTCACCTTCACGACGCCGCTCTTTCCCGGCGAAACCGCCGAGGTCCGGGTCGAAGCCAGCCGCTCCGGCGTGCTCGACGCGTGGATCGATTTCGCCGCCGACGAGAGCTGGAACCAGCCCGGCGACCGCATCTTCGCCGGCGTCCCCCTCGCGTCCGGCATCAACGTCCTGTCCTTCCCGGTCCCGGCCAATGCCCGGCTCGGACGCACCTTCGCCCGGTTCCGGTTCAGCGCCGCCGGCGTCAACGCGCCCACCGGCGACGGCGGCGAGGGCGAGGTCGAAGACTACCGCGTCGTGGTCGAGCGCGACTCCGGCTGCGAGCTGGGCTGCAACGGTCGCGATTTCTGGCTCGCGTTCCCCGGCAATTACGCGCCCGACCCGGCCAGCCCCGTGACCGTGCGCCTCCGCGTTTCCGGCCCCGCGGGAACCGCCGTCGAAGTCCGGATTCCCGGCCTGGCCACCACCCTCGCCACCAACCTCGGCGCGGGCGGCGGCGTCACCCTCACCCTGCCCTCCACCGTCGATCTCGGCGACGCCAGCGACACCGTCCTGCCCCGCGGCGTTCACGTCACAGCCGCTGCCCCGGTCACCGTGCAGGCCATCAGCCAGGTGAAGCACACCAGCGACGGCTTCCTCGCCCTGCCCACCGACGTCGTCACCGGCGAGTACGTCGTCGCCGCCTACCCGAACACCCATGTGGGCGTACCGGAAGTCTCGGGATCGCAATTCGCCGTCGTCGCCACCCAGCCCGCCACCCGCGTCACCATCACGCCCTCGCAGGAAACCGGACTGCGCCTCGCCGGCGTGCCTTACTCCGTCACCCTGACCAACGCCGGCGACTGCTATGTCCTGCGCAACACCGACGACGCCCCCGCCGATCTCTCCGGCACCGTCATCGAGGCAGACCAACCGGTCGGCGTGTTCGCCGGCCACGCCTGCGCCAACGTCGACTCGCCCAGCCTCTTCTTCTGCGATTACGTCGTGGAACAGATCCTCCCCACCGAACGCCTCGGCTCCGAGTTCTTCACGGCTCCCCTCGCCACGCGGTCGGGAGGCGAAACCGTCCGCATCGTCGCCACCCACAACGACACCACCGTCGACATCAACGGCGACACCGTCGTCCTCGCCCGTCGCGGCGATGTCCACCAGGTCCTCCTCGCCCAGCCCGCCCACATCGTCGCCGACAAACCCGTCCAGGTCGCCCAGTTCGCCTCCAGCTCCGACTTCGACGGCGTGACCCGTGCCGACCCGTTCATGGTCAACGTCCCCGCCCGCCCCCACTTCACGACGACCCATGCCTTCGCCACCGGCGGCACCAACTTCGTCTCCCATCATGTCACCGTCGTGGTTCCCGCCGCCGTCGTCAGCCTCACCCTCGACGGCACGGTCCAGACCCCCGCCTTCACCACCATCGGCCCCAGCGCCCACAAATACGCCCATCTCACGGTCTCCGCCGGGTTCCATACCCTGACTGCCGCAGCTCCGTTCGGTGCCATCGTCTACGGCTGGAACGAATACGAGTCCTACGGCTGGCCCGCCTGCCTGTTCTTCGGCGATACCACCCCGCCCCGCCTCACCGTCTCCACCAACCGCGTCGTCCGGAACGCCGGGACCGCCGGCGATCTCCAGTGCAAGGCGTCCGTGCCCGACCTCCGCCAAAACGTCGTCGTCCGCGACAATTGCGGCATCTCCGGCGACGCCGTCGTCACCCAGCGCCCCCAGCCAGGCACTCTCGTTGGCGTCGGCACCCACGACATCGTCCTCTCCGTGGTCGACAACCGTGGCAACGTGGGCCGGACCACCGTCGAGTTCGTCGTCGTCGACGCCGGCGGCGGCACCCAGATCACCTTCCAATGCCCCGCCGACCGGACGGTGCGCTGCGACGACGAGACCGGCGCCGTGGTGAAGTACGACGTCGTGGCCCTCCGTGGCTGCACCCCCATCGCCGTCGAGTGCTCGCCCCCGTCCGGCAGCCGGTTCCCCCTCGGCACCACCCTCGTCACCTGTCGCATCGTCGAACCCGGCGTGCCCGTGCAGCAATGCACCTTCCCGGTCACCGTCACCTGTTCCAGCCAGCGCCAGGTCCGCATCCAGCCCGTGTCCCGTCCGGTTCCCACGCCCGCCGAGCCCAATCCTCCGGCCGAGATCGCCGTCGAGTGGGATGCCGAAAACGACATCGTGCTGGAGGTGTCCGAGTCCATCCAGGGGCCCTGGGCCGAGGTACCCACCACCGGCACCCGCCACGTCATCCGCATCCTCCAGGAACGCGGGAAGTTCTTCCGCCTCCGCGGAAGGCGATGAGGGCATCCGGGCCCGCCGCAGCCCCCCGGGCGGCCCCCTTTCGCGGTGGGGCTGGCGACTGCCGAGTCGCCGGCTTCACGACCCCGGCTGACTCTCAAGCGAGGCTCGCGACTTGGCCCGCCGTCGCACGGACGCTATGGCGGGGAGCCAGTCGCGGGCCCCACATCGCCGCGCCGTGCGGCCTCCGCCCACGTCCGGGCCCGCCGCAGCCCCCCGGGCGGCCCCCTTTCGCGGCGGGGCTGGCGACTGCCGAGTCGCCGGCTTCACGACCTCGGCTGACTCTCGAGCGAGGCTCGCGACTTGGCCCGCCGTCGGGTACGCCGCCGTTTCGTAGCCGTCGTCCGACGACGGGGCGAGTCGTCGGCGCACATTTGTATCGCCCGGAAGCCGGACTGTTCCCAAACATCGTCCGTCTCCGTCCCCCCAACCACGCGCCTCCCCGATGCACCGGCCCTCACGTGACTCCTTCCTGCCCCTTGCCTCGGCTCTCGGCTTCGCCGTCCTCGTGGCCGCGTCGCTCCCGGTCCGGGCGGCCGTCGACTTCGCGAAATCGGTCGAACCCATTCTCGTCAAGCGCTGCTCCGAATGCCACGGGCCCGACGCCCAGAAGGCCGGGCTGCGCCTCGACACCCGCGCCGCCGCGTTGCTCGCCGGCAAGTCCGGCAAGGTTGCTGTCGTCCCCGGCAAACCGGACGGGAGCGAGGTCATCGCCCGCGTCGCCACGACCGATGCCGACGAGGTCATGCCGCCCAAGGGCCCGCGCCTGACCGACGCCGAGATCGAAACGTTGCGTCAATGGATCGCCGAGGGCGCGGTCTGGTCCGCCGAGGATCCCCGCGGCCATTGGGCGTTCCGCACGCCGGTGCGTCCCGAGCTGCCCGCGGTGAAGAATCCGGGATGGGGCCGCAACGAAATCGACCGGTTCATCCTGGCCCGCCTCGAGAAGGAAGGGCTCGCGCCCCGGGCCGAGGCGGACCGGGCCACCCTGATCCGCCGGGTCAGCCTCGATCTCACCGGGTTGCCGCCGTCCTGGGAGCAGGTCCAGGCCTTCGTGAACGATCCCTCCGACCGCGCCTACGAGAACCTGGTGGACCGGTTGCTGGCCTCGCCGCACTACGGCGAACACATGGCCCGCGGCTGGCTCGATCTTGCGCGGTACGCCGACTCGAACGGCTACCAGGTCGACCTCGCGCGTTCCATCTGGCCGTACCGGGACTGGGTGATCCAGGCGTTCAACCGCAACCAGCCGTTCGATCAGTTCACGGTCGAGCAGCTGGCCGGCGATCTCCTCCCCAATCCCACCCTGGAACAGCGCGTCGCCACCGGCTTCAACCGCAACACCAAGATCAACGACGAGGGCGGCGGCGACGCCGAGGAATACCGCACCAAGGCCGTCAAGGACCGCGTCGCCACCCTCGGCACCGCCTGGCTCGGACTCTCGCTCAACTGCGCGGAGTGCCATTCCCACAAGTACGATCCCATCAGCCAGGAGGAGTACTACCGGCTCTACGCCTTCTTCAACAACACCACCGACGGCGGCAACTACAGCACCGCGCCCACCCTCGAAGTCCCGGGCCCCGACCTCGCCCCCGCCAGGGATTTCGTCCGGTCCCGGCTCGCGACCGCCCGGCAGGCGCTGGCCCGCGAGGAGGCCGCCCTGGACCAGGCCGCGGCGGAGCGAAGGACGCTCGAGCGCGGCGACGCATGGCGGACCCTGACGCTCCGCAACCCCGTCTCCACCGGCGGTTCCAGCTACACGAATTTCGCCGACGGCTCCGTCCTCGCCACCGGCGTCAACCCGATCTACGACACCATCACGGTCGAGGCGGACACCGACCTCTCCGGGATCACCGCCGTGCTGCTCGAGGTCCTCCCCGACCCCAGCCTGCCCAAAAACGGCCCCGGACGCTGGGGGCAGACGGGCAACTTCATCCTCGACGAGTTCGCCCTCGCCGTCGCCCCCGCGCAGGGCCCGGCCCCCGCCGAAACCAACGTGTTCTTCCAGCGTGCCACCGCCGATTGGGAACAGCTCTATTACCGCGCCGAGCACGCCGTGGATCGGAATCCGAAAACCGGCTGGGCCATAGGTCCCCGCTTCGGCGAACGCCACTTCCTGATCGCCGAACCGGCCCGGGCCGTCGGATTCAAGGGCGGTTCCAGGCTCCATTTCCGCTTCGAGCACTACCACGGAAACAGCCATTGCGTCGGTCGCTTCCGCATCTCCGTCACCACCGAGAGAAATCCCGACCTCCGCTGGCCCGTGCCCGACGACGTCCGCTCCGCCCTCGCCGTCGCCCGCGACCGGCGCACGCCGGAACAGGCGTCGCGCGTCGCCGCCCATTTCCGCTCCGCGTCGACCGCCATCCGCGACCTCGAACGTGAGATCTGGCGCCTCGAACAACGCGACGCCCAGCTCGCCGCCCAGGCGCGCAAGGGCACCACCCTCGTCGTCCAGGAACGTTCCGAGCCCGAACCCCGCCCCACCCGCGTCCATAACCGCGGCAACTTCCTCGACCCCGGCAAGCCCGTTACCCCCGGCGTCATCGCGGCCCTGGCTCCCGCCCTCCCGGAGGGCGCCTCCAACCGCCTCGCGCTCGCCCGGTGGCTCGTCGATCCCGCCCACCCCCTCACGGCCCGCGTCACCGTGAACCGTTACTGGGAACGCTGCTTCGGCACCGGCATCGTCAAAACCAGCGAGGACCTCGGACGCCAGGGCGAAACCCCGTCCCATCCCGAGCTCCTCGACTGGCTCGCCACCGAATTCGTCGCCTCCGGCTGGGACGTCAAGGCCATGCAACGCCGGCTCGTGCTCTCCGCCACCTACCGCCAGGACGCCGCCGCCGATCCCGTCCGCCTCGAGAAGGACTTCTACAACCGCCTCCTCTCCCGCGGTCCGCGCTTCCGCATGGACGGCGAGATGATTCGCGACCACGCCCTCGCCGTCAGTGGCCTGCTCGATCCCCGACTCGGCGGGCCCTCCGTCCATCCCGTCCAAATCCCGAATCTCTGGAAGGAAATCGGATTCCTCCGGCCCGAGATCGGCATGGACGAGTGGCCCCTCAGCGAGGGCCCCGACCTCTACCGCCGTGGCGTGTACACGTTCTGGCGCCGCGTCTGCACCTATCCCACCTTCGCCACCTTCGACGCCCCCAGCCGCGACATCTGCGTGTCGCGCCGGCCCCGCACCAACACCCCCCTCCAGGCCCTCGCCGCCCTCAACGATCCCACCCTCCTCGAGGCCGCCCGCGTCTTCGCCCAGCGGATTCTCGCCGACGGCGGGCGTTCTCCCGACGAACAACTCGACTTCGCGTTCCGCCAATGCCTCGGGCGTCCCCCCACCGCCGACGAAACCCGCCGCCTCCGCGAGTTCCGCGACCAGCAGCTCCGCGGCTTCCGGCGCGATGCCCGCGCCGCCGAGGACCTCGTCCAGGTCGGCTCCGCGCCCCGCCCCGCCTCCCTCGACGCCCGCCGGCTCGCCGCCTGGATGATGGTCGCCAACGTCCTGTTCAACCTCGACGAAACGCTCACCAAGGGTTGAACCCAACCCAACCCCCGCGCCGCCAGAGCGGAACACACGCATGGACAAGCTTGGACCCACCCCCCTGGCCGGCCTCGTCCCCGCCCCCGCCCTCGCCCTCGCCCTTGCGTGCACCCTTGCGTGCGCCCTCGTCCCACGCGCCGCTGAACCCGCCCGTCGCGAGTCCCACCCGGTTCCCTGGTCGTTCGCGCCCGTCCACGCACCCCGCCCGCCCGCCGTCACGAACGTCGCCTGGATCCGCTCGCCCATCGACGCCTTCATCCTCGCCGGCCAGGAACGCCACGGCGAACACCCGGCCCCCCCCGCCGATCCGCGCACGCTCCTGCGCCGCGTCACCTACGACCTCACCGGACTTCCCCCCACGCCCACGGAGACCGACGCCTTCCTCGCCGACCCGTCCCCCCACGCCTATGCCAGGGTCGTCGAGCGTCTCCTCGCCTCCCCCGCCTACGGCGAACGCTGGGGCCGGCACTGGCTCGACGTCGTCCGGTACGCCGATACCGCCGGCGATACCGCCGATTACCCCGTCGCCCAGGCCTGGCGCTACCGGAACTACGTCATCGACGCGTTCCAGTCCGACCTGCCCTACGACGAGTTCATCCGGGAACAAATCGCCGGCGACGTCCTGGCCGACGCCGCGCCGGACCGCCGCTTCGCGGAGCGGGTCACCGCCACCGGTTACGTCGCGATCTCGCGCCGGTTCGGCTTCGATTCCGAGAACTACCAGCACCTCACCATCCAGGACACCCTCGACAACCTGGGGCAGACGGTCCTCGGACTGACCCTCGGGTGTGCCCGGTGCCATGATCACAAGTCCGACCCGATCTCGATGGCGGAGTACTACGGGCTCTACGGTATCTTCGAGGGAACCCGCTACGCGTTCCCGGGCTCCGAACAAAAGGGCAAATCCCGTTCCCTCGTCCCCTCCGTACCCCGCGACCAGTCCACGTCGCTCTGGCTCGACTACGAACGTCGCGTCGCCGGGCTCTCCGCCCGGCTGAAACGCCTCGGCCACCCGGTCCCCTCTGCCGTCCTCCGCTCCCTCCATGATCCCGACGGGGATTTCGAAATGCAGAAGGAGGCCGCCGGCGGCAGCTACGGCGTGCTCGTGCCCCCCTGGGATTGGCAGGGCAACATCAGCGCCCGTACCTCCTCCCAAAGCCCTCTTCCGGTCTCGCGCCCCTCCGGTCGCGTGGGGGTCTTCGTCGCCGGTGGCGCCCACGAGTACCGGCTCGGACAGGCCCTTCCCCACGGCTGGTCCGCGGGGCGCGCCGGCCACCCCGCCCCGTTCCTCGGCTTCGACTTCCGCATGGCCCCTTCCTCGCCCGGAACCAACGCCCCCCACCGCTTCTGGATCGGGAACCGTCGCGGTGCTCCGGCCCTCGAACTCCTGATCTCCGACCGGACGGTCTCCTGGCGCGCCCCGGACGGCATCCGGAAACTCGGCGACCTCGGCACCAACTCCTGGCATCGACTCGGGCTCGACCTCGACCTCGCACGCCGAACCTTCGCGTGCTTCGACGAATCCCACGGTGCCTCCCGCCTCCTGGGACACGGATCCTTCCGTCCGGACGCGCCGTCGGACCTCGACCATTTCGAATGGGACTCCCGGGACCGCGCGGGAGGTGCCCTGCCCGACCTGGAACTGGACAACGTGGAAATCGCGCGTCGACCGGCCCCTGTTCCACCCGAAACGCCCGATGCGCCGGATGCCGAGCCCCTCGCCAACCTTCGCACGCGCCAGCGGGAGCTGGTCGGACTCGACGGCGATTTCGAAATGCAAACCCTCGGTGCCGCCCTGTCCGCACCGTGGAACGCGGGCCCTGCCAGCGTCGTCGCCGTGCAGCCCGAGGCACAGAGCCCGTTCCGCAACCTCGTTCAATCGGGGCGTTGGGGGGCTCGCCTGCCTGCCCGCCCGGAATACGACGGCCTCGGCCTCGCCCTTTCCCATGCCTCGACGCAGGTCCGCACCGGCCTCGTCCATCTCGGTCTCGATTTTCGCTGCCAACCTCCCCCCGGCGAGGCTCCCGGATCCTGGCGGTTCCACGTCGGTCACGGCCCCGGCCAACCCGCCCTTCAACTCGATTTCGATGCTTCCCGGCTCGCCGTGCGCGACGGCCAGACCTCCCGGCCCGTCGCTGAATTGCGACCCGGCGAATGGCACCAGCTCCAGATCACGCTCGACCTGGACCGAAGGCGCTTCGAGGGACGGGTCGGGTCCCTCGCCTCCGGGCCCGTGGTCGCGTTCGCCGGCATGCTGCCGCCCGGTTGGGACGGTGTCCTCGACTACCTCTTCGTCGATAGCCATGGCCTCCGGCCCGGCCTCCGACCCGCCCTGGACCTCGACAACATCGTGCTCCGTTCCAGCCCGCTGCCGCCGCCCGACAGTCCCGTCCTCGCCCCGCCCGATTTCGACTTCTACGCCCGTTGGAACGCCGTGACCGGGTTGCGCGCGGGGCTTGCCCGGGCCGAACGGGAAGCCGCCCGGTCCGCCGCCGAACTCGCGCGCCTCCTGGCCGAGGGTCCCGGCGTACCGCTCGTCTACGGCGTCGTCGAAGGCACGCCCCACGACGTGCCCCTCCAGCGCCGCGGCGAACCGGATCAACCCGGCGAAGTCGTTCCTCGCGGGCTCATCCGTTCCCTCGGCGGCGGAACCCTTCCCCCCGACCTCCGTGGCAGCGGACGCCTCGAACTCGCCCGCTGGCTCACCGATCCCGCCCATCCCCTCACCGCCCGCGTCATGGTCAATCGCGTCTGGTTCCATCACTTCGGGCGCGGCCTCGTCGGGACCCCCAACGACTTCGGTAATCGCGGCGAACGACCCACGCATCCCGAACTGCTCGACGATCTCGCCGCCCGATTCGTCCGCGATGGATGGTCCGTCAAGGCGCTCCACCGGACCATCGTCCTGTCCGCCACGTACCAGCAGGCCACCG
>CAZSOV010000055.1:0-31806 GCA_964608505.1 uncultured Verrucomicrobiota bacterium
GATACATCTCGAAGCGCTGGCGGACCAACCCGACGTTCTGGTGCCCGGACAGCTTGGACAATTTGACCAGCACTCGCTCCGGCGACGGCCGCAGGTGCGCCTCGGGCGGTTTGGGGACTTCCACGAGCACGTGGAAGTGATTGGACATGAGGCAGAAGGTAAGGATGCGCACCTCGCAAAACTCCTCGGCCTCGCGGAGCAGTTGAACGAAGTGCTCCTTCTCCGGTCCGTTGAAGATGAAGCGTCGATCCACGACGCGGGACACGCAGTGATAGACGGCGGAAGGGTGATCGGACGGCGCGAGCAAACGACCGGTCGGCATGCCCGGAGCATGCCAGGGCGCGCGCCGCGATACAACACAAATATCCCGGCATTTAATCAACAGATCTATATGGATATAATTCCCGGGAGTTTATTCATCAGGCGTGGCAACCACGGTCCCAGCCATTGGCCGGGGCTCAGCCCGTTTCGGTTTCCCGCTCATCATCGCGCTGGCGAACCAATCGATCCGTGTCCGGGGATTGGATATATTTCCCGGGAGTTGGAGTTAGATACAAATGAAGATAAAGAGTCTGGCTCTAAAATATGGGATTTGGGTTGCCGTTGCCATCAGGATGCCGCGTCCGAGGTTGGGGTGGCGGGCGGATATGAATTGACCGAACATGGTCGCGCGTGCCCGAGCGCCCGTCCCAGTCACCGACCGTGTTTGCCACCACGCGCTGGAGTGTCGTGCTGGCCGCCGGCCGGGTGGATGCGGAGGTCTCGGGGCCCGCGCTCGAGGAGTTGTGTCGGGCGTATTGGCGACCGTTGTACGCGTTCGTGCGACGGCAGGGGCGCGATCCGGAGGAGGCGCGGGACCTGACGCAGGAATTCTTCGCGTTGCTGCTGACACGCGACGACCTGGCCCGGGTGGGGCCGGAGAAGGGGCGGTTCCGAACCTTTCTGCTGACGGCGCTGTCCCATTTCCTGGCGAACGACTGGAACCGGGCCCGACGACTCAAGCGAGGCGGCGGCGCCGTGCCGCTCTCGATCGAGGGGGACGCGGAGGAATGGCTGGCCCGGGAGCCCGCACACCAGGAAACGCCGGAACGCGCGTACGAGCGACGCTGGGCGTTGACCCTGCTCGAACAAGCCATGGGCCGTTTGCGCGCGGAGTGCGTGGCACAGGGACGCGGAGACCTTTTTTCCGCGCTCCAAGGGGCGTTGGACGGCACGAAGGCGGAGGGTGGACTGGGCGCCGTCGGGGCGCCGCTGGGACTGAGCGAGGGCGCCACGAAGACGGCGCTGCATCGGCTGCGCCGGCGCTACGCCGAGATGCTTCGCGAAATCGTCGCCGAGACCGTCGGGCGCCCCGAGGAGGTCGAGGCCGAGCTTCGCGATTTGCTGGCGGTATTGCGTCCGGGATAGGAACGCCGTCCCGTCGGAGCCCCGCATGAGAGCCAGTTCGATCCCGAATCACGGCGACCCGGAGAGGGGTCGCACCGGCACGGCCCCGCGTTGGGGGCCGGCAGACGAGGCAAGCAGGCCCGATGGGTTCACCGGGCGCTACGGGTGTACCGGGGCGGTTCAGGGGTGGGGTGGGGTGAGGACGGGTCGGGTAACCTTTACGCACCAACATGGCTGAACCCGAGGTGAGCGCCGATGCCGTCCCTGCGGTTTGTTCGTCCTGCGGCGCGCGCCTGACGAACGGCCTGGCCGGCAACTGTCCGGCCTGTCTCGCCGCGCTCGCCCTTGGCATGGTCGGCGGCGGCGAATCGGAATCCGGGCCGCCGGCGCCGGCGGAGCGTTCCTCCAAGGTACCCCGGCGGTTGGGTGCCTACGAATTGCTGGGGGAGATCGCCCGGGGCGGGTTCGGGGTCGTGTATCGGGCACGGCAGCCCGGGTTGAACCGACAGGTGGCACTCAAGGTTCTGCTCGGCGGCGAGTTCGCGAGTCCCGAGGCGCGACGCCGGTTTTTTCTCGAGGCCGAGGCCGTCGCGCGGCTTCAGCATCCCGGCATCGTGACGATCCACGAGGTGGGGGAACACGACGGTTTGCCGTTCTTCGCGATGGAACTCGTGGAGGGCCGCAGTCTGGCGGAGGAGGTCGCCCGTCAGCCACTGGTCCCGCGTCTGGCCGCGCGCCTGCTGCAACACGTCTCCGAGGCCGTGCATTACGCCCATTCGCGTGGCGTCATCCATCGTGATCTCAAGCCTTCGAACATCCTGCTCGACGGATGGGGCCGACCCCGAGTCACGGATTTCGGTCTGGCCCGCCGCGTCGAAAGCCAGACCCAGCTCACGCGTTCCGACGAGATGCTGGGTTCGCCCAGTTACCTTCCTCCCGAGCGTCTGCGGCGTTCGGAGCCCGGCACCACCTCGTCCGGGGAACCGGCGTCGGACTCCGCCTCGGGCTCCGGTCCGGACGGAGCCTCGCCGGTCCTACCCCTTCCCCAGCCGTCCGGGAACGAACCGGCGTCGGACATCTATTCGCTGGGAGCGACGTTGTACCATCTGGTCACGGGTCGCCCGCCGTTCGTGGGGGATTCGGTCCATGCGGTGCTGGCGCAGGTGGAGCACGACGATGCGGTGGCCCCGCGCCGGCTCAACCCGACGGTACCCCGGGATCTGGAGACGATCTGCCTGCGTTGCCTGGAGAAGGAACCCGGGCGGCGCTACGGCACCGCGGCGGAACTGGCCGCGGATCTCGGGCGCTTTCTCGCGGACGAACCGATCCACGCCCGTCCGCTCGGGTGGGTCGAGCTGGGGTGGCGCTGGTGCCGGCGTCAGCCGGTCGTGGCGTCGCTGGTGGCATTGCTGACGACGAGCCTGTTGGGCGGTTCGCTGGGCGCCACGGCGCTCTGGCGGCGCGCCGAGCACGCGCGCGAACGGAGCGGGCTCGAGGCGTATGCGGCGGATCTGCGTCTCGCCTCCCAGGCCATCAACGAAGGCGATCTCGGGCGTGCCCGCCGCCTGCTCGAACCCCATCGCGCCGCCGAACCCGACTTCGCCTGGCGCCTCCTGTGGCACCGCTGTCGGGGCGACCATGTGTCGGTCGTGGGCGCCCATTCGTGGATCGTCTCCGATGTCGCCTGGTCGCCCGACGGGCACGCGCTGCTCAGCGGCGGCATCGGCTCGGGAACCGTCCGGGGCGAGACCAAGCTGTGGGACCTCCGAACCTCGCCGCCCACCGCGATCCGGTTGTCCGGCGCGGCCCGGCAGGTGGTCTGGCCCGCCGGGGGAGGACGATTCCTGACCGCCAACCAGGACGGCATCGTGCGGGTCTGGGATGCCGCCACCCGGACGGTCGTGCGCGAATTCCCCGGGCGCACCGTTGCCGCCTCGTCCGCGGGCACCCGCGTGGTCCTCGGTGAAGCCTCCCCGTTCTGGTGGGAGGAAGCCACTCCGGTCCCCGCCCGGCTCTGGCTGGCGGACCGCGACGAGTTCCGGGTATTGCCGCCGGCCAACCACGTCGCGGTTTCGCCCGATGGCGAATGGGCGGCCCTCGCCGACTGGCAGGGCAACCTGAGCCTGTGTTCCCTGCCGGATGGCGCCGTGCGCCACGCGCTCCCCGGTGCCGGGAAACCCTGGGCACTGGTCTTTTCCCCCGACAACCGCTGGCTCGTCGTCACCGGCGTCCAGCCCGACGCCCGGGTCTACGACCTGCATTCCCCGTCCAACCCGCCCGTCCGGCTCGCCGGCCACTCCCTGTCCACCTGGAGCGCCGGATTCTCGCCGGACGGACGCGTTCTCGTGACCACCAGCTCGGATCGGACCCTGCGTTTCTGGCGCGTCGGGACCTGGGAATCGCCGGGACAACTCCGGGGGCACGGCGACGAAACCTGGTGCGTCTCGTTCCGGCCCGACGGACGCCAACTCGCCAGCGGCGGGAAGGACCACCAGATCCTCCTTTGGCAACCTCCGTCCCTGGTTCCCCAACCCGAGTTTCTCGTGGGCCCCTACGAACGCCCCCATCTCTCGTCCGATGGTCGCCGGCTCGGCAGCCATCCCGGCGGCACCAACTGGGTCACCGACCTCGCGCGGGGGACCCGGAATTCCGGTGGCCCCGGCACTCTGGTCGGATTCACTCCCGACGCGCGGAGCACCTGGTCATGGCGCGGCGGCTTCCAGCTCGCCCAGATCCCCCTCGAGGCCGACGCCGGCCCCGGGAACGGCCCGAACCGGACCGTCGTGACGCTCACGCTGGCGCACGACGACAACGAATCCCCGCCCGAGTACGTCATCACGGGAGCCCGTGGCACCCTGGCCGCGGGCTGGCATCCCATCCGGGGAGTGTCCGTCTGGAGCCTGCCCCAGGGCCGCCGGGTCTGCCGTCAGGAGCTGCCGGATTTTCGCCCGCACCACTTTGCCTTCGATCCCGCGGGCCACCGGCTGGCGGCCGTCGGGGGCGAGGCGGGAGGCCGTCTGCTGGACCTGCGGGACGGCACCGTCCGCCCCCTGACCAACCACCTCGACCAGATGAAGGACGCGGCGTTCTCGTCCGACGGACGGCTGCTGGCGACGGCGAGCGTGGACAGCACGATCAAGCTTTGGGATCCCGTCTACGGTCGCGAACTTGCGACCCTGCGCGGGCACCTGACCCAGGTGGATTCCGTCGCGTTTGCCGGGGACGGCACGACGCTGGCCTCGGTGGAGGAACGCCTGGGCATCCGCCTCTGGCACCTGCCCACCCGCCGGGAACTTGCCGTGCTCCCGTTGTCGTCGTCCGGCGGATGGCTCGCCGTCGTTCCCGGGGACACGGCCCTCGTCGTGCGGCGCGAGGGCGGAAACCTGGACCTGATCCCGGCCCCCGCCCCTGCCTCGCCCGTCATCCGGTGACGGCCGGGCGCGACCAGGCGCGGCGTGGGGCGAGCGCGAGGTCGGCGACCCGGCACGGGCCGGCTTCGGCGGGACCTCCGCGCCGCGGGTCAGGGGACGAGCCAGCGGGCGACGGCGACGAGCAGGGCCGTGCCGGCGAGTCCGGCCAGCAGGCCGGGCAGACGGCGGCGGCGCAGGACCAGCAGGAACGCCAGCCCGGTCGCGGAGACGACCACGAGCAGGGCCGCGGTGAGGTCGATCAGCCAGGCCCACGCGGGACCGGTATGGCGGCCCTTGTGCAGGTCGTTCATGACGGCGACCCAGCCCTCGCGGACGACACCCAGGCGGTAGGTGCCGGCGGCGCGGTCGATGAAGGCATCGGCGGTGTATCCCGGTCCCTTGAACGCGACGAGAATCTCGCGATCGTCGGTCCGGAATTCGTCGACGGCCCCCCGGATGGCGTGATCGCGGCGCAGACGTTCCACGATTTCGAGACGCGCCACCCGGTCGGGGGCGAGGTCGGGTTGGATCCAGGCGGGGTCGAGCCGGCCCTCGAACTGGTTCTCGCGCCGGGTGCCGCCGAGCATCCAGGCGGGATGATTGAGCGTGATGCCGGTGACGCTGAAAAAGAGCAGGGCCGCAAGTCCGAGCATGGACCCGTAGAGATGGAGCCAGCGGATGACGGCGCCGAGGCGGCGCGCGCGTCCCGGGGCGAATGGACCGGGACCGGTCATCGGGAGGTCGGCGACAGCGTGGACGCCTTGGGCCCGAAGGCGAGCGTGGCGCCCTTGATCTCGATGTTGCCGGGCAGCTCGGCGCGGAACGATTTCGGGCCGACCTCGAGTTCGTGGCGCATGAGCTGGTAGGTGCCGTGTTCGCGCGAGGCCTCGATATGAAGCGTGTAGCGCCCGGCCGGGACGGGTTGCTGGAGGTCGTCCCTGCCGTCCCAGACCGTGCCGTACCGGCCCGGCGGACGCGTGGCGGAGGAGACGACGTTGACGAGGTTCCGGGGATCCACGAGCGCGCGGACCTGGTCGCTGCGGTGCCAGCGGCGCAGATCGGGCAGCCAGCGGAGGCCCTTCTCCCCCTGGAGCAGCCACAGCGTCAGGGTCCGGACGGGAAACCCCTCCGAATCCTCGATCCAGATGGCGACGTAGGGCCGCGCGTAACGTCCGCCCGCGGGCCGGTTGAGTTCGAAGTCCACCCGCAGCTCGTATCCCTGCGGCCAGCCGGGCCTCGCGGCGACCGGAGCCGGGGTCGGGCCCGCGGGGGCAACCGATGCAGCCGCGGGTTTGGGAGCCGGGGGGGCGGGGTTGGTCAACGTGGCGGGTTGCGCGGCCAGGGAAGTGCGGGGCGGAGCCTCGCGACGTGCCCAACCCCGGCTGCGGAGCATCGTGCCGTCCGCCCGCACGACCATCCAATCGGCACGCGCGAGCTGGTTGGAGAGGGCAGGGACATCGGTGGGTCCGACGAGGTTGAGCAGGGTGGCGAGGGCGTCGGACGAAGCGCCGTCGGGGGCGACGACGGAGGCGGCGAGCACGGCGGAAGCGGGTTGGCCGGAGCGCGGGTCGATGATGTGGGAGTAGGTGCGGTCGCCGATGCGGACGTGGCGGCGGTAGCCGCCGCTGGTGGCGAGGGCGGCGTTGAGGATGCGGATGGAGGTCAGGGGCGGGGCGTTGTCGGCGTCGGAGCGGGGATCGGCGATGTCGACGCGTTCCTCGATCCGGCCCCAATGGCGAAGATCGCCGCCGACGTTGAGGAGGAGACTTTGGATGCCGGGTTGGTCCTTGAGGGCGTGCGCGCCGGCGCGTTCGACGATCCAGCCCTTGGCGATGGCATCGAGGGTCAGGGTGGCCTGGCCGAGCCGGGTGGCGGTGCGCGCGGCG
The DNA here is from genome assembly GCA_964608505.1 of uncultured Verrucomicrobiota bacterium. Classification (GTDB taxonomy): domain Bacteria; phylum Verrucomicrobiota; class Verrucomicrobiia; order Limisphaerales; family CAIMTB01; genus CAIMTB01. The sequence goes on from CAZSOV010000055.1 coordinate 6,683, forward strand.
GGATCGAGAGTCCAGGCGGGGGCGGCGACGAGTTCGCGGGCCCGGGCAAGGGCGGTCTCGGACGGCAGGACCCCGGCCTTGGCGGCGTCCTTCCAGAGGCGGGACAGCGAGCCCACGGCGGGATGGAAGGCACCGGCGCTGGCGGTCTGCCAGGTCTCGGCGAGTTGCAGCACCGTCAGGAGTTCCTCCGAGACGCGGGTGGGTTGGTCGCGGGTCAGCTGCCAGCGGCTGAACTCGCTGCCCGTGTCGTAGGTGCTGAAGATGCGGGCGAGTCGATCCATCTCGGCCAGGACCTTGGTCTCGGCGGCACGGGCCTGGGCGGCGGAGTCCGTCCGCACCCGGAGCTCGAGGGAGGTCCCGAGCACGTTCTCATGCCGGAACACGAGGGGCTCGGGCACGGCGGCGGCGAACACGCCGGGCGGCGCGGCGGAAACGCCCCATCCAAGGGCGATCAGGCCCAGGATCCGCACGGCCTGCCGGCGGGCGCCGCGTGAGAACGCGGATGGGCCGGACAGGCCGGGGCCCGGGGTCGATCGGGGATGGGAACCGGGCATCGCGGGAGACATGGATCGGCGCGGGCGCGGGCGGAGTGCCGGCTATTCGGCGGGGGGTCGGCGTTCGCGGGCGCCTTCGTTCTCCCGACCGCGACCGGGGCCGGCACCGGTACCGGCACCGCCGCGTCCACCGGCCTCGGTGGCCATGAGCACGGTGAGTTCCTCCCGGGTCAGGAAGCCATCCTTGTTGGCGTCGCCGCGGGCCATGAGGCCCTTCATGCGCTCGGGCAGTTCGTCGGCGGAAAGCTTGCCATCGGCGTTTTTGTCGGAGGCCAGGAGCCGGTTCACGACTTCCTGGCTGTCATTGCGACGGTCGTTGCCGCCGCGGGGGCCGTCGCCCATGGCGGGACGGAGTTCGTCGGCCGAGAGCTTGCCGTCCTGGTTTTTGTCGAGGGTCTTGAGGGCGGTGGCCGCGCGTTCGATCTCGGCGGCGGAGAGTTCGCCGTTCTGGTCGGTATCGAGGGCCTGCATCAGCGGCATCATGCGGAGCATGCCGCCCGGACCGCCGCGACCCGGGCCGCCCTCGCGTCCGGGGGGGCGCCCCGCCTGGCCCCGGCCCTGACCCTGACCCTGACCCTGGCCCTGACCTTCGGCCTGGGCCCATGCGGCGAGGGGATGCGACGCGACCAAGGCGAGGGCCAGGGCGGCGGCGCGGGTGAAGGCGAGGGTGACGGGGAAACGCGCGTGTTCGTTCATGCGGGTTCGGACGACGATGATCCGACTCCGGATACGGGGCCGAGGCGAAAATGGGACGAACGGCCCGCATGCCGGGACCAAGGGAGAGCCCGGCGGGACCGGTCCTTCAGTTCGGTTTGGGCAGGAGGGAGAGGTCAAGGGGCCCGAGGCCGCGACGCATGAGGGTGTCGAACCGATCGTCGACGGGGGTGATTTCCTCGAGAGGCCCGTCCGGGACGGTGGCCTTGGATGGAACGGGACCGCGGCTCAGGGATGGACCTTGGAGGGATACCGTTCGGCCAGCCAACGGACGTCGCGCGGGGCCACCTTGTCGTTCGGGGAGTTGCCGAACTTCGACTGATCCATGCTGGCCGAGTACTTGATCATGGCGGCGTCCAGCCACTTCCGGGATTCGGCGTGTCCGTCGGCGAAGTTGAAGGTGCTGGAGTTGCCGTGGAAATTGGCCGTGGAATCCACCAACTGCGCACCCGCGAATCCCTGCGCGGGACTGCCTTGCAGCATGATCCAGGAGCCGACGTTCTCGCCGCGGGGATCGTTCTCCTCCACCCAGACGAAGCGGCTGCTGGGGCTGGTGAGCGCGTTGACCTTGAACAGTTCGGCCACCTCCCCGTTGAGGGTGCCCACGCCGGACAGGCTCACGAACGTGTAACCCTTGCCGGCCTTGAGTTTCAGGCGCACGTCGCCCGGACAATGAATGATGCTCGGAGCCGGCGCGTAGGGGAACAGGGCGCCCTGACGGTACCCCTCGAGGATCGTCAGCTCGATCCGTTGTTCGGGCCGGCTTCCGGGGGGGATCATGTTCGCCGGAGGCTTTGGCGGGGTCGCGTAGCGCCACGGCTTGTCCCCCGTGCCGTTCACGCCCTGGAGGAAGTTCACCATCTTCTCGTCGTTGTCCGAGGCGTACATGACCCAGGCGAGGGCGAGTTGGCGCTCGTTGTTGAGACAGTAGGCGCCCGTCGCCTTCAGCTTCGCCCGGCTCAGCGCCGGGAGCAGCATGCTGGCCAGGATCGCGATGATCGCGATGACGACGAGCAATTCGATGAGGGTGAATCCGCGCGCCGTTCGACCGGGAGTAGGGGGCTGCATGGAGGGGAGAGATGGAGTTTGGCTTGGATGGTCCCGGCCCGCGCGATCACGTGGCTGTCCGATCGGATTCCAAAACGGAACGGCACGGTCGGGTCCGGCGATCTGCCGCGGGGGAACACGCGACATCGTGGCCAAGCCATCCCGGTGCACAACGCAATTCTCCGCCCGAAATGGGGCCCGCGACCGGCTCCCGGCCATAGCGTCGGCGCGACGGAGGGCCGAGTCGCGGGGCGATTGAAGGAGGCGAACGAAGCGCGGAAGCTGGTGACCTGGCAGTCCCCCGCCCCGCATCGGAGGCCGACTGCCAGGGGGTCCGCATGGGATATTGGGCCCGCGATCAGGCCGACGGTTGGCCGCGGAGGGGAAGGCGGCGGAAGATGGCGGAGCCGGGGGTGCCGACGGGAATGCCGGGCGCCAGCAGGGTCACGTGATCCCGGTATTCCAAGCTCGCGCTGGCGGCTTTGTCCTCGAACCCGGTGAGGGGACGCGGTGCCGTCGCGATCCCGAACGCGCTGGCCTTGAGAATGCCGGGTTGACCGTAGGCGTGGGCGAAGCTGGTGCTGTTTCCAAAGAAGTCCGACCCGCCGCCCTGAGCGGACAGGGTGCCGGCAGGCACGTTGAACAGATTCGCCTTCAAACCCGGACTCCGCCTCGCCTTCGCCGCCGGCTCCGGGTTGACTTCGGCGCGTGAACGCCGCGACGCCCATCGCCTGCCCCGTGCCACCGCCTTCCTCCCCGTCCGAGTCGCGTCCCCGTCTGCTCGCCCTCGATGCCCTCCGCGGGTTCGACATGTTCTGGATCCTCGGCGCCGATGCCCTGGTGCGCGCGCTGGAGAAGATGACGGCCAACCCGGTCACCGGCCTGCTCGGCGCGCAGCTCTCCCATGTCGATTGGGCCGGGTTCCACTTCTACGACCTCATCTTCCCGCTGTTCGTCTTCATCGCGGGCGTGTCGTCGGTCTGGTCGTTGACGAAGGAGCGCGAGAAGCACGGCCCCGCCGGGGCGGCCCGACGCGTCATTCGCCGGGGGATGCTCCTGGTCGTGCTCGGCATTTTCTATTCGGGCGGCCTCGGCTTTGAGTGGCCCAACATCCGCGTCCTCGGCGTGCTCCAGCGCATCGGGCTCGCCTATCTCGTCGCGGGCCTGCTCTTCCTTGGGTTCCGGCCCCGCGCGCTGGCCGGGATCTGCGCCGGGTTGCTCGTCGGCTACTGGGGTTTGATGACCTTCGTCCCCATCCGCGACATCGCGCTCGAACGTTCCGCCCTCGCCCGCCTCGCCACCGCCCGCGGCGAAGCCGCCACCGCCGAACTGTTCCAGGACGACGCGAATCCGTCCGCGACGCGGAACCACCCCGCCTGGCTGGCGGCCCGGGCGATGTACGACTCCACCACCAACCACGTGACGGGCCGGTTCGAAAAGGGCCTGAACGTGGCCAACCACGTCGATTTCCGCTTCCTGCCCGGCAAGCGCTACGACCACTACTGGGATCCCGAGGGCCTGCTGAGCACCCTGGGCGGCATCGCCTCCTGCCTGCTCGGCATCCTGGCCGGCGTCCTGCTCCGCGGCCCCCGATCCGATCAGGAGAAGGTCCTGCGCCTCGCCGCCTGGGGCCTCGCCGGCATCGTCGCGGGCAGCCTTTGGAGCTTCCAGTTCCCGATCATCAAGAAGGTCTGGTCCTCCTCCTTCGTGCTCGTCGCCGGGGGATGCAGCGCGCTGTTCCTCGCCCTGTTCTATCAGGTCGTCGAGATCTGGCAGCGCCGCGCCTGGTGCCAGCCCTTCGTCTGGATCGGCATGAATTCCATCACCGTCTACCTCGCCAACAACATCATCGGCTTCCGCAAACTGGCCGAACGCTTCGTCGGCGGGGACATCAAGGCGTTCCTCGACACCCGGATCGCGGCGGGCACCGGCGACCTGCTGCTGGCCGTCACCGGCCTCGGCCTCGGCGTCCTGCTCTGCTGGTTCCTGCATCGCAGGAAGATCTTCCTCCGACTGTAGCGTCATCGACGTCGTCGATAGCCGTGGCCTCGGCCGCCACCCAGCCTCAGGGCGATTGACAAAGTCGATCGGGGCCGGCGACCGGCTCCCCGCCATAGTGCCCGCGCGACGGCGGGCCGGGTCGCGGGGCGATCGAAGCAGGCGAAACCAGAGGGGAAACCGGCGACTCGGCAGTCGCCGGCCCCACAACGCGGTTCCACACCAGACTTTGTCAATAGCCCTGACCCAGCCTTGAAACCTTGCAAATCGGTGACGGCATCATCAAATTGCCATCCGTGTATCGCGAGCGGCTGCTCAGTGCCAAATGCCGCGCCCTCGTCGCCGCCTTTCCGGTCGTCGTGGTGTCCGGCGCCCGACAGGTCGGCAAAACCACCCTCCTGCGTCACCTCTTCCCCGCCTTCGACTACGTTGCCTTTGATCCCACGGTCGATCTCGAGAATGCCCGCCGTGAATCGGAGCTCTTTCTTCGGAATCACCCGGCGCCGCTGATCCTCGACGAGATTCAATACGCGCCGGAACTGGCGGGCGCGGTGAAACGGCGGGTGGATCAAGCCGAAGCCCGTCCGGGTCAATACGTCATCACCGGTTCCCAGCAATGGCAGGTGATGCGAACCCTGGCGGAAAGCCTGGCCGGGCGGGCGGCCTTTCTGGACCTCGAGGGATTCGCGCTGCCCGAGCTGACCGGCACCGGGGCTTCGTCCAACTGGCTGAAGGACTGGCTGGCCTCCCCGCAGGACTTCGTGGCGCAACGCGCGCGGTCGGGTCCCGCCTTTTCGGGCCCGCTCTGGGACTGGCTGTGGCGCGGTTCGTTGCCGGGGGTTCAGACCCTGGCATCCGAACTCGTTCCCGAATTCTGGGCGGGCTATCAACGCACCTACGTGGAACGGGACGCCCGGCTCGTCGCGGAGGTCCAGGACTGGCAACAGTTCGGCCAGTTCATCCGCCTGGTGGCCGCCCTGACCGCGCAGGAAATCAATTTCAGTCAACTGGGGCGGGAGATCGGCATGACGCCGCAGACGGCGCGCCGCTGGCTTTCGGTCCTCGAGGGTACCTTCCAGTGGATCGCGATTCCCGCCTTCTCCGGAAATGCCGTCAAGCGGGTCTCCGGGAAGCCCAAGGGCCATTTGGCGGACACGGGCTTCGCCTGCCACCTGGCGCATCTGACGACGCCCCGGGCTCTGGCCGGACATCCCCAGCTCGGCGCGCTGTTCGAAACCGCGTTGGTCCACGAAATCCGCAAACTCGACGCCGGCCTTCCCGGGCGGGGTGCCTGCCATCATTGGCGGGCGGCGGGCGGCGCCGAGGTGGATCTCCTCCTCGAACGCGACGGGATGTTTCACGCCTTCGAGATCAAGCTCACGGCTCACCCCACGCGGCGGGACGCCGCCGGCCTGAACGCGTTTCGACAGGCTCATCCGAACCTTTCGCACGGCAAATCCGCCCTGCTCTGTGCCGTCGAGCGCCCGTTCTGGATCAACGACGACGTGGCGGCCCTGCCCTGGACCTGACCGGATCCCGCCACTGCGCGCCGCACGAAGCCCCTTGCCCGCGCCGCCGCGGCGGCGTTACCTCCCGCCATGCATCCCGTTCCCCGCCGGACGCCCGGCCTCCCTCGCCGTGCCCTGCCCGGGCCGGCACTCACCTGGACCCTGACCCTGGCCCTGGCCTGCACCGGCGTGACCCTGCTCGCCGCGCCCCCTCCCCCGCCCTCCCCCAACCTCCCCGAGGCCGACGCCTGGCGCCGCGAACATCGGCTCATCGACCTCCACCAGCACATCGAGGCCCTGCCCGAACGCGTCGAGCGCGCCGTCCGCATCCTCGACCGCGCGGGGATCGGCGTCGGCGTCAACCTCAGCGGCGGCACGGTGACCCGCAAGGGCGACGAACCCTCCGAGTTCGAACGGACCAAGACCCTGCTCGACCGCGTCGCGCCGGGTCGATTCGTCCAGTACTTCAACCTCGACTACTCGACCTGGAACGAACCGGGATTCGGCGAACGCGCGGCCCGACAGGTCGACGAGGCCCACCGGCTCGGGGCGGCGGGGTTCAAGGAATACAAGCGGCTCGGCCTGTACCTGCGCGATGCCGCGGGTCAGTTGATCCGCATCGATGACCCGCGCCTCGACCCGGTCTGGCGGCGCTGCGGCGAACTGGGCATGCCCGTGAGCATCCACGTCGCCGATCCGCGCGCGTTCTGGCTCCCGTTCGATTCCAACAACGAACGCTGGAAGGAGCTGAAGGATCACCGCCCCTGGTGGTTCGGCGACGCCAAGGTCTATCCCGCGCGCGAGGAACTGCTCGTCGCCCTCGACCGCGTCATCGAGCGCCATCCGCAAACCACGTTCGTCTGCGTGCACTTCGCCAACAACGCCGAGGAAATCGACTGGGTGGAACAGGCCCTCGATCGTCGCCCCAACATGTACGCCGACCTCGCCGCCCGCCTGCCCGAGGTCGGACGCCATGACCCGGAGAAGGTCCGGCGCCTCTTCGTCAAACACCAGGATCGCATCGTCTTCGCCACCGATTTCCAGGTCTACTCCAAGCTCATCCTCGGCAGCAGCGGCGACGACGAACGGCCCACCGACGACGACGCGGACCTCTTCTATCGCAAGCACTGGCGCTTCCTCGAAACCCGCGACCGCGATTTCCCCCACATGACGCCGATCCAGGGCGACTGGACGATCTCCGGCATCGGATTGCCGGCACCGGTGCTGCGGAAGATCTACTTCGACAACGCCCGCCGGCTCCTTGCCCGCGCCCTGCCCGCCCCCGTGCTGACCGCTAAACGCATCCCCGGCGCCGGGGCCCGAATCGACGACGTCGCCTGGGACTCCGCGCCGCCCGTCTGGCTCGACCAGAACACCCGCGACGCCGCCGCCCGTCCCGAACTCGCCACCGAGGTGCGCGTCCTCTGGAACGACGATCACCTCCACCTCCGCTGGATCGCGCCCTATACCGAGCTCACCACCTTCGAGCCCGCCCAACCGGACCAGGAACGCATCGGGCTCTGGGAAAAGGACGTCGTGGAGGCCTTCATCCGCAGCGACCCGGACCGCCCCGGCCATTACACCGAGTTCCAGGTCGCGCCCAACAACATGAAGCTCGATCTGCGGCTCGCCCTGCCGGAGCGCGATTTCCCCTGGAGCAGCGGCTTCCGCACCGCCGTCCGCGTCGACGCCACCACGAAAACCTGGACCGCCACCATGAGCATCCCCCTCCGGTCCCTGTCCGACACGGCGCCGACGTCCGGCACCCGGTGGCGGATCAACGTCTACCGCTGCGACTATGCCCACAAGGCCTTCCTCGCCTGGCGCCCGACGTTGCAGGGCAGCTTCCACGTCCCCGAACGCTTCGGGGTCCTGCAGTTCGGCGAGTAGCGGACCCATCCGCTGCAGGCCGCGGGCTCCCACGCGGCGCATTGCCTTCGCCCGTCGTCGCGGCTGTCCCGAGGCGCCGGGTCGGAGGACCCGGCCTACCATCCGGCGGACCCACCCGCTGCAGGCCGCGGGCCCTCACGCGGCACAAGGCCGTCACCCGCAGGCGCGGGCCGGGAGCCGAGGGCGAATCCCAGTCGGATCAGAATCTCAGGCAGGCAACCCCACAACACCATGAACTGCCCGGCCGCGATCAGGAAGCGCTGCCCCGGATACCGCGCCTCGAACCAATCCCCGAGCGGCTGCAATCCGAACTTCGCCGCCACCGCGATCGCGCCGAAGCCCACGAGACACCGCCACAAAGGGACCGGGACACGCGCCCGATGCCGAAACGCCGTCAACCCCAGCGCGATCCCCACCAGGCCGCCGCCCGCCTTGTAACCCGATTCGAGCAGGCGATCCCGGACTCCATACGCGAGGATCCAGTGGTCCGGCACGGGCATCGCGCCGTAAGCAGCCTGCAAACCCGCGGCCAGCAGGGCCATCCCGGCGCCGGTCAGCACGGCCCAGCCGGCGAGTTCCGCACGGGAACGCGTCGCCAGTCGCGGGGCCAGCCAGGACTCGGCCCGCAGCGTCAACCAGGCCCAGCCCAGTCCCAGCAGCATCCCGAGCACGACGTCGCTCGGGAAATGGACGCCCAGATACAGTCTCGAAACCGCGATGGCCACCGACACCAGGCCCGCCACGGTCCAGGCCCAGGGACGCCGCACCTCCGCCGCGATCAGGAACCAGACCGCGGTGCCCATGAAGGCATGCCCCGACGGCAGGCTATACCCATAGCGCGGCTCGATCTGCCCCGTGAACGTCAGCACCGCCTCGTCGATGAAGTACGGACGCGGCGAATGCAGGGCGAGCGCCAGGATTTCCCGCAGCCACAACCCCACGAGACTCGACAACGCCAACCGGATCGCCAGGCGCCGGCGGACTGCCAGAAAGATCAGGACCATCAGGGCCCACTGATATTTGCTGGGGCCGAGGTGACTGATCGCCTTCATCGGCCCGCTCAATCCCTCCACCCGCTGAATCGCGTGAATGACCCGCAGTTCCCGACGGTGCAGCGCCGCCAACGGATCGAACCCCTCCCCACGAACCACGGCGTTCGTGGTCACGGAGGCAACTTCCGCGACCGCCGGCGTCCCGGACGTCTCCGCGCCGAGCACCGCGCTACCCGCGAGCCATGCCAGCATCCAACCCGCACACATCCACCGGGCCCACCGCAGGAGTCCACGGGACATCATGGCCTTCGCCCTCCGGTACGGCTCAGCCCCCGGCAAACACCGGTCGGAAGCCCGCCTCCTCCAGAATGCGCGCCACCTCCTCGCGCTTGTCTCCCTGGATCTCGATGCGCCCCTCCTTCACCGTCCCGCCGACCCCGCAGGACTTCTGCATCTGCTTCGCCAGCCGTTCCTTCTCCGGCAGCCCGATCCCGACGAAGTTCGTCACCACGGTGACCGTCTTTCCGCCCCGCCCCCCCTTCTGCCGGAGGATGTCGACCCGGCCCCGGCTCTTCTTCGGCTTCGCCGGCGCCAGCGCCGCCTCGGACGGTCCCGGAGGCAATCCCGCGCTGCTCAACGCGTCGAACGGGCTGTTCTGGAACCCGGCGCTTTCCGGTTCCGGCGGCGGCGGTTTCTGTCGGGCCATGGCGGCAACGGTCTGCCCGAATCCCACCTCGGGGTCGAGCCCGTTCCCCAGGGCGCCGGCAAAGCCGATTGGAGCCCGGAGCCCGGAGCCCGCGACCGGCTCCCCGCCTTCGCGATAGCGTCCGCGCGACGGCGGGCCGAGTCGCGGGGCGATCGAGGCCGGCGGAACGGGAGGGATGCCGGCGACTCGGCAGTCGCCGGCCCCACCACGCGGTTCCGCTCCGGACTTTGCCCATCGCCCTGGCGGGGATTTGGGCCGGCGAAAAATCGTCGATTGCGCGAAATCCACCCCGGAGGCACGTTGCCAAAGTCCGCTCGAGGAGTTGTCCGTCATCCCGCCATTCGTGCCGCACCGGGGCCGTGCCTTCGTTCCGTGTCCCAACCGGCAGAATCGTGCCGACGGCACCCCTGCGGTCGCGGCATTCCTTCAACTCCCATGCACTCCCTGTTCCGATCCGACGTCCGTCGGCTGCTCCTCGCGATCCTGCTGCTCGGTCTCGTGCGAGATGCCGTCGCCCAACTCCCCCCGCAGCGCAGCACGCGCTTCGATGGGTCCGCCACGGCGCGCATCGGGCTTCCCTCCGCGTTCTACGCTCCCTCGAACACCCTCACCCTCGAGGCCTGGGTCTATCGCGAGGATGCCAGCCGCTGCGAAACCGTCGTCGCCCAGAACTACACGACCTCGTTCTGGTTCGGGTTCTGTTCCGATCGCCTCCGGTTCTACCGGCAGGGCGGAGCTGCCATCGACGCGGCCCGCACCGTGCCCTCGCGTCGCTGGACCCACATCGCCGTCGTCTACAACCCCACCCTCCCCGCTGCCAGCAACTCCGTCGCGTTCTACATCGACGGCATTGGCGCCGGCGTCGCCAACCCCCGGCCCGCCACCACCCCCCTCAATCTGCCGCTCTACCTCGGGTCCACCCCCGGCAGCCTGCTCGCCTCCTTCCCCTTCCACGGCGCGCTCGACGAGGTCCGCCTCTGGTCCGTGCCCAGGACGGTCGAGCAGATCCGCGCGGACCGTTTTCGCGAACTCGTGGCCGAACCCGGTCTCGTCGCCGTGTTCCCCGGCGGCGGCACGCGCGAGGTCGTCGAGGGCCGCAACGCCGTCCAGGTCACCGGCGCCACCCCGCAGACCTTCGGCATTCTCCCGCGCGACCTCGTCGTGCCCCGCATCCGCTCCCCGATCACCCTCGACGGTCAGCTCAACGACCCCGCCTATGCCGGCGCCGAGGTCCTTGCCGTGCGTTATCCGAGCGGCACCAACGAGTTCGATCTCGCCGCCCGGCTCGTCGTGGCCCCCAGCGCCTCGAGCCAGTCGGACTTCCTCCACGTCGGCATCCCCCGCATCGAATCGGGTTCGTCCGCCACCGTCCTCTCGGCCCGTCCGCTGTGGCGCGTCTACCTCGACGGCGCGCGCGGCGAATCGTCGGTGCCCCGGACCAACGACCTCCGGTTCGCCTACGATGCCTATGATACCGGAGCCCGCACCGTCGCCGGCGGCAGCGGAACCGGGACCTTCGGCGGCACCAATGCCGCCCCCGGCGCCTTTACCGCCGTCACCGAAAGCGGCGTCGAGTTCGACGCCCCGTCCGTGGAGTTCCGCTTCCAGCCCCAGGTCATCCTGCCCGCCCCGTTCGGCGATCCCCGGCGCGGATTCATGATGGACCTGCATGACCCCTTCGTCGCCGTCTTCCTCCCCGGTTTCACCCGCGTCGCCCCCTTCGATGCCGTCGCCTCCGACACCGGCACCTGGCCCGAGATCACCCTCGGCGCCACCGTCGGTGCCGTGGCCATCGCGGAGTTCCGGCTCACCGTCCTACATCCGGACCGGACCAACGCGCCCCTGGCCGGAGCCCGGATCGCGGTGTGGAACGCCGCCAACCGCACCCTCATCACCCGCGGCACCACCGGCGCCCGCGGCACCGTCGAACTGGCCACGTTCGTCCCCACGAACGTCCCGATCCAGCTCCAGCTCGAGCTCCCCGCCAACTGGCGCTTCGCCGATCCGCCGCGGATCGACGCAGGATTGCCGCGCCCCCTCGCGACCACCCTCGCCACCGTCGATTTCCCCGGCTGCTCCGGCACCACCTGCACCTATCCGCCCGTCACGTTCTTCGCCCTCGATCCGCCCGCCGCCGGCGCCACGGCGGTATTCACGGACATCGACCCCCGCGACGCCGATTCCGCGCTTCTGCTCCGCGATTCGCCGCGTCAAGTGCTGCCCGCGGGCACCCTGAACGTTCGCGGTGCCCACTTCGACCGCGGCATCCGGGTGTGGACCGTGCTCGAATCCTCCTCCTGCCTCGCGCCTCCCGGCACGGGCGATCCCGACCCGCTCGACAACTTCCCCGGCTGCTCCTGGCGCCTCAACGAACCCCTCTCCCGTTCCCCCGCCGCGATTCAGTTTCAGCTCCAATACACGAACGCCGTCGCGCGCACGGTGCGGGTCTGGCTGTACAACTCCTGGAACGGACGCTGGATCACCGCCCCCGCCGCCACGGTCTCCCTCGGCGAACCGCCCTACCCCCTGGTGCACGGGTTCTCCTTCGAGAACTACCGCGACGGCCATGATATCGACGACTACCGCGCCGCCTTCCCCGGCATCGTCTGCGACCCGTTCAAGATGATCGGGTTCTGGGCCTTCTTCCCGATCTACCTCGACCTCTTCGGCGAGGGCGAATGCGTCGGCATGGTCACCTCCTCCCATTTCCTCCGCGGCAGCGTCGCCCCCGCCTCCTTCCGCGCCGGCGTCCAGCGCACCGCCGGATTCCTCCCCGCCGACAACGCCCACCCCAGCTTCGACGTCGGCAATCCCTGCGCCCCCCGCCCGACCTCCCTCCGGGCCTTCATCCGCAGCAACCATGGCGTCCAGTCCAGCAGCCAGTTCCTCGGCGAAACCCTCGCCCAGCTCCAGCTCGGCTTCAGCGGCGCCCCCGCCGCCGAGGCGGCCGAATGGGGCGGTGTCAGCGCCGGCCTCTATACGCCCATGGAGGATCGGCTCCGCGAGATCCGCGCCGGGCCCACCCGCAAACTCGTCTGCATCAAACCCGACTTCCTCGGCAGCGGTCATGCCCTGCTCCCCCTCGCCGTCCGCGCCACCGCTCTCGCCCACGTCCAGGAGGTCGACGTCTACGACCCCAATCATCCCGGCGAAACCCGCGTCCTCCGCGTCAACACCCGGGACGATCGCTTCGCCTACGACGGCTTCGAAACCCCGTGGCGCGGCGCCTACCTCTTCGTCCACGACATCCCCCGCTTCTGGGGTGGCGGACGCGACATCATCTCCATCGACACCCTCGGCGCGGCCCTCGATCACTTCGGCGGGCGCGGCCTGCTCGAACTGCTCGGCCTCCTCGTCTCCGGCGATGCCGAACCCCTCCTCTCCTTCCCCGACGGCACCGCCTGGGGCTGGCGGGCCGACCGCTCCGCCGTCAACACCGCCACCCACATCGCGGAAATCCCCGATTTCGGACGCCTCCTCCGTCCCGTCGACCCCCTCGGCCACGGCCCGGCCCAGGTCTTCTTCAACCCCGCCCCTTCCCTGCCGACCATCGATCTCCATGCCCGCGGCGAACGGTATCACTTCCAGCTCGGCCACGGCGGACACCTCTTCCAGATCCTCGCCGAACAACGGGTCCCCGGCGATCGCGACCAGGTCCGGTTGCTCGTCGGCGCCGACTTCCTCCGACCCGGCACCACGGGCAGCACCGGCATTCCCGCCACCGACGCGCTCCAGGGATTCCAGTTCCTAACGGGCCGCGCCGGGGCGCGCTTCACCCCCCGCATCGCCCTCGGCCGCGGCGGCTCCAACACGCTCGCGCTCTTCGCCTGGTCCGGGCTCTCGAACCTCGCCGCCGGCACCTCGCTCCGTTTCGGCGTCGACGCCGTCCGCAACGGCGCCCTGCTCGTCAACGACTCCGGAATCCCCCTCCAGGCCGGGCTCACCCTCCTCACTCCGCCCGCCACCGGCACCTCGCCCGTCACGAACCAACTCGTGCTCCCGCCCCTCCCCGCCGGAGCCGCCCTCGGCTCCTACCTGCTCGCCACCGCACCCGGCCAGCCCGCCCGCCTCCGCTTCGAGCTCGACCGCAACCGGGACCGGGTTCCCGAAAGCCAGTGGATCCTGGCCCCCGACGCCACCCCCCTCGCCGGCGCGCCCAGCCTGACCGCCCGACTCGAGGGCGGGCGCGTCCTCCTCGCCTGGCCCCTCGCGCCCGCGCCCTGGTGGCTCGTTTCCGCCGAACACCTCGACGGCCCCTGGCTGCCTGCCTCCGTCCCGCTCACCCTCGGCGCCCGCGAGGTCACCGCCGTCCTCCCCGCCTCCGACACGCCCCACCGCTTCTTCCGCCTGGCCAACTCCGCGACGCCCTGACCCCACCCCGCCGATCCAGGGCCTGCGGCGGACGCCCGTCCTCCCGCCGCAGGCCGCGTCCCACGACCGGGGCGCGACCTCGCGCGCCCCGTGCTCCCGGTCAGTTCGTCCGGGTCCGCAGAATGCGGAAGAACCGGAACGCCCCGCCGGATTCCGTGCCCGCCTCGTCGATCCAGGTGAAGCCCTGGTCGGCGTCCATGCTGCGGCGCTCGCCCCCGGGCACGTTGGACCAGTTCCGGAGATCCGGAGACACCTGGACCTGGTACACATGCCCCGCCGCCCCGTTCCACTCGAGTTGGAGGCCACCGCTGGTGGTCGCCCGCCGGACGCGCGCGATCTCGAACCCGGCCAGCGTCTGAAGGGACGCGGCCCGCGCCGCGGGATACCCGAGCGCCGCGAAGTCCAGGCGCCCGCGCGGCACGTGGCATTGCGCACACCCCAGCGCCTGTTCCTTCGGCGCCACCATGTGGTTCTGGATCCAGAACATCTCGGTGGCGATGAAGCCCAGCGTCCCGCTGTACGACCGTCCCACGTACTGCATGCCGGCGGCCAACGACCGGTTCCAGTCAAACGTCCGCCAGTACGCGTTGGTGTCGGTCCCGAACAGGTGCGGAATCGCCAGCGTGCGGGCCCCCGCGTCGTACGGCTGAACGCCCGTGAATCGTTTCACCGGATAGATCCGCGCCTTCGCATCGCCCACGTCGCCCTGCAACCGGTTGATCGGCAGCACCGCCGCCGGATCCACCAGATCGTCGAGCGAGACGTACCCCATGGAGCCGTTGAACCAGACGTAGTCGGGAACGACGTCGGACGCCCACGTGAACTCCCCCTTCTGCGTGTCGTACGTCGGATCCCCGTTCGCGTCCTTGGTGATGTAGTTCTTGCCGTCCGCCGTCTTGCGCCCCGCCTTCGACCAGTCCCACGACATCTTCGTCGCCCGGCCCCCCCGCGCGAACGCCGGAATATGACAGGTCTGGCACGCCACCCGCGCCGTGTGCGTGTTGAGCGTCGCCGTCCGGTGCGGCGCCGCCTGGTGGCAGCTCTCGCACAACTTGTGATCCGGCGTGCCCGACGGGTACGAGGTGCCCTTCACATCGTGCTCCGACCCCCGATGGCAGTTCGCGCACGCGAAATTCGCCCCGTCCACGCCCATGTGCACGTCCACGTCCCGACTCGGCTTGAAGAGCGTTGAATCGAGGTCCCCGTGCTTCACGGCATCCCCGCCGCCACCAAAAAAGTGGCAGGCGCCGCAGGTGTCCCGACTTGTCGGTCCCACGTTCCGCGCGACCAGCGTCAGGTCCGGCTCGGGCCACCACACCCCGCTCCCAACCGGGAATTCCTTCGGCGCGCCCGTCACCGGCATCCCGGCCCCCGTCGGGAACTTCTTATACGTCCCCGTCGTGTCGTGGCAGACCAGACAGTCGACCTTGTGGGGGTCCGTGAAGTCGAAGCTTTGGTTCGAGTAACCCAGACCGACGTGGCAACTGGTGCACCGCGGCTCGTTCGACGGCACCGCGATGCAGTAGTTGTTGATCACGTTGTTCTTCCCGAGCTTCTGACCCGTGGTCGGATCGGTGTGCTCCCAGGTCCAGTGCGAGGTCTTCATCACTTCCGCCGCCGCCCCCGGATGACACCGCAGACACGTCGCCGTGCCTTCGTATTTGGGAATGAACGCGTGCGACGCGGTGGCCGCGTCACAAATCCCCGACCCGCCGAGGCCGAGGCCGAGTCCGACGAGGACCGCGAGGGCGAGAGGTTGCCAGGAGCGATTCACCCGACCGGAGCGATCGGGTCCATGCCGAGGAGCCAGGATATTCATAAGGTTCGGGCGCGGGGCTGGGAGCGCCGTCGCCGCCCCGGTTCTCGCCGGACCCCGGCGGCAAAGATTCATAAATGTGGCAAGAGTTATATGCGCATATAGACATTCCAGTGCCAAAAAAGGGTTTGTCCGGGGAGGCCGTCCCCTGTCGTTCACCCCACACCCTCCGCCTCCGCATGTCGGCGGCTACGACCCCGCGCTTCGCGCACCCCCTCCGCGTGGCCACCGAGGTGACGAGGTGGAGCCCGGGCTGGACGCCCGGCAGCCACCTTCGCCCCGGTCACGGCATTTCCCCTGACTTCCCCCGGCCTTCCCCCGTTCATCGGGAACACCACGCGGGGATCCGGAACCCGGGTCGCATTCCGACCCGTCCTCCCCGGACGCGCGGGGTGGCATCACAAAAGGAAGGCACCTCATGGAAACGTCGCTGGATCGTCGAACCTTCGTCGGACTGACGGGCGTCGCCGCCTGGGCGGTGGCCGGGGCCGGGGCAACCACAAGCGCCGTCGCGGGAGCGGACGCCCCCCAACCCGACCGCACCCGACTCGTGCTGGGCATCGCGTGCAGTCCCCGGCGCGGCAAGACCACCGCGCGGGCCGTGGAAGTCGCCCTCGAAGCCGCGCGGGCCGTGAACCCGGCCATCCGCACCGAACTCATCGATCTCGGGGGCCTCCGCATTTCCGGCTGGACCCCGGAACCGGTGCAGGACGACTTCGACGCCCTGCTGCCCCGGCTGAAGGACCCGCAGCTCGCCGGACTGATCGTGGGGTCGCCCTGCTACTTCCGGTCACTCAGCGCGCTCTGCAAGGCGTTCATCGAACGTTGCATGCCGCTGCGCGACCCCGGTTGGCCGCTCAAGGACAAGCCTGTGGGCGCCCTCGCCGTGGCCGGCAACCGCAATGGCGGCCAGGAACTCGTCATCCAGCAGATCCACGCCGGCATGATCAGCTACGGCATGATCCCCGTCGGCGGCAACCCTCCCGCCATGCTCGGCGGCACCCTCTGGAATTCCGCGTCCGACGACCTCGCCCGGGACGAACCCGGACTCCAGACCGCCCGCCTCCTCGGCGCCCACGTCGCCTCGGTCGCCCTGCGCACCTGACCCGGGCGCCCATCGCCCCCCTCAGTGAACCCCGAACGCCGAATGGAACGTGACCGTTCCCGGGTCCGGGCACGGCGGCCGGAATTTCAGGCAGAACGTCACCTCGGCGGGCACCCCGTCCACGCGGGCGCTGCCATCGGCCCGGAATCCAAACCGGACGTAGTACTCGGGATGGCCCACCAGGACGCAGCCCCGGGCGCCTCGGGCCGACAGCATGGCCAAGGCGGCCTTCATCAGCAGGGTCCCGATCCCGCGCCGTTGATAGGTCGGGTGGACCGAGACGGGTCCGATCCCGTACCACCCGGCCTCCCGCGCGTCCGTCTCGAGGGGGGACACGGCGACATGACCGACGACCTGTTCGTCGCAGTGCGCGACGAGCGAGACGCTCAGCGCGCCCGCGTCGCGCAGTTGGTCCACGATCTCCGCCTCCCGCCCGCAGGTGTGCACCTGCCCCCGAAACGCCTCCCGCGTGACCGCCCGAATGTCGTCCACGTCACCCGGCCTTTCCTCGCGAATCTCCATGTTCATATGCTGACCTCCCGAATTCCTCGCCGCCTGGACCTCCCCCAGCAACGGGGCCCGAATCTCGAACCGGATTCCGTCGGGCCCCGCATACGCGGTGTTCCAGTCGTAAATGGGCGTGGTGTTCCAGTCGAACTGATCCCCGTCGTTGCCCACGCCCCCGGTCGGACACCCCACCACACCCTCCTCCAACTGCATCCGTTCCTCCGGCGTTTCCGGCTGCCGGAACACGTAGGATACGCCGGTCCGATCGTCACGGCGCACGTGGTTCGGGGCGCATTCACGACACAGATCGCAATCCGTGCATTGGTCGTTCACGTAGTACTTCCCCGGCACGTTCAGGGGGTACCGATAGTGAAACCGGGACATCGTCGCGTCCTCGTCAGGCTTCCGAGGTCTGGCATGCCAGGCCCCGCCATGCAACGGGGAAGCCGGACGCCGCCCGTCCGCGCGGGGGAACGCGGCCTACAACCCGTCCGCCCGGCGCCCTCACCGGGCGGCGCGGTCGCGATGGGTGGTTCATGCGCAGGACCATCGATGCCGTCGATGGGGCGGGCGGAAAAATTGGTTACGGGACGGGCGGAACGGGGGGATAGGATGGCGCCGTGGGTGGGAACACGAGGTGACTATGGAAGCTCTGATTCTGATTCCGCTGGGGATACTGGCGTTCCTGATCTGGGTGATCGCGTCGTTGATCTCGTTCCGCGGACGCCTGCAGCGTCTGGAATCAGGGTTGGACCTGATCCGGCACCGCCTGGCGCGGGTGGAGCAGGAGGGTCGAGCCGGGACCCGCGCAGCCGGCGAGGGCGCATCCCCGGCATCGGCTCCGGCGCCCGGAACCCGGGAACCACGAGATCGCCAGCCCGGCGTTGAACCGGGCGCCATCGAGGGGATGGGTGCGGCCTGGGTTTCCACCGCGCCTCCCCCGGAACCGGGAGACCTCGGGGTCGTGCCAGGGGCGATTCCCGCCGGGGTCCGCGGCGCGGCGGGTGGGACGCCCGGGGCGTTGCCGCCACGGGTCGTGCCTCCGTCGCCCCTCCCGCCGGTGCGTCCGCCGATCCCGGTGGGGACCGGGGTGCGGGCGACGGCGGTCAACTGGGAACAGTTCATGGGGGTGAAGATGTTCTCTTGGATCGGCGGGTTCGCGTTGTTCCTCGCGGTGGCGTTCTTCGTGAAATACTCGTTCGACAACGGGTGGATTTCGCCCGCGCTGCGGGTGGCGATGGGATACGTGACGGGGCTGGGACTGCTGGTGGGCGGCGTCTGGCTGCAACGGCGTCCGGAGTACCGGGTGGCGTCGCATTCGCTGTGCGGAACGGGGGTGGTGATCCTGTACGCGGTGAGTTTCGCGGCGCACGCGGCGTACGGGCTGATCGGGAACGGGCCGACGTTCGCGCTGATGGTGCTGGTGACGGCGACGGCGTTCCTGCTGTCGGTGCGCATGTCGGCGATGCCGGTGGCGATCCTGGGCATGCTGGGCGGATTCCTGACGCCGTCCTTGCTGTCGACGGGGGTGGATCATCCGTTCGGACTGTTCGGGTACATCGCGCTGCTGGACGCGGGGCTGCTGGCGGTGGCGTTGCGGCGGCGCTGGACGTTCCTCGCGGCGCTCGGAGCGCTGGGGACGGTGCTGATGGAGGCCGGTTGGGCGGGACGGTTCTACGGGCCGGAGAAGGCGGGGATCGCGCTGGGGGTGTTCGTGACCTTCAACCTGTTGTTCCTCGCGGGCGCCCTGGCGGAAGAGCGATGGGGGCGGGCCTTCGCGGACGTCCCGTCGGGCGGATCGGGGACGACGCCGCGCGAGCCCGTGACCGGGGGAACGCAGTGGTTCACCGGGGCCGTGCTGGGTCAGGCGTTCGCGACCTTCCTGTTCGTGCTTTGGCTGCTGGCGCAACACAGCCTGGGGGAGCGTCCCGGGATGATCTACGGGTTCCTGCTGGCGGCGGACCTCGCGGTGCTGGTGCTGGTGTTGCGGCGCCCGGAGATCCACGCGGCGCATCTGGCCGCGGGCAGTGCGGCGTTCCTGTGTCTGGCGCTGTGGACGGGCAACTTCCTGACGCCGGAGCTGCTGAACTGGGCGCTGGCGGGCTACCTCGGGTTCGCGCTGTTGCACTCGGCCTTCCCGGTGGTCCTGGAGCGGCGGTGGCCGGAGGCGCGACGGGCGTGGCTGGGGCACCTGTTCCCTCCGCTGGCACTGGTGCTGGTGATGATTCCGCTCTTCCGGGAACTGCCGGCCTCGTGGGTGATCTGGCCGGTCATCCTGCTGATCGACGTGATTGCCATCGTGCTGGCGGCGGTGTCGGGGGCGTTGCTCGGCATCCTTGGAGTGCTGGTCTTGACCCTGGCCGTGGCCGGACTGTGGTTGTTCAAGGTGCCGGCGGAGGCGGCGGCGACGACCGAACTGCTGCTCGTGTGCGGCGGTTTCGCGTTCTTCTTCTTCCTGATCGGACTGGCGTTCGGGGAACGGTGGTTCGCGCGGCTGGAACAGGCCGCGCTCGGGGTGGTGGGCCGGGACGGGAAGGAAGCGGGCCCGGGCCCGGACCCGCTCTCCGCGCTGCTGGGGCTGCGGGCGGACCCGGCGACATTGCGGGCGCAACTGCCGGCGTGCGCGGCCATCCTGCCGTTCCTGCTGCTGGTCATGGCGGTGACGCGGTTGCCGATGGCCGGTCCGTCGCCGGTGTTCGGTCTGGCGCTGCTGCTGACGGCGATGGTGCTGGTGGTGGCCCGGCGGCTGGCGGTGGACCTGCTCGTACCGGTGGGACTCGCCTGCGTGCTGGCCCTCGAATGGGTCTGGTTCGGCACGGGGTTGCGGCTGCCGTCCGGGGCCGGCGCGACGGTGGCGTGGAACGTGGTGTTCGCGGCGGTGTACGTGGCGTTCCCGTTCGTGTTCGCGCGCGGCGACGGCACCCGGATCCTGCCGTGGGCGACCTCGGCCTTGTCGGGACCGCTGCACTTCTTCCTCGTGTACCGGGTGGTGAAACAGGCGTGGCCGAACGAGTTCATGGGGCTGCTGCCGGCGGCGTTCGCAGTGCCCATGCTCGGGGCGCTGGCCTTCGTGGCGCGGTCGATGCCGGTGACGGGCGAGGCGCGGACGCGGCTGCTGGCCTGGTTCGGAGGGAGCGCGTTGTTCTTCGTGACGCTGATCTTCCCGGTGCAGTTCGAGAAGCAGTGGATCACGGTCGGCTGGGCGCTGGAGGGGCTGGCGTGCCTCTGGCTGTTCCGCCGGGTGCCGCATCCCGGCCTGCGCGGGCTCGGCGTGGCGCTGCTGGCGGTGGCGTTCCTCCGGCTGGCGGTGAACCCCGCGGTGTTCGAGTACCATCCGCGCAGCGGCACGCGGATCCTGAACTGGTACCTCTACGCCTACGGCGTGGTGACGGCCTGTCTGCTGACCGGAGCGCGTCTGCTGGCGCCGCCGCGGAACCGCGTGTTTCGGCAGGACGCACCACCGATCCTGTACGGATTGGGCACGGTCCTGGCCTTCCTCCTGTTGAACATCGAGATCGCGGACTGGTTCTCCGGGGGCGGCCATCTGACCTTCGAGTTTAACGCGAGCTTCGGGCAGGACATGACGTACTCGCTGGCGTGGGGGCTGTTTGCGTTCGTGCTGCTGTCCCTGGGATTCCGGAACGCGGCCCGGGGGGCGCGGTGGGCGGGCATGGGATTGCTGGTGATCACCCTCCTCAAGCTGTTCCTCCACGACCTCTGGCGCCTCGGCGGCCTCTACCGCGTTGGATCGTTGATTGGCCTGGCGGTGGTGTTGATCGTGGTCTCGTTCATCTATCAGCGCTTCCTCGCCGCCCCGGCCCGGCCCGCCGGCGCGAACGCGAACGCGGACACGGACACGCAGGACAAGCCATGAACACGCACCGGCATTCCCCCACGACGCGCGGCGACCCGAAACGACCACGGTCCACGAGCCGGCTGCGACGGCTGCTCCCGTGGGGATGGCTCGCCGTGGCGCTCGTCGGCGAACCCGCGACCGGAGCCGAGGCCGTGGCCCCGTCCCGGGCGGACTGGAGCCGGACGCAGACGATCGACCTCGCCGCGCCCGGCGTGTACCGGGTGGCGGTGCCGGCCTCGACGCTGCACGTCGCGCGTCCGGGCTTGGAGGATCTGCGGTTGATCGGGCCGCGGGGCAACGAGGTGCCCTACGGGATGTTCACCGAGCCGTTCGTGGATCCGGAGGGGAACCGCCGGGTGGCTCCGCGGCGGTTCCTCGCGCGGCTGGAGCCCGGGTCGACGGTGCTGACGCTGGAGACCGGGGTGACGAACGAGGTCGGGTCCGTGACGGTGCAGACGACGGCGCGTGACTTCATCAAGGCGGTGCGGGTCGAGGGTTCCCGGGACGGGGAATCCTGGATCGCCCTGGCGGACGGGGTGCCGCTGTTCCGCCAGGCGGGCGCGACGCGGCTGACGGCGGAATTCGCGCCGGGCGCGTGGCCCTGGCTGCGGTTGACGGTGGACGACACGCGCTCGGCCCCGGTGGGGTTCACGGACGCGACATTGCGATTCAAGGCGCCCGCGTCGCCGGCGGTCACCCTGCCCGTCGTGGTCGAGCAGCGCACCGAAACCCACCGGCACACCCGGCTGGCGGTGCGACTCCCGGCCCCGAACCTGCGCGTCGCGGCGGTCGTGATCGGCACGCCCGAACCCCTGTTCCTCCGCGCGGTGACGGTCCTGGAGCGTCGGACCACGGAACGGGCCACGAACGAGTTCGTTCTTGGCGCGGGCGAGATCCACCGGCTGGACCTGGAGGGAATGCCGCGCTCCACGAATCTGGCAATTCCGGTGGAACGGGCCGTGGCCACGGACCGGATCGAGATCGACGTCGCCAACGAGGACAATCCGGCCCTGGCTCTGGACTCGGTGTCGGTCCGGGTGCGCCCGACGTACCTGGTGTTTCGAACCGGGGAAGCGGGGCGTTTCGAGCTGTGGTCCGGGAATGCGACGTGCCCCGCGCCGCGGTATGACGTGGGTGGGCTCCTCGGCGCCGGGTTGGCGGCGATTCCCGAGTCGGGGCTTTCCCTGGGCCCGGTCACGACCAACGCGTCGTATCGCGTGCCCGCGCCCCTGCCCGGCGTGCCGGAACGGGCCGCGCGTTTCGAACTCGAGGGCTGGAGATATCGCAAGCCCGTGGCCATCCGGGCTCCGGGCATCCAGCTACTCGAACTCGATCCCGAGGCGGTGGCCCGGGCGCGTTCCGACCTCGCCGACCTGCGCGTCCTGCAGGGTCCCGAGCCCGTGCCCTTCCTGGTCGCGGACGGCCCGCGGGGCCGGGCGACGATTCTGCCCCGGGTGGAACGGAGCCCCGACCCCCGGGAGCCGCGCCGGTCGCGCTGGCGACTGACGCTGCCCCACGCGGGCCTGCCGGTGGATCGCCTGGCGTGCTCCTCGCCGACCACGCTCTTCCGCCGGTCGATGACGCTGTCGGAGCTCGCGAGGGACGACCGGGGATTCGAGCGGCGCCGGCACCTGGGCAGCGCGGAGTGGGAGGCCCGCGTGGGCGCCCCCGCGGACTCGCTCGCGCTGGTCATCTCCGGACGACCCGAGACCGACACCCTGTGGCTCGAGACCGAGGACGGGGACAATCCGCCGATGGAACTGACCGGCTTCGCGTTGGGATGCGATCTTCCGCGGCTGCGCTTCAAGTTGACGGGGTCCACGGAGGACGTGTGGCTGGTCTTCGGCAACGCCGACGCGGTCGCGCCGGACTACGACCTGCGCCTGGCGCGGGACGAGGTGAATGCCGCGCCGGCCCATCCGGCAACCCTCGGCGCGATGGAAACGCGGTCCGGGAATGCGTGGTCGGATTTCATGGCCGATCCCGGCTCCGGAGGGCCGTTGTTCTGGGCGGTGCTGGTGCTGGTGGCGGGCACGTTGTTGTGGGTGATCCTGCGGTTCCTGCCGAAGGCCGAGGCGTAGGCGGCCCGCGCCCAAACCACGCGAAGCGCGGAAAACCAAGTCGGCATTGGACCGCGCGGGGGGTTCCGGGGTAGGAGTGGGCCATGCCCACCCCATGGCTTCCCCCCCCGGGTATTCCCTGCCTTGTTCGCACCCTCACGGGCCTCGGTTCCATCGTTCTCCTCCTGGCAGGAACGACCGCGTGCCGGTCGCCGTCCGGTGCCGGTGCCGCCGCCGGTGCCGGTGCCGCCGCCAAGACTTCCGCACGCGAGGTCTTCGTGGCGCGCCCGTTCACCGCCCCGGGCAGCTTCACCTCCGGCGTCGAAGGACCCGTCTGCGACCGGCAGGGCCGGGTGTACGCGGTGAATTTTGCCCGCCAACAGACCATCGGGCGCGTGTCGCGCGAGGGGGTCGGGGAGGTGTTCGTCGCGCTGCCGGGGAACAGCGTGGGGAACGGGCTCCGGTTCGACCCGCGGGGGAGGGGTACCCTGTACGTCGCGGACTACGTGGGCCACAACATCCTGGCCATCGATCCCGACACGCGCGCGGTCCGGGTGCTGGCCCACGACGAACGGATGAACCAGCCGAACGATCTGGCCATCGGCCCGGACGGCACGCTCTATGCCAGCGACCCGAACTGGAAGGACGGCACGGGCCAGCTCTGGCGGATCGATCCGGATGGGCACGTCGAACGCCTGGCGGAGGGCATGGGAACGACCAACGGCATCGAGGTCAGTCCCGACGGACGCACGTTGTACGTGAACGAGAGCGTTCAGCGGAACATCTGGGCCTTCGATCTCGGTGCGGACCGCCGGCTGGGCGCGCGGCGTCTCGTCCGGAAGTTCGAGGACCACGGGTTCGACGGGATGCGCTGCGACGTGGACGGCAACCTGTACGTCACCCGGCACGGCAAGGGAACGGTCGTGAAGCTGACGCCGCAGGGCGAGGTGTTGCAGGAGATCGACGTGCTGGGACCGCACCCGACGAACATCTGCTTCGGCGGCCGGGACGGGCGCACGGCCTACGTCACCGAGGCCAAGGAACAACGCCTGGTCTCCTTCCGCGTGGATCGCCCGGGACTGGAATGGTCCCGCTGGCACCGGCTGCCGCCCTACCTGAGCCGGTGACCGCGGTGACCGAATCGCGATCCGCCTCCACCCCCGCTACGCCGCGGCCTTCTGGGTGCGGCGACGCACCAAGGGCTGGCATTCGCCGCGCACCACGGCCGCGGTGATCGTGACCGCCTCGATGTCGGGGGATCCCGGGATCTCGAACATCTGCTCGAGCATGAGTTTCTCGAGGATGCCGCGCAGCGCGCGCGCGCCGGTGCCCTTCTTCATGGCCAGCGCGGCGATTTCCCGGATGGCATCGGGCGTGAAATCCAGCGCGACGTCGTCCATGGCCAGCAGCTTGGCGAACTGCTTGGTGAGGGCATTGCGCGGCTCGGTGAGGATGGCCGCGAGCTGCTCCTCGTTGAGCGGTTCCAACTGGCTCACGATGGGGAGGCGCCCGATGAACTCCGGAATGTAGCCGAATCCAAGGAGATCCTCGGGTTCGACGAGTTCGAGCAACCGCTGGCGATCGTCGCCGTCGGCCCCGCCCAGGCCCGTGGCCGACACGGGGGAGCCGAAGCCGAGCACCCGGCGACCGACCCGGCGCTGGATGATGCGCTCCAACCCGACGAACGCGCCGCCACAGATGAAGAGGATGCCGGAGGTGTCGATCCGGATGTATTCCTGGTGCGGATGCTTGCGTCCGCCCTGCGGCGGCACGCTGCAGATCGTGCCTTCGAGCATCTTCAGCAGCGCCTGCTGGACGCCCTCGCCCGAGACGTCGCGCGTGATGGACACGTTCTCCGTCTTGCGCGCGATCTTGTCGATCTCATCGATATACACGATGCCCATCTGCGCGCGCTTCACATCGTAATCCGCGTTCTGCAGCAGGCGCAGGATGATGTTCTCCACATCTTCACCCACGTAACCGGCCTCGGTCAACGTGGT
>CAZSOV010000056.1:0-4506 GCA_964608505.1 uncultured Verrucomicrobiota bacterium
CTTCTTCACAAAACCAAGCCCGCCAGACGGTGCACCTCTTTTTCAACTGAATCGTCCCGGCTCAGGGTTGCTCGGTCCCCGCCGGAACCTGCGGGGCTTCCCCCGCACGGCACGGTTTAGGGCAGAAATCGCTTGGCCGTGGCGTCGGCGGCGAGGAGTTCGTCCAGGCGCGCGCGGAGTTCGGGCTTGTCCCGGCACGCCTCGTCCAGGAACGCACGGCGGGCGGCCTCGTCGGGTTGCTGGACGGCGAGTTCGAAGAGCTCATCGAGCCGTGCGTGGTCGGAAGGGTTCATGCGGCGATGGGGTGGGGTGGTGGATGAGCCGGGTGTTGTGGAGTCTGGGCATCGAGCCCGCGGTGGGCGATATCGAAGGGTAGTGCGCCGATTCTGGACCAAAACGATCAGGGCCCGCCTTCCGGATCGGCGCGGGGTGCGGCACCAGGCCGGGGTCCGATCGCGGCGGGCGCACGTGGGTCTTTCAGGGGGGCGTCCTCCTCGCGTAGGCTCCTCGCATGAGCGCGGTAACCGTGTTGATGGAGCGGTTGCAGCACGGGGACGGACGGGCGTCGGAGGAACTGCTGCCGCTCGTCTACGAGGAACTCCGGCGGTTGGCGGCGTCGCGTCTGGCCCGCGAGGCCGCCGGCCAGACGCTGCAGCCGACCGCCCTCGTCCACGAGGCCTGGCTGCGGTTGGTCGGACAGGGCGATCCCGAGGGCCGCCCCGAATGGAATGGCCGCGCCCATTTCTTCGGCGCCGCAGCCGAGGCGATGCGTCGCATCCTGGTGGAGCGGGCCCGGAAGAAGGCCCGACTCCGTCACGGCGGCGCGCGGCAACGCGTGGACTTCGAGCAGGCCACCTTCGCGTCGGAAGACCCGGACGACATGGTGCTGGCGCTCAACAACGCCCTCGAACGGCTGGCGTTGGAATCGCCCCAGAAGGCGGAGGTGGTGAAGCTCCGGTATTTTGCGGGCATGGAGCACGCCGAGGCGGCCCGCGCCCTCGGCCTCGCCGAAATCACCGTCCGCCGCCACTGGAAGTACGCCCGCGCCTGGCTGTATGCGGAACTCCGTCGGATCCACGGCGGATTGGCCCCCTGAGGGGTCAGTCCCACTTATTGATACCGGACCGGCCCTGGGTCGGGGGCTGC
This sequence comes from uncultured Verrucomicrobiota bacterium, assembly GCA_964608505.1. Lineage (GTDB taxonomy): Bacteria > Verrucomicrobiota > Verrucomicrobiia > Limisphaerales > CAIMTB01 > CAIMTB01. Next base: position 1,147 of record CAZSOV010000056.1, read on the forward strand.
CTGGCCTGCGAACGTGGCGGGGGGCGTTCCTCCGGCTTCGACCCTGCTGCCTCGCGGAATCGCGCGATGCGAGGCATGGGACGGGGGGTGTACTGGAGGCAGGTATCAATAAGTGGGACTGACCCCTCCGCTGCCACTGCGCCGCCCGGCGAGGGCATCGGGCCTGCACGTTTAGGCCGCGTGCCCTCACGCGGCGCCCTGGTTTCCGCGGTTCCACCCCCGCCGAAGCGCGCGTCGCACCTCGCCAACGGGATGCCTCGCCCTTTACCGCGGGCGGCGGCTGACGGGCCCTGGCAGCGAAGTCGCGGAGCGACGTTCGACCCGGCGCCATGGAGCGGAACTGGATGCCGGAGGGTTCGGACGTCGCTCCGCGTCGAGGGTTTCTTGGGAACGAACCCTTTCCGGGGGTTGAAACCCCCGGCTATCTTCGAAGGGTCGCTCCGCGACCCCGAAGCCATAGACGGATGACTCGTGTCAGGTCTCTCCATGAACCGCCCCTTGCACAACCAACGAGGCCGGCGTGGTGTGGAGGCGCTCTCCCATCCGGCCCGGACGACCGCAGTCAGGCGAAGGCGAAGGGGAGCGGGCCGGGGTCAGGTTTTCCCTCCGTGCGGTTCCGCGCGCCGGAACGTGTCCGAATTCCGGACGACGCGGCGACCCTTGGAGTCCGGGAGATGCGCCCGGGCTCGGGACCACCGATGATCTGGGCTTGCTTGACCTGGAACGGTCCATCCACTTTCCGGCCTTGCATGCGACCCTTCCGGCGGGTTTGGGGCTGCGAGCCGATGAACTTTGTTTTGACGTCGTCGGACGCCATGAGCGCCTTACGGGAGCGCCAAGTGGGGCGAAGGTCATTCCAGGCGTGTCAGCCCGAGGGTGAGTATGAACTTCGCGTCCTACCAACCGGGGCCGCCGCTGGACGCGTTCGTCCGACAGTTCTGGTTTTACGAGGGGCTGGACCTGCTTCATTCGCGGGAACGGGTTCTTCCCGATGGGACCTTTCAGCTGATGGTCAACTTGGGCGCGGAGCCGAGGACGTTGTTTGGCCGGGAGGATGACGGGTGTTCGCGGGATTTTCGGCGTGCTTGGGTGTCTGGCGCGCATCGTCAGTTCATCGTGATTGATTCACGTCCGGGCTCGGCTTTGATCGGAGCGCATTTCAAGCCGGGTGGGGCGGCTCCGTTCCTCGGTTTGCCCGCGGGCGAATTGTGCGATCAGGTTCAGGAATTGGACTCGGTGTTTTCCTGCGACCTCGGGGGCCTGCGGGACAGTTTGCTCGAAGCCCCGACTCCCGCGGAGAAGTTCCGCCGCTTCGAGCGATTCCTTTTGAAGCGGGCGGGCGGGCGGTGGGAACGGAGCGGGGCCGTGAACCACGCTCTCCGTCGGTTCCAGGACCAGCCGCACCTGGTCACCATGGATGCGGTCGCGCAGGAATTGGGGATCAGCCACAAACACCTCATCCATCGGTTCCAAGCCGAGGTGGGCATGACTCCAAAACGGTTCTGCAGGATCCAGCGATTTCAGCAGGTTCTGGCGCGAATCGGGCAGCGGACCACGGTGGATTGGGCGGATTTGGCCTGTGCCTGCGGCTACTACGACCAGGCCCACTTCATCCAGGAGTTCCGCGGGTTTTCCGGCCTGAATCCGTCCACCTACCTGCGAGAGCGGGGAGATTACCTCGGATTTGTTCCGGTCCGTGCGTGAGGGTTTCGGAAATACCGGGAGGTAAAATTCTTCCAATACCCGGGCCCCGGAGATCCAGGATCGTGGCATCCTCGCGCATGAAACTTGACCAAATCAACCCCCTGGCCGTGCTCGTCGCGGCGCTGTCCACGTTTGTCATTGGTGGTCTCTGGTATTCGCCGGCCCTGTTCGGTAGGGCCTGGATGCGGGAGAATCGGTTTACCGACGCCGATGTCGCCGGCTTTAACAAGGTGCGATCCTTTGGTGGTTCGGCGGTGCTCGCTCTGGTGATGTCCCTGAACCTCGCCTTCTTCCTGGCCGCCGACGGAACGGATCTCGTCTGGGGGATGGCTGCGGGGGCCTTGGCCGGGGTGGGGTGGGTGGCCGCGGCGATTGGCGTCATTGCCTTCTTCGAGAACCGGAGTTGGACTTACCTCGGGATCAACGCGGGCTATCAGATGGTCGCCTTCACCGTCATGGGGGCGATCCTGGGGGCCTGGAGATGACGCCAGCGAAAGCGGCACGCGGTCGTTCCGACACGGTACTCCCGACATGGATCCCGGCTGACACGACACAAGTGGGCTTCGACCGAAACGGGAGCCGCCACACGGCTGGGCTGAGCACCCAGCATGCGCCGGGAGGCGTCCAGGTCACCGAGTCGGACCGTTCCTGGCGGCATCGCGCGATGCGGGGCATGGGGCGGGGAAGGGCGGGGCCGGACGCGGCGTCGACGCCATGGCTCCGAGCAGGGTCGCGGGGGGGGCGTTGGGGTGCGGGAGGCAAGTATCAATAAGTGGGACTGACCCCTCCGTGGGGGCGCTGGCCACGAAGGCGTGGACAGGGCGGCGGGGTGGGGCTAGCCCGGGCGCGATCCAAACGGCGGCGGATCCGGGCGATGCATCGTGGTTGCGGCGGGGGGCCGCGCGTCGCCCCGTCCGGAGCAGTTGGCGAGGGAGGAGGCTACCATGCGATGGATGCGAGCGTTGGGTGGGATGATGGTCGGGACTTGGGTGCTGGCGGGGCTGGCCGCGCCGGGAGCGGAGAAGGCCCCTTACTTCGAGAAGGGCATGCTGCGCCTGACGACGAAGGATCACGACGGATGGGCGGACGTGATGACGTGGGTGGCGCGGTGGAACGAGGAGAAGCGAAGCTGGGACGACGTGATCCGGGAACAGCCGACGAGGGACGGTCGGGCGGAGTATTCGTTGGCACCGGGCATGTACCAGCTGCGAATGAGCTACCGGGAATCCGAGACTTACGAGCGACAGGTCGTGGAGGGCATCGAAATCAAGGACCGGGCCGTGGTCGAGAAGGAGGCGTATTTCGAGAAGGGCCTGCTGCGGCTGACGGCGACCGATCATGACGGCTGGGCGAATTTGATGACCTGGGTGGCGCGCTGGAACGACGAGAAGCGGAGCTGGGAGGACGTGGTCCGGGAACGTCCGACGGCGGATGGAACGGCGGACTATTCCCTGGGCCCGGGCGTGTACCAGCTGCGGATGAGCTACCGGGAGACCGAGACCTACGAACGACAGGTCGTGGAGGGCATCCGGATCGAGGACCGGGGCGTGGTCGAGAAGACGGCGACCTTCGAGAAGGGCCGGTTGCGGCTGACGGCGACCGATCATGACGGGTGGGCGGATTTGATGACCTGGGTGGCGCGCTGGAACGACGAGA
>CAZSOV010000056.1:4606-31432 GCA_964608505.1 uncultured Verrucomicrobiota bacterium
GGGAACGTCCGACGGCGGACGGGAAAGCCGACTATTCCCTGGGCCCGGGCGTGTATCAGCTGCGGATGAGCTACCGGGAGTCCGAGACCTACGAGCGTCAGATCGTGGAGGGCATCGAGATCAAGGACCGGGGCGTGGTCGAGAAGACGGCGACCTTCGAGAAGGGCCGGTTGCGACTGACGGCGACGGATCATGACGGGTGGGCGGATTTGATGACCTGGGTGGCGCGCTGGAACGACGAGAAGCGGGCCTGGGAGGACGTGGTCCGGGAACGTCCGACGGCGGACGGGAAAGCCGACTATTCCCTGGGCCCGGGCGTGTACCAGCTGCGGATGAGTTACGCGGAGTCCGAGACCTACGAGCGTCAGGTCGTGGAGGGCATCGAGATCAAGGACCGGGGCGTGGTCGAGAAGGAGGCGTACTTCGCGAAGGGCCGGTTGCGGCTGACGGCGACCGATCACGACGGATGGGCGGACGTGATGACCTGGGTGGCGCGGTGGAACGACGAGAAGCGAAGCTGGGACGACGTGATTCGGGAGCGGCGGACGACGGACGGGAAGGCGGACTACTCCCTGGGCCCGGGCGTGTACCAGCTGCGGATGAGCTACCGGGAGGCGGAGCCCGCGGAGCGGCGCGTCGTGGAAGGCATCCGCATCGAAGATCGCCAGGCGCAATCCCTGGGCGAGATGTTTGGCGGCGGCAATCTTCCGCCGCTGCTCTCCATCGGCGGACCGTTCGAGATCGGGGACGGCGACGGCTACTACGAGGTCGGGGAGAAGGTGGCGTTCCGGGTCGACGTCCGGGATTCGGACCTGGAGGGCGTCGAATTTCTGGTGAACGGACGGGTGTCGCGCCGCGTGGATCAGGTGGGGAGGTTCGAGCAGTTGCTGGTGTTGTCGGTGCCCGGGGAATGTCGGTTCTCGGTTCGCGCGAAGGACCGGCGTGGGACCCTCGAGTCGTTTGCCTGCACCCTGCCGATCAACATGGCCAGGGAACGGCCTCCGCGGGCGGCGCGGCATCTCCCGCCGGGTTACGGCGGGCCCACGTCCCAGGGCGGCTCGCGCTGGAAATGTCCGCGTTGCGACCGGGCGTATGACGGCGCGGTTTCGTTTTGTGCGCAGGACGGTACTCGGCTCGAGCCGGTTTCCGGCGTGGTGAACCGGGTGCTTGATGCCGGACTGCGTGCCGCGCGCGTCGATCCGGCCACTTCGGAGGCCGCGCACGCGAAGCGCCTGGGCTTGGACTGGTTGAATCCGTTCGTGGGGCAGGACCGCCTGGACCAGGATTTCCAGCGTCTCGTGGACGACATCGTCGGGAAGTAGCGGCTTTCGCCCGCAGCCCCTCGTGGCCCGGGGCGGGGGGCGGATCGGCACGGGCGCATCCCGAACCCGCACCCGTTCGGGGCCCCGTTTGCCCGGTGACCGGCTCGGACTGCCTCGACCGGGCGAGGCCCCGGTTCAGGCGGCCAGCCGCAGGGTGTGCTTCAGCACCCGGTTCAGGAAGGTGGCCTGGGCGACCGCCCGATCGGCTTCCCGGAGGGCGAGGAGGTAGGCGGCGGAGGGTTGGAGCTGCCACCGATGATCGCCTCGCGACAGAACCCGGGGGACGGTCCGTCCCGCGCCCGGTCCTTGCGGGCGGACGCCGGTTTCGTGAGTGTTCCGAACCGCAACGGGTTGCCCTACGGTGGCCTTGACGGCGAGATTGTTTTTCATGCCGAGATGAATACCCGGGAGACACCGAACGAGCCATGGGACGAAAGTTCCAGTGGCACGGGTCCGCCCCGCGCCGATGCTCGGACCATGCGGATGTTCGCGGTCTGGTTCGAGCGGAGCGCCGACGCGACGTTCCTCTACGATCCCCGGCGGGCGGTGCTGACCGGCTGCAATCCGGCGGCCCTGGCGCTGCTGCGCGCCCCGCGGGTGGAGGAAATTCTGGGGCGGCATCCGGGGGAGTTCGCGCCCGAGCTGCAGCCGGACGGCGGACGGTCGCGGGATCGGGCGGTCGAGGTGATGCAACTGGCACTGCGCCGGGGCAGCTGGCGGTTCGAATGGCTGGCGCGCCGGCTGGACGGGAGCCTGGTGCCGCTCGAGGTGTTGCTGACGGTGGTGGGGGACGACGAGGAACCGTTGATCGCGGTGGTGTGTCGGGACACCACGGAACGTCGCCGTCGGGAGCAGACGCAGCAGGCGGTCTACCAGATCTCCGAGGCGGTGCACGCGGCGGCCGACCTTTCCAGCCTCTACGCGCGGATTCACGGGATCGTGCGGGGACTCATGCCGGCGGAGAACTTCTTCATCGCGTTGTACGAGCCGGCGACGGAGATGATCTCGTTTCCGTACTACGTGGACGAATTCTCGCGGGACTATCCGCAGCCGCGGCGGATCTCGACGGGCCTGACGGGGCTGGTGCTGCGGACGGGGCGGGCGGTGCTGGCCGACCGGCAGTTCGCGGAACGAAGCCGGCGCGAGGACAACCGGGTGGTGGTCGAGGCGCTGGGGGGCGTGAGCTACATCGAGTCAGGGCGTCCGGCGGCGGTCTGGCTGGGCGTGCCCCTGACCATCCAGGGCCAGCCCATCGGGGTGATGGCGGTCCAGGATTATCGCGACGAGGATGCGTACGGGGAGGACGAGGAGCAGATCCTGGCGTACGTGGCGACGCAGACCGCGGTGGCCATCGAGCGCAAGCGGTCGGAGGAATCGCTGCGCGACCTGGTGGCCAAGCATCGTGCCCTGTTCGAGGGTTCCAGCCAGGGGGTCATGCTGCACGACGACCGCCGTTTCCTGGAGGTCAACGCCGCCGCGGTCCGGATTCTCGGTCGCCGCGACGCGGGGGAGGTGGTGGGACGGCATCCCTCCGAGTTCGCGCCGCCGTTCCAGCCCGACGGCGAATCCTCCGAGGCCCTGGCCCGCCGCCAGATCGCCTGCTGCATCGAGACGGGCAGCGTCCGGTTCGAGTGGGACGTCCTGCGGTCCGACGGGCGGATCGCGCCCGTGGACGTGTTGCTGACGCGGGTCCAGTGGGGCGGGCGCTGGCTGATCCAGGCGATGGTGGAGGACATCACCGAGCGGAAGCGCGCGGAGGCGGAGCTGCTTCGTTCCCTGGCGCGGGAGAAGGAGCTGAGCCAGCTGAAGACCAGCTTCGTGGCCACGGTGTCGCACGAGTTCCGCACCCCGCTCGCGATCATCCTCTCCTCGTCCCAGATTCTGTCGGAATACTTCGACCGGCTCGAGCCGGCGGAACGCGAGGAGCACCTCCTCTCCATCGCCCGCAACACCCGGCAGATGGCCAGCCTCATGGAGGAGGTGCTGGTGCTCAGCCGGCTGGATTCGGGTCGGATGGCGTTCGATCCGGTGCCGCTGGATCTGGGGTCGTTGTGCCGCCGGTTCGTCGAGGAGGTGTCCGCTGCCGCCCAGGGTCAGCCGGTGATCCGATTGCAGGTGGGGTCCGACTGCGCGGCGGTCCGGTCCGATGCCCATCTCTTGCGGCACGTCGTCCTGAATCTACTTTCCAACGCGGTGAAGTACTCCGCACCCGGCGAGACCGTGGATTTCGACGTCCGGCGCGACGGCGGGGAGCTCGTGCTCCGCGTCCGCGACCGGGGCATCGGCATTCCGGCGGCGGATCGCGAATGGCTGTTCTCGGCGTTTCATCGCGGGCGCAACGTCGGCGAGCGCCCGGGCAGCGGCCTGGGCCTGACCATCGTGAAACGCTGCGTCGAGCTCCATGGCGGGCGCATCGCCCTCGACAGCGAGGTCGGACGCGGCACCGAGATCGTCGTCCGCCTGCCCGTCCCGCCGGTCGAAACCCCGTCTCCCCCCGATCCCCGATGAAGAAGATCCTCGTCATCGAAGACGAACCCGAGATGCGCCGGAACCTGGTCACCCTGCTGCGGCTCGAGGGTTTCGAGCCGATCTCCGCCGCCCACGGACGGGAGGGCGTGGAGCTGGCGTTGGAACGGCATCCCGACCTGATCCTGTGCGACGTCATGATGCCCGAGTTGGATGGCTACGGGGTGATGCGCCGGTTGCACGACGAACCGGCCACCATGAACGTGCCGTTTCTCTTCCTCACGGCGCGCGGAGAGCAGGCCGACGTGCGCGGCGGGATGAACCTCGGGGCCGACGATTACCTGGTGAAACCGGTCGACCGGCTTGATCTGCTGCGGGCAATCCGGACGCGGCTGGCCCGGGCCGAGCAACTGGCCCGCCGCGATTTCGAGCCGAGCTTCGAGTCCGCCGAGCCGTTGGTCGCGCTCGGACTCACCCCCCGGGTCGCCGAGGTTCTCCTCTGGGTCGCCCAGGGAAAAACCAACGGCGACATCGCGACGATCCTCGGAATCAGCGAATCGACCGTGAAGAAGCATCTGATGGAGATTTTTGCCAAACTCGGCGTGGAAACCCGCAGTGCCGCCACACGAACGGCCCTGGAAACCCTCGCCGCCCGCGGCCCGTCCAGCCCGGGTTGAGGACGGGCAGGGGCGGGTCCGTCGCCGCGCGGTCAGGGGCGTCGCAGGCGCAGGATGCCGAACGAGTCCGTGTCCCGCGGGAGGGTCACGGTGAACGGGCCGGCCGGGACGGGGTTGGTCCGCCACGGGACCCAGGCGACCGGTTCGGACAGGCTGCGGGCCCGGTCGATCACCACCCACCCCGCCTCGCCCGTGGTCCCGTGCAGTTCGAGTTCCCCGGACGACGACCTCGCGATGCCCAACAGAACCGGGTCCGCCTCCGGGATCTCGTCCGGCGCGAGGCGGGTCGTCAGCGCCACCCCCGTGTTCATCAGGCCGGGGTCCGCACCCGCGGGCGACGAGCACGGCTCCGGGCGTTGTTCGGACGCCCACTCGCCGAGCAGGAGGGGATCCTTCTCCCAGAAGAGCTGACGGCGTCCGTCCTCGAGCGTCATCGCCGCGCCCTCGCCGGCATCGGTTTCGATCTCCAGCGTGTTGTCGGCATAGAGATGCAGGATGTCCCGCTCCCCGGGTTGCGGCCCGACGCGATACGCGCCCCAGGTGTCGCTGACCTCCGCGAGGGTCGTCGGGTAGAACGGGCCCGCGTAGTGGTTCTTGAACCGGACGAGGACGCGTCCATGGGGGAAGAAGTGCCATTCGCGGGTGTTCACGATGGCCACGCTCCGGATGGTTCCCTGGACGTTGAAATGGACGAAGCCCGGAATGAGTCGGCGATAGAGTCGATACGACGACAGGACCGTCGCGTCGGGGAACACCCGCTCCGGATTCGGGTCGGGCGGCAGGTTGCCCGTGGGAGGCGTGGCGCCGCGGGGGTCCCGCGGGCCGACGGGGACCCGCGCCAACCAGGCGGCGTCGATCTCCTCCCTGGCCTGGTCGGCGGCGAACGACGCGGCGAGATCGGCGTCCACCGTGCCCCGACCCACGACGTAGGTGCTCGGAGGCTCCAAGCCTCCATGGATCGTCAGCGTGTCGCCGTAGAAATCGAGGCTTCGCGTCTGGACGGGTGCCAGTCTCGAATCGACGACGAGGGTGCGTGCGGCCATGTCCACCCGGTACAGGCCGTAGTCCCGGGACAGGACCTGCTGCCCGCAGCGATCGAGTCGGAATTGACCGTCGTCGCGGAACACCAACGCCGCGGATTGACCCGGCAGGCGGGCCGTCCACCGGCCCAGGATGGTCCCGCGTTCGCCTTCGAGGGCCACGGGAGCACGGGTCCTGGCGGTCACCTCCGCCGCCGAACCCGGAAGCTTCCGCGCCACCACCAGGCGCGCCAGGTCGCCCGCCAGGAAGAGGTCGCCGTCGTAGAGATCGAGTTCGAACCCGCGCGCGGCGCCGAGTCCCGCGTAGGGCGCGAGGGTGAGCTTGTCGGGTCCGATCCGGTACCGGCCGCGCTCGACTTGGCCGGGCACGCCGTCGGTGCCGGATTGCGCCAGATACCGTCCGTCGGGACGGAAGGTGAACTGCATCCAGCCGAGCGCGTCGCGGACCTCCCAGGTGCCGACGGCCCAGTCCTCGTGCGCCCGCTGTTCGCGCGCCAGGCGCGAGGTCTCGATCACCTCGGCCTCGCTGGCGGGGCGTTTTCGGGCGAGGACCACCGACTGGGAAAGCGCCCCGAGGTCGATGAACTGGAGTTGGCCGTCGTGGAAGTCGAGTTCGCGCGTCGCCTCCACCTTGCCGAATTCGCCGTTGCTGCGCGCATGGGGATCCTGGCCCACGAAGGGGAGCAGCCGAATCCGGCGCCCCTCGAGCACGTAGCGGCCCCGCACGATGCCCCGGAGAAACTCGGTCGAGTGCACCGCGATGTAATGGCCGTCCGGGCGAAACGTCAGATCGACCAGGAGGAACGGATCGCGGACCTCCCATCGTCCGACCTGCCACCCGGCGCGGGCGAGAAAGGCCTCCGCCGCGGCGGCCTCGTCGCGCACCTCCGCTCCCGAGCCGGGAACCGCCTCGAAGCTCAGGGCTTCGCCGGACAGCGGCTCGTTCCGGATCAGGGTCAGGGTGTTTCCGAAGAAATCCAACTCCCGTTCCACCTCGATCCCGCTGTAGGGGCGGAGCCGGAGCCGGGTTCCGTCGCGTTCGTACCGGCCGCGAATCCATTCCGGCGGAAACGCGTCCCCCTCGTGCCGGCGGACGAGGTGATAGTAGCCGCCGGGACGGAAGGTGTACTCGTCGACGCCCGCGTTGGGAATCGTCCGTCGCCAGCGGCCCACCGGATCGGGAAGCACGCTCTCCCGGGCAAGGACCTCGGCCCGGGATCCGGGGCGGAACCGGTAGGTTTGACGGATGTCGAACTCGGCCCGGATCAGGGTCAGGGCTTCCCCTTCGAGCGCGAATTCGTAGCTTCGTCCGGAAGGCTCGCCGAAGTATTCGTACGGCCAGAGTTCCAGGGACGCGGAGGCGGGTTCCGTTCGATAGCGTCCCCGTTCGGTCCAGGAGAAATCGAAGAGCGGATCGGTGCTCCGGGTGTCCATCTGATATCGTCCGTCGGATCGGAACGTGAGTTCGATGGTCTGGAATCCCTCGTCCAGGGCCCAGATGCCCATCAGGCGGTCGTCGGATCGACCGGGCAACACCATGGTCCAAAGCAGGCCGAACAGGAGCCAGATCGGCGGGAGATGGGCAGGGGCGGCGGGGATGGAAGGGGGGGCGAACCGTTTCATTCGTGGCTTGGACCATAGGCTCCGCCGGTTCCCCGCGGTATGGCACCAAAGTACCGGAACCCGGGGACCGGGCCGGCTCGTCCTCACAGCACGGTTCCGCGCCGGACTGAGTCAACGGCCCTGCTCGGGCCGTGGGGTTCCCGACTTGGGATTTGCACCCGGGAGTCCGGTAGGGGAGGGTCCGCCAACAAGCTCTCTTGAAGACGTCCAAGCCCCTGCGAGTTCTGATCGTCGACGACGACCCGGTGGTCTGCCGGTTGGTGAAGGCCATGCTGGAGTCGATCGGGCACGAGGTGGTGGGGGTGGCGGTGGATGGACATCAGGCCGTCGCGCGGGCCGCGGCCCTGGCGCCGGGCGTGATCCTGATGGATGTGTCGATGCCGGGAATGGATGGCTTGGAGGCGACCCGACAGATCCAGGCGGTGTGCCCGGTGCCGGTGGTGTTGCTCACGGCCCTGGACGATCTGGAACTGGTGGAGCGCGCGGGCGAGGCGGGGGTCGGGGCCTACGTGGTGAAACCGCCGCGGGTCCCGGAACTGGCGCGGGCCATCAGCATCGCCGCCGCCCGTTTCTCTGACTGGATGAAGCTGCGTCGGTTGAACGAGGATCTCGGACGGGCCCTGGCGCAGGTGAAGCGCTTGCGGGGCCTGCTGCCCATCTGCGCGCATTGCAAGAAGATCCGCGACGACGCCGGCTACTGGCATGGGGTCGAGGTCTACATCAAGGAACATACCGGAGCGGAGTTTACTCACGGGGTCTGCGACGAGTGCCAAAAGGTGCTCTATCCCGGGATCTAGGTTCGGACGTCGGCGCGGAGGGGTAGGGCTTGGGGGGGCACTCTTTTTCGGGCCGCCCTAGACAAAACGGAGCGGGAGTCGCGTCCTTGGGACCGCAATGACACTTGGCGAACTGGCGCGGATCTATGACGCCCACGCGGCGGCGCTGTTCGCTTTCCTCCTGAACTTCACCCGCGACGAGGCGGATACCCGCGATGCCCTGCAGGAGGTGTTCGGGCGGTTGGCCGAACGACCGGGGGTTCTGGACGACGTCCGGGACGTGCGCGGCTACCTGATTCGCATGGCGCACCATGGGGCGGTGGATCTCATGCGCCGGCGCGAGGCCCGGGACCGGGCGCATGCCGCCCTCGCCGCCGAAGGGATCGAGTTGTTTGCCACCGCGGCGGGGGCCGACGAGACCGAGGTGCGGGGCCGGATGACGGAGGCTTTGGGGGAGTTGCCGCCGGATCAGCGGGCGGTCATTCACCTGAAGCTGTGGGAGGGCCTGACCTTCGAGGCCATCGCCGGGACGCTCGGCATCCCGCTCAACACCGCCGCCAGCCGGTATCGGTACGGAATCGACAAACTCCGCGCCCGGCTGCGTCCCCTGTACGACGAATTGAAATAAAAGGGAGCCGACATGAACACGGACCACAATGCGCGGGAAGGGACGCCGGAGCCGGACTCGTTCGAGCTGGGCCTCGGACGACACCCGTTCCGTGCCCCGCCGCCGGAATGGCGGGAGGCCATTCTGGCCGCGGCGGCAGGACGAATCGCGGAGGGCGCCGCGCGGACGGAGGTGGACTGGCGTCGGGCCGCAAGGGCGGTGCCCTGGTGGGAACGGCTGTGGTCGGGTTGGACGGTCGCCGCCGCCGCGTGGGCGCTGGTCCTGGGATTGAACCAGTTCTCGTCCGGAACCGGGGAAACGGTGATGGCCCGCGCGCCGTTGTCCCCCGCGGCGGCCGCGTTTCTCGCGGAGCAGCAACGCGCGGCGATGGGATCGCTGGCGGCCACGGCGCCGGAGTCCGTCGCGCCGGCACGTTCCCTGGATCGGGATCGGAACCGGTCCCTCCGACGGGAGACTCGCCTCCCCGGACGGTACTGGGTCGAGGGAAGGCGTCGGGAGGGGCCCGAGCCGAGGCGGGACGAGCGGTCGTGGGTTTAGAACGGTCAACGAAGGCACGGGAAAGGAGCGCGATATGACACTGCAACGATTCCTGGAAGGCATGGCGGAGGGCCGCTGGTCGTGGGCCGTCCGACGGGCGGGGGTCGACATGAAACCCGACCGTGCCCTGCCGTGGTCGGCGACCGCGGTCCAGGTGCTGGTCACGACGGTGTATGGCTGTCTCGCAGGTCTTGCGGTGCGGTTCGCCGCCGCCGCCGCCGCGGGCTATGGCGGATGGTGGTGGGCAATCCAGATCTTCGGCGGGCTCGGGCTGAGCCTCGGGCTGGTGAGCCAGGCGATGGTGATCGTGGCGTGGAACCGTCGCGCGACCGCCCTCCGGCGCGCCGGACTGGCCACACCGCCGCCCCGTCCGAAGCGGCGTTGGTGGCAGACCTGGGTCGTCGCGCCGGTCTACGTCGTGGTCTGCCTCGGTCTGACGCCGGGGGCGCTCTGGATCGCCGTGGACAATGCCGTCGGCGAAATGGCGTGGAACCGCAGTTGGAAGGAGCTGAAAGCCCGGGGCGAGCCGGTGACGCTGAAGGATCTCCTCCCCGCCATGCCGCCGGACGAGCAGAACTTCTGGCGCACCCCCCTCCTGAAATCGGCCAACGAATACTCGCTCGTCGAAAGCAACGGATTCACCGAGATCGTCTGGGCGGATCCCGCGGGACGTCACCGCGCCGATGCGATGTGGCTGCCCGACCCGGTTTCCCGGGAAAAGCCCGAGAAGAAGACCCGGGGGGCGCGGACGAACTCGCTGCGGATGGATCTGGATTCCTATGCGCGGGGGATCCGTTCGCAACCGGTCCGGAAGTTCCAGGAGGACCAACCCTCCCAGCAGGAGCTGGGCGTGTACGGGTTGGAGGCCTCGACCCGGCGGGATCCGAGGGAATTGCCGGCGGAGGTCATGCAGCGATTCGGGCTGGTGCGGACCAACGTGCCGAAGATGAACGTCGAGCTCGCCCGCGCGCTGGTGATCGAGGACCCGGCCCGGGAGGTGCTGGAGTTCCTGAAGCGCTACGAGCCGGAACTGTCGGAGATCGCGGCGGCGGCGGAACGGCCCTTCAGCGCCTATCCCGTGAACTGGGACGCCGGGTTCGGACTGCACCTGAGCCATCTGTCGTTCGCCAAGAAGCTGAGCACGATGTTCCGGCTCCGCGCGTCGGCGCGGCTGGCGTCGGGGGATGCCACCGGCGGATTCGCGGATGCCGTCACCGCGCTCCGCATCGCCGAACGGTCGGCGCCCGAGCCCGTGCTGATCTCCCTGCTCGTGCGCATCGCGCAGACGGCCATCGCGACGTCGGCGCTCGCCGAAGGCTGGGCCGAAAGGAAGTGGACCGACGCGCAATGGAAACAGTTGCAGGAGATGGTGCTCGCCCGGGATATGCAGGCCGAAGGGGTGCGGGGATTCCAGGGGGAACGCGTCTTCGCCAACCTGCAATTCGAACAAATGCTGATGCTCATGGCCCCGGGCCGGACGCGGGCCGGCGCCGGCGGGCCGGGCCTGCTTTCGGTCCTCAGCCCGCGCGGGTTCGTGCGCCGGAACATGGTCGCCCAGAGCCGGGCCATGGACGTCCTGCTCGCCCGGTTGCGCGAACCGGACTGGACGGTCAACGTGGAAGGCAAATTCTCCATCGACCGCCTGATGGAAGCCTCCGGATTGAAGCCCATCACGCTGTACAACGTGCTGCCGTCGATGCTGCTTCCGGCCCTGGACAAGTCGGTCTGGAAGCTGGCTCGACAGGCCACGATGCTGCGGCTGGCCGGCGTGGCTTGCGCCTTGGAGCGTCATCGACTCAAACACGGCGCCTACCCCGAGACGCTCGCCGGGTTGGCCCCCGAATTCCTCGGTGACGTGCCCCGCGATCCGATGTCGGGCCAGGCCTTGCTCTACGAACGACCGGCGCCGGATTCATGCCGTCTCTGGTCCGTCGGCCTCAACGGGCGGGACGACGGAGGAGTGACCCTGGCCGAGAGGAACGACGAGAACGGCGACTGGGTCTGGGCCTACACCCAGCTGAGGTAAGCGGACGACGGCGGCTACGAGGGGCGCAGGCTTCGACGATCCCCCTCGCGACGCGTGAAACCCCGGCGGTCCAGCATTTCCAGAAGCGGGACGACGACGCGCCGGGTCGTGCCGAGGAGTTCGCGAAGTTCGCCCGTCGTGGCCGTGCCCGCTTTTCGCAGATGAGCCCCAATGGTGTCGGTCGCGTGCCCCAAGGCCTTCCGCGAAACCACGAGTTCGGCCCCCACTTCCACCAGTTCCCCGGTCTGAACCAGGTAGGCAAGGGCCTTGCGACTGGCCGCATCGGGGGCCAGCTCCGGGCGACCCGGCGGGTCCAGCCGGCGTCGGTCGAGAATCTGCCGGATGCGATGCCCGGGGGCCTGAAGATCCGGGGGCAACGCGGGGAAATGGCCCGCGCGCCGAAGGACCGCGCCTTCGGTCTCGAATCCGAGCCGGGTCAGCGCGCGGACGAGCTCCGAGAACGCTTCGCCGCGGAAGGCTTCGCAGGCGGACGCCACGCAGGGCCGGAGATCGACCAGCGGCAAGCCGGCCAGCTCCGGGTGCGTCCGGTGGTGATCGTCGATGGCCTGACCGGCCTGCTGGCAAACGGTGTTCCACCAGTCCGCCCGCGCGGCATTGGAGCCCGCGAGCACCACCTGGTTCGTGGCCGTGAGTCGACCGAGCGCGGCCAGGATTTCCTTCCGCGTGAATCTTGCCCGGGGCAGCAGGAGGGACAGCGGCAGGAAGGGGACCCGATCCATTTGGGCACGTAGGAAGGGGGCCGGGTCGTCCGGGGCCCCCACGCACTCATGGAGCCGGGCCAGGCGGGCGGGTTCGCGCGCGCCGGCGCGACGGCTGTCCGGGTCGAGCACGCGACCGCCGGCAAGGGTCGCCTGTTGGGAAGCGTCGCGGAGCAGGAAGGCATCGCCCGCAAAGGCGGCCACGGGGTGGTCGAGACGGAGTTGGGCGAGCACGCTTTCGCCCGGGGCGAGGGAAACCGACTCGAGCAGGTGCACCACGCCCGGAATGCAGGCGGAACCGAGGTGGAATGCGACGCGGGTCCCGGACTTCAACGGGCGCGAGGCGGGGGAGGAATGGCCCGCGGCGGCGAGGCGAGCCGACTTTTCCAGGAGGACGTCGAGCGTCTCGGTGGCGTCGCCGGGATTGGCCGCCAGGGCGATGGCATCCCCCCGGTGCACCGATGCGGGCGAGGGCTGGCCCGGGACGCCGACCGCGAGGTCGGCGAGGTTCAGGGCGACCCGCGTGCCCGGCGTCACCCGTGGAACGTCCCGGCCAAACGTGTGACAACCCCGGATCCGGCCGGGGCGGGCGCCGGGTTGGGCCACCACCGGTTGCCCGCGTTCGAAACACCCCCCGAGCAGGGTGCCCGTCACGATGGTCCCGACTCCCTTCAGGGCAAACACCCGATCCACCCAGAGCCGGGGCTTGCCCAGATCGGGCGGTTCGGGCGTCCCCGCCAGCGTCGCGGCCAGCGCGGCGCGCAGGTCGTCGAGACCCCGCCCCGTAACCACCGAGGTGGGTACCAGAGGGGCCTCCGCGAAGGGGGTCGCGGCCAGCCGCCTCCGGATGGCGTCCCGCACGGCGTTCTCGTCCGGCGCGAGGTCGATCTTGGCCAGGGCGATGACCGCGCGGCGTACGCCGAGGTGGAGGAGAATCTGGAGGTGTTCCTCGGTTTGCGGCATCCAGCCGTCGTCCACGGCCACCACGAGCAGGGCGAGGTCCACGGCGCCGACCCCCGCGACCATGTTCCTCACGAAATCCTCGTGGCCCGGGACATCGACGATGCCACACGAGGCGATGCGGGCCTCCGATTCCCCGGCGCGGCGGGGCAGGGGCAGGTCCAGGTGCGCAAACCCCAGATCGATCGTGATCCCCCGCGCCTTCTCCTCCGGCAAACGGTCGGGGTCCGTGCCCGTCAGCGCGCGGACCAGGGAACTCTTCCCGTGATCCACGTGTCCGGCAGTCGCGAGGATGTAGGGCATGGGCGGCAGGGGTCTCGCGGCAGCGGCCTCCCGGCGGCCCGGGCTCCGATCCAGGCAGTGACGAAACCGGACTCCGGTTCCGCCAAGGCGGGAGCCCGCGCAACTCCGGTTCGGGGTTCGCAGCCGACGAGCGTTCGCAGGATCGCTCCGTTCGACCGAGGGTATCGAATCGAGCCCCTCGGGCAACGAGGACGTCACTTCGCAACGCCCTCCGGGGGCAGCACCGGGATGGGGTCGGACCGCTGCTTTCAAGCCGGGTGCGTTCCGGCGTCAGGAAACTTGACGGGGGAGGGCCTCGGATCGATGACGGTGCCATGAAGGCGTGGGGGTTGGGGGCTCGGACGAGCCTGCGCCGGTGGGGTTGGGAGGGCTGCGCGGAGCTGTTGGGGGTGGGGTTGGTGGTGGTCTGGGTGGTGTGCGTGGCGAGTGGGCCCGCGGCGAGGTCGGCGGCGCCGCTGACTCATCACCTCCCAATCCCGGTGCCGGCGTGGGACCTGCCGTCGGTGGGCGTGACCACGGTCGATCCCGCGTTCGGGACCACCTGGGTGCGGGTGACCGACGCCCGGGCGTTGGGTTGGCCCGGAGCGGCGCCCATGTATTCGAAGCGCCAGGCGTGGAACGCCGACGAATCCCGGATGCTGGTGCGATTGGGCGATGGCCGATTCGCCTTGTTCGACGGACGCACCTTCGACTTCCTGCGGATCCTGGACGGGGTGGTGGGAGAGGACGTGTTCTGGCATCCAACGCGGACCGACGTCGTCCTGTACAATCCGGGAAACGAGCTCCGCCGTCGGGAACTGGGAACCGGCGCGGACGAGCGGCTCGTGGCATTCTCCGAATTCGACTTCGCGGACACGCGAAGCGAGGGAAACCTCTCGCGGGACGGGCGTTTCTACGCCGTGGTGGGCATCCGGTACGATCCCGTCCGACAAACCACCGAGCCCGTGGCGCTGGTGCTGGCGGACCTGGTGGAGCGTCGTCACGTCGCGCGGTTGGAGCTGCCGAAGGGACTGGCGGAGTTCGACTGGGTGTCGGTTTCGCCCTCAGGGCGGTTTGTGGTGGTGGACTACGCCACCACGAAGGAAGGGCCGTTCCAGGGGTTGGAGGTTTACGACGCTGCGTTTCGCCTCGTCTGGCGCAAGCCCCTCGGCTCGGGGCATAGCGACCTGGGCTACGACGCCCAGGCCGAGGAAGTGCTCGTCATGGGCATCTACGATCCGGAGGCCAACCGCATGCGACTCGGCTCCCATCGTTTGAGCGACGGACAGGAGACGCCGTTGCTCGAGCTGCCGTGGTTCGTCTACTACCACGTCTCGTGCCGCGCCGACGCCCTGGCGGGCTGGTGCCTCGTCAGCACCTACGACGGCGAGGGACGGCTGGAGGATTCGGACGGGACCTGGGGACCGTTCGAGAACGAGGTCTTTCTCCTCGACGTGACCAACCCGGGTCAGGTGCGGCGTCTGGCCCATCATCGCAGCCGCCGCTTCTCGCCGACGACGCCGGACGGGGACCGGAGCGTGTACTGGGCGGAACCCCACGCGACCATTTCTCCTTCGGGGACCGCCGTCTTGTTCGGGAGCAACTGGGGAAGGCGGGTCGCGGAGCTCGAAAGCGTCGACGCCTTCGTGCTCCGACTGGGGGCGGGTTCGGGTGCCGGCGTAAGACTCGCCATTCGACGCGAGAGCCCCGCCGTCTTGGTCGTGGAATGGTCCGAAGAGGGCGAGCCCTCCCGCTTGCAGGTGACGGATCCGGTGGCGTTTCCCTGGGGCTGGCGGGACCTGCCGGGCGAACCTGAACGTGACGGGACGTGGCGGCGGACCCGAATTGCGCCCGAAGCCACCGCCCGATTCTTCCGTCTGCAGGCGCCCTAGCAGCCCGTCGGACTTGAGACGGACGAAAATCGCCTTCGACCCAATACCAACCTGGGTGCGCCCTGCAAGACGGTCCGGTCCGAGGGCCGAACGTTGGTTTCCCCGGGTTTCCAGCGCCGCGTCGACAAAAATACCCGGGAAATTCATGGCAATATAGTAGGCAGGGCCTGTCGTGACGAAACTCCGGGATATTTCTGGTGAACCTGTTCGGGGCGAATCATTGACTATGACTATGAGTAACCGGGAATTTCATCTTGAAGCCGCGGGTGGGGTTCGGCAGGGTGCGGGGCATGCCGACCGGTCGTCTGCTCGCCCCGCCCGATCATGCCGCCGCCGTGTACCACTGCGTTTCCCGGGTCGTGGATCGACGCTTCATCTTCAACGCCCCGGAGAAGGAGCACTTCGTCCAGCTCCTCCGCGAGGCCGAGGAGTTCTGCGAGGTTCGCGTCCTGACCTATTGCCTCATGTCCAATCACTTCCACGTGCTGGTCGAGGTTCCGAAGCCGCCCGAGCCGCTGCTGCGGCCCTCGCCCGAACGGGTGCTCGCCAAGCTGGCCAAGCTGTCCGGGCATCAGAATGTCGGGTTGGTCCGCCAGCGGTTCGAAATGTATCGCGAAGCCCGGGATGAGAAGGGGTTGGCGGAGTATTTGAGCACGTTCCACGCGCGGCTCTGGGATCTGAGCCAGTTCATGAAGCTGGTGAAGCAGCGGTTTACGCTCTGGTACAATCTGCGGGTGGGTCGGGCGGGGACGTTGTGGGAGGACCGGTTCAAGAGCGTGCTGGTGGAGGGTCAGGGGCAGGCGTTGGTAACGATGGCGGCGTACATCGATCTGAATCCGGTGCGGGCGGGGTTGGTGAAGGATCCGAAGGACTACCGGTGGAGCGGGTATGGGGAGGCGGTGGCGGGGAGGAAGCGGGCCAAAGAGGGGCTGTGCTCGCTGGTGACGGCGTTGCAACGGGGGCGTGAGGAATCGCCGGGCAAGTCGTTGGAGGTGTATCGGATGTGGGTGTTCCGGGAGGGGGACGAGCGGCGGGCTGGGGTGGGGGAGGAGGGACGTCCGTTGCGGGGTTCGCTGTCGCGGGAGGCGGTGGTGGGGGTGTTGGAGGGCAACGGGCGGTTGCCGTTGGGAGAGTACCTGAAGTGTCGGGTGAGGTATTTCACGGCGGGGGCGGCGTTCGGGAGTCGGGAATACGTGGAGGGGATTTTCGGGGCGTATCGGGAGCGATTCGGGAAGAAACGACGGAGTGGGGCCAGGAAAGTGCGGGGCTTGGAAGGGACGGAGGCGTATGTTCTGAGAGATCTGAGGAAGGCAGTGTTCGGGTAGGGTAGGGGCAACGAGGACGGCCATGCTCGCGGATCGGATGATGGGGGGCTCGGGACCTTTGAACCTGAACCGCGGAGGGTGCGGCGCCGCGTGGGGGCACGTCTGCCGTCGACAGCGTGGGCTTTCGCCGGGTGCCTTCGCCTGTCGGCACGGTGGCGAAGGGTGCTTCAGAGAAGCGGGTCGGGTGGGCCGGGAGCACCTCCGCGGGGGGACAGGGGCCGGCTGTCCCTTGAAACTCTGCCATCGAAGCCCCAGTCCACCCCAATCCCGATCCCGATCCCAATCCCGATCCCAATCCACGCCGCCCGCGGGTTGGCCCGCGTCGAAGGCATACCTGCGGGCTGCGGTTCCGGCGGAACCGCATTTCGGACTTCGCACGACCGGGCGGGACCGGTTGAATCCCGCCTCTTGAAGCGGTTCATCCAACGTCGATGGTTTCCTCCTCGCGCGTGGGCGTTCTGGCCAGCACTCGTCGCCGCGGCCGGTCTGGGGGCCGGGGGGACGGTTCCGGTCCGGGCGGGCGAGGGGCGGGATTTCGGTCCGTTCCTGCAGGACATTCGGCTGACCCTGGAGCCTGGGGACGGGGTGGAGGCGGCGGGTCCGTTCTACTACCAGCACTCGCGGGAGGAGGAGACGGGGTGGGGGTTGGCGCCGTTGATTTCGGCGACGACGTCACGGGACGGCGAACGGGCGCAATGGTTCGTTCTGCCGCCGGTGTTTTCGTGGCGGAAGTACGACCGGGACCACCGGTGGCAGATTCTGCAGCTGATCAACGGGGGCGGGTTGGACAAGATCGACGATCCGGACGTGAAGCGGTTCAACGTCTTCCCGTTCTTCTATTATCAGGACGCGCCGAACGCGGAGCAGGATTTCTGGGCGCTTTTTCCGCTGTACGGGACGGTGCGGAACCGGCTGTTCCGGGACGAGATCGAGGTGGTGGCATTTCCGCTGTGGATGAAGTCGCGGAAGGGGACGGTGACGACAAGCAACGTGTTGTTCCCGTTTTTTCACTGGCGGGAGGGGCCGGGGTTGAAGGGGTGGCAGGCGTGGCCTTTGGTGGGGCACGAGCATCGGAATCCCGGGACGCGGACGAATCTGGTGGATGAACTGGAAGTGGTGCCAGGCCACGACAAGACGTTCGCCTTGTGGCCGGTGTGGTTCCGGAACCGGCTGGGGCTGGGAACCACGAACGAGGCGCGGGTCGACGCCGCGATTCCCTTGTATTACGTCGAGCGTTCGCCCTGGCGGGACCACACCGAGGTCGGGTTCCCGTTCTTTTCGTGGACCGACGACCGGAGCAAGCAGTACCGGCAAAGGAATCTGCCGTGGCCGTTGGTTTCGTTTGCGCGGGGCGAGGGAAAGACGCTGGACCGGGTGCTGCCGCTGTTCAGCGTGGGGCACACGGCGACGTACGATTCGCAGGTATACCTGTGGCCGGCGTATCGCCGGCGCCACACGAAGACGGAGAGTTACGAACGGGAACGCTGGCAGTTGGGGGTGGTGCTGTACTCGGAGTTGACGGAGGGCAACCCGCAGACGGGCCAGTGGTTGCGCCGCATCGATTCGTGGCCGCTGTTCAGCTGGTCGCGGGACAAGGAGGGCCGGGAGCGTTTGCAGGCGCTGGCCCTGATCGAGCCGCTGCGGCGGGGACAGGGGATCGAGCGAAACTGGTCGCCGCTGTGGTCGTTGTGGAGGCAGGAGCGGAACACCAAAACGGGCGAGGAGATGGAGTCGCTGTTGTGGAACCTCTACCGCCGCGAGTCGGCGGGAGGGACGACAAAGGGCTCGCTCCTGTTCGGTCTGGTGCAGTATGAGAAGACCCCCGCCGGACGTCGGTGGCGCTGGTTCCATTTCGGACCGCGTCTCGCCCCGCCGCGGGTGGAGACCGGGGCCCCGGCGGGGACCGGCGACAAGTGATGTTCCAGAGCATTGGTGCCATCGGACTTCTTGGTTGGCGGACGTTCTCGGCGCTGGCCCACACCTGGCGGCAACGACGCAAGGTGGCGGAGCAGCTGTTCGAGATCGGCAACGCCAGCCTGTTCATGACGTGCCTGTTGTCCGTCTTCATCGGCGGCGTGGTGGCCCTGCAAAGTGGTC
The DNA here is from genome assembly GCA_964608505.1 of uncultured Verrucomicrobiota bacterium. Taxonomy (GTDB): domain Bacteria; phylum Verrucomicrobiota; class Verrucomicrobiia; order Limisphaerales; family CAIMTB01; genus CAIMTB01. The sequence continues at coordinate 22,977 of CAZSOV010000056.1, forward strand.
CCCGCCTGGCCGAACGCGGCATCTCCAACATGCTGGGCGGCCTCATCGGTCTCTCCATGGCCGAGGAACTCGCCCCCGTCATGATGTCCATCCTGATCGCCGGTCGCATCGCCTCGGCGATGGCGGCGGAGATCGGGTCCATGCGCGTCAACCAGGAGATCGACGCGTTGCACACCATGAACATCGATGCCGTGCAGTACCTCGTCCTGCCCCGGGTCGTGGCGATCACGTTCGGGCTGCCCGTGCTCGTGGTCTTCTCGATGCTCGCCGGATGGGCCGGGGGCGCCGTGGTCGCCGTGGTCAACCCCGACATCGGCCTCACCTGGACGGAGTTTTTCACGAACCTGCGCAGCTCCGTCGAGGGCATCGACATTGCCAAGGGCCTCGTCAAAAGCGTGATTTTCGCCGTCGTGATCGGCCTCGTCGCCTGCCAGCAGGGACTCCAGACCGGGGGCGGTCCGCGCGGCGTGGGGCACTCGGTCACCCAGGCGGTCGTCCAGTCGATCATCCTGATCCTGATCCTCGACTATCTCCTCACCCGATTCCTGCTGTTCTTCGACCGATGAGCTCCGGACCCCAGGGCGTCCGCGTCGACGTACGCGGCGTGCGCAAATCCTTCCAGGCCGTGGAGGTCCTGAAGGGCATCGATCTTTCCGTGGCGGCGGGCGAGATCTTCGTGCTGATGGGACCGAGCGGGGGAGGGAAGACGGTCCTGATGCGGCAAATCATCGGGCTGGACCGCCCCGACGCGGGCGAGGTGCAGGTGGATGGCCTGTCGGTGGCGGACCCGGCGTTGCGGGAGCGGGTGCGCATGGCGATGGTGTTCCAATCGGCGGCCCTGCTCAATTCCCTCACCGTGGGGGAGAACGTCGGATTGTACCTGACCGAGCATCGGACGCACGCGGCGCACGTGATCGCGCGGATCGTGGCGGAGAAGTTGGAGTTGGTCGGGCTCCAGGGCGCCGAGGGGAAGATGCCGGCGGAGCTTTCCGGGGGCATGAAGAAGCGGGTGGCCATCGCGCGGGCGCTCGTGGCGGACCCGCAGTTGATCCTCTACGACGAACCAACGAGCGAACTCGATCCGCTGCGGTCGGTGACCATCGGGCGGGAGATTCTCGCGCTCAACCGGCGACTGGGTGTCACCTCGATCATCGTCACCCACGACCGCGACCTGGCGCTCGGCATCGGCCAGCGCCTGGCGTTCCTTTACGAAGGTACCCTGCGTTTCCTCGGCACGCCGGACGAGATCCGCGCCAGCCAGGACCCCGTCGTCCGACGCTTTCTGTACGCCGATTTCACCTCCACCGCCAGCGAGGCGGATTCCGATCCGTCCTGACCTCCCGCCATGAAAAACTCCCTCGAAACCATGCTGGGCATGTTCCTTGCCCTGGGCTTTGTCGCCGCCTTCTTCGTCCTCGAGTTGGCCGGCGGCCTCGAGATCTTCCGCTCCGGCCTCCTCGTTCGCGCCCGGTTCAACAGCGTCAATGAACTCCAGGTCGGCGCCCCGGTGAAACTGGCCGGCGTCCAGATCGGCGACGTCCGGAAGATCGACATCGACGGCGACCGGGTCGCGGTCACGTTCCGGATCCGGTCGGACGCGGCGGTGAAGACGGACAGCCGGGCGACGATCCGCCCGGCGGGATTCATGGGGCAGAACTACCTCGCGCTGTCCTTCGGCAGCGCGGCGGCGCCGGTCGTCACCGAGAACGCGATCCTCGAGGGGGAGACGATTCCGGACATCGGCCAGGTCATGGCCAAGCTCGACGCGGCGGTGGGCGGGATGAGCGGCATCACGAATCTCTTCGGCGGGGACAATTTCCAGAATCTCCTCGGACCGTTCACCGACTTCCTCAAGGACAACAGCCCGCGTCTGACGGCCATCCTGGGCCACCTGCAGCTCATTTCGAAGCAGATGGCCGACGGCAAGGGCACGGTGGGACTGCTGCTCAACGACGACCGCCTGTACACCACCGCCGTCCAGACCATCACCAACATGAGCCAGACGGCCACCGACATCCAGGGCATCGCCACCGATGCCCGGGCTGCGGTGGCGGAGGCGCGGAAGATCGTGAGCAGCGTGTCCGCGGGCGAGGGAACCCTCGGCAAACTGACGCGGGACGAGGCCCTGTACCGCGAATTCTCCACCGCCTCGCGCCATCTCCGCGAGATCCTCGAAAAGATCAATCACGGCAATGGCCTCGCCGGCAAGGTCGTCAACGACGAGGCCTTCTTCAAGAACGTCAAGGGCACCCTGCAAAAGGTCGAGAAGGCCACCGACGGCCTCGAGGACCAGGGCCCGATCTCCGTCATCGGAACCGTGATCGGCACCTTGTTCTGACGGGATTGACCACGCGGACGGTGCCCGTTCGCCGGATTTCCCGGCGCGCGGCAGCCGACAGGCAGGGCGCGGAGCCTCGCCTCCCACCAGGGACGGCGGAAGGCCGGATCAGGCCCGACCAGGCCAGATCAGGCCCGACCAGGCCGGATCAGGCGCGACGAGACGGGGAGCAGAAACGGCATGAAACGAACGACGAAGGCGAGGCGTCCGGGCCCGCGAAAAATCCGTCCGGACGCGGTTGCCGTTCCGTCGGAGCCGGTGGCAACGGAAGTGCCAGCGGTCTCCGTCCCCGGGGCCTTCCCGATTGTCGGCATCGGCGCCTCGGCCGGGGGGTTGGAGGCCCTGGAGGTCCTCCTGAGGCACGTGCCGGTCACGTCCGAAATGGCCCTCGTGATCGTCCTGCACCTGGATCCCTCGCGCAGGGACATGATGGCCGAGTTGCTTCAGCGGGCCACAGATCGGACGGTGGTTCAGGCCCGGAACCGCATGCGGGTGCAGCCCCGGGGCGTCTACGTCATTCCACCGAACAAGGACCTGTCCATTCGCGACGGCGTGTTGCAGCTCACCACGCGGTCGACGCCCCATGGAGCGCGCCTGCCGATTGATCGTTTTTTTCGCGCCCTGGCCGCAGATCAGCGGGGGCGAAGCGTGGGAATGATCCTGTCCGGGATGGGGACGGATGGGACGCTGGGGTTGCAGGCGATCAAGGAGGAAGGGGGTGTGGTTCTCGTCCAAACCCCGTCGACGGCGAAGTTCGACGGCATGCCCCGGAGCGCGATCTCCACGGGGATGGCGGACATCGTGGGTTCCCCCGAGGAACTGGCGACCAAGCTCCCCGCCTTCCTGGCGCAGGCCCGCGTGGCGGCCGGCCCGGACCCGGTGTTGGAGGACCATACCCGGGGTGCGCTGGACCGGATTGCCGTCCTGCTGCGGGCTCATACGGGTCACGACTTCTCGCGGTACAAGAAGAACACCGTGTACCGCCGGGTCGAGCGACGCATGGGGCTGCATCAGTTCGACAACATCGCGGGCTACGTCCGGTATCTTCAGGAGAACCGCCAGGAGTTGGATCTGCTCTTCAAGGAGCTGTTGATCGGGGTGACGAGTTTCTTTCGGGATCCGGGCGCCTGGGAACACCTGCGGGAGCACGGCATCCCGTCCCTGCTGTGCCGGCCCTCGCGCGGACGGGTCATGCGGGCCTGGGTGCCGGGCTGTTCCTCCGGGGAGGAGGCCTATTCCCTGGCGATCGTCTTCCGCGAGGCCCTGGAAAAAGTCCAACCCAACGTGCCCTGCGCGCTGCAGATCTTCGCGACGGACCTGGATCGCGACGCCATCGACAAGGCGCGGCTCGGCGTTTTTCCGTCCAACATCGCCGCGGACGTCTCGCCGAAGCGGCTGGCGCGCTTTTTCGTGAAGGACGGGAGCTCCTACCGGGTGGGGAAGGAGGTGCGCGAGATGGTCGTTTTCGCGCCCCAGAACGTCATCATGGACCCGCCGTTCACGAAGCTGGACCTGCTGACCTGCCGGAATCTCCTGATCTACCTGGAGCCGGAGCCGCAGAAGAAGCTCATTCCCCTCTTCCACTACAGCCTGAATGCGGGGGGGCTGCTCTTCCTCGGGAGCGCCGAATCCACGGGGGGCTTCGAGGGTCTGTTCTCGCCGCTGGACTCGAAGTCGAAGCTGTTCCGAAAACTCGAGACCCCGACCCGGAGCGAGGCGGTCGAGTTCCCGTCGTCCTACGTTCCGGAGGGGCGCGGCCTGATCGGGGAGATCATCGCCGCCAAGCTGCCGTCGAGCCTGCAGACCCAGGCCGAGCAGTTGCTGCTGCAGAAGCACGCCCCCCCGGCGGTCCTGACGAACGACCGGGGGGACATCCTGTTCGTCAGCGGGCGGACCGGGCGGTATCTGGAGCCCGCGGCCGGCAAGGCGAACTGGAACGTGTTCGCCATGGCGCGGGAGGGGCTGCGCTACGAATTGGCCGGCGTGTTCCAGCGGGTGGCGCGGCGGGGCGGCAAGGCCATCCTGCGCCGGGTCAAGGTGGGGGGCGACGGCCCCGCGCATTGGGCGGACGTGGCCGTGGAACGGGTCGAGGCGCCCGAGGGCCTGCGGGGCGGGGTCCTGATCGCGTTCCATGATCTGGAGCCGCTGCCGCGGCGCAAAGCCTCCGGACGGGAGCGAGCGGCGACGCGCTCCGGGCCGCGATTGCTCGAGATCCAGCACGAGCTGCAACAGACGCGTCTCGAGCTGCACTCGACGCGGGATCAGGCGCAGACCTCCCAGGAGGAACTTCGTTCCATGAACGAGGAACTGCAGTCGACCAACGAGGAGCTGCAATCCACGAACGAGGAACTGACGACCTCCAAGGAGGAGATGCAGTCGCTGAACGAGGAACTCCAGACCGTCAACGCCGAGTTGCGGGCCAAGCTGGACGAGCTGTCCCGGGCGAACAGCGACATGAAAAACCTCCTGAACAGCACCGAGATCGCCACCCTGTTCCTCGACCCGGCACTGAACGTGCGCCGCTTCACGACGGCGGCGGCGCGGATCATCAAGCTGCTACCCGGCGACGTGGGCCGACCCGTCACCGACCTCGCCTCCACCCTCCTCTATGCCGACCTCCTCGAGGACGCGCGGGGCGTCCTGCGGACCCTGGTGTTCTCGGAGAAGCGGATCTCCACCCGGGGCGGGGACTGGTACTCCGTGCGCATCATGCCCTATCGGACCCTCGAGAACGTGATCGACGGCGTCGTGATCACGTTCATCCCGGTCACGGGCCACCGCCCTGGCGGGGAGGGAGGCGCGCCGGGCGGAGGACCCGACTGGACGACGGAACTCAAGCCTTGAAGCGAACCGGGGATGGTCGATCCGCGAGCCGCGGATCAACCGCCTCCCTGGCTTTCGGACGATCGGAAACGCCGGCTTCGCCAGGACCAACCGGGCTTTCCCGCGGATGAGTCGCCCGGAATCCCGGCCTGCGAACCGAGGGCGGCGAACCGAGGGCTTGCCGGCATTGCCCAGGCTGTGCTCGGCTCCCTCGTCCCCATGCCTGGCCCGCGTCATTCCACCCGCCCCCGGTCCGACGTCGCGTGCTGGCCGCCCACCGGACGAGGGTTCGTCGGTCCGCCCCGCCCGGGGCAGGGCCAGGGGACGCGGGCGGGCCCTGGGTTTCGCGCCGGGAGGCGTTGGACGACTTGGCGGACCCGGGCCCTGGGCGCGCTCTCGGCCGCCGCGTTTGGGCTCTGCCACCTCGTCTCCGCGGCCGTGCTCGACGAGGACCGCCCGGTCGACAAGACCCGCGAACTCTGGTCGCTGAAGCCCGTGGTGCGCCCGGAGATTCCGGCGACGGGCACGCGATCCGGGCATCCCATTGACGCCTTCCTGGCGGCGGCGGCCCGGGAGACGGGCGTGCTGCCGCTCGACGCGGCGGACCCCGCCACCTGGCTGCGTCGAGTCACCCTGGATCTGACCGGGCTGCCGCCGACGCTGGCGGAGCAGGAGGCCTTCGAGCGGGACCGTTCGGAGACGGCGGTGGAGACGGTCGTGGACCGGTTGCTGGCCAGCGAGCAGTACGGCGTCCGGTATGGGCGCCACTGGCTCGACGTGCTGCGGTACACGGATGTCGACGGCGACATGCCGGCCGCCACCGGGATTCATCATTGGCGGGACTGGGTGGTGACGGCGCTGAACCGCGACCTGCCGTACGACCAGTTCGTCCGGGCCCAGGTCCTGGGGAACCGGGCCGCGAAGCGACGCATCATCTCCGCGGCGGGGCACCTGACGCCGGTCGAGCCGCGATCGGAGGACGTGTTCGCGCTGGGGTTTTTGGCCCGGGGCGCGACGGGGCGTTCGGACGAGGATCAGGAGCTGGCCTTCTCGGCGGTGGAAACGATTTCGACGGCGTTTCTGGGCATGACCGTGGGCTGCGCCCGGTGCCACAACCACTTCTTCGATCCCATCGAGCAGGCGGAGTACTACTCGATGAAGGCGCTGTTCGACCCGCTGGTGCTGCGGAGGATCGAGCTGGCGACGACGGAGCAGATCTTCGAGCACGGGCGCCGGATGGACGAGCACGAGGCGCGGTTGAACCGGTTGGTGGAGGGCATGCGGGCCTTCGTGCGGCCACATCATGACCGGTTGTACGAGGAGCGCGTCGCGTCGTTTCCGACCGAGGTGCAGGCGGCGATCCGAAAACCCGAAGGGAAACGAAACCGGCACGAGCAGAAGCTCTACGACGATTACTACCCGATCCTGCGCATCGATCCGATCAAGCTGAAGGCGGTCATGACGCCCGAGGAGAACGCGCGGTACGACGAGTATTTAAAGCAGATCGAGGCCGAGAAGCCGCCGGAACCGCTGCCCGAGTTCTGGACCGTGGCCGAGGATCCGAAGCGGCTGGCGCGAACGAACCACGTGTTGACCACGGGCGATCCGAAGCGCCCGAAGCTCCACCGTGCGGTGGGGCCGGGCTTTCCCTTCGCCCCGGCGAACCTGGAATTCGATGCCGGACGTCGGGAGACATTCGTGGACTGGCTGACGGCACCGGACAATCCGTTGCTGGCAAGAGTGGCGGTGAACCGGATCTGGGCCTGGCACTTCGGGGTGGGTCTGCACGCGGCGACGAGCGATTTCGGCGTGCTGGGCGGGCAACCGGCGCATCCCCGGCTGCTCGATTGGCTGGCCGCCGAATTCGTCGCGCATGGGTACAGCCAGAAATGGCTGCATCGCTTCATCGTGACCTCCGGGACCTACCGCCGTGCCTCCGCCGGATTGCCCGAACGCATCGCGGCCAACGAGAAGGCCGATCCCGAGAACCGGATGCTCTGGCGGTTCCCGCTGCGCCGTCTGGAAGCCGAGCCGATCCGGGACGGATTGCTGGCGGTCGCGGACCGGTTGGACGGTCGGCTGGGCGGGAAATCGTTCGACGGCACGAAACCGGGTCCGGAGGCGAACCGGCGGGCGGCGTACATGTTCCGGGGGTACCGGACCTACGCGGAGTTGATGCCGGACTATCTGCGGACCTTCGACGCGGAGGAGGGGCGGTTCGTCTGCTCGCGGCGCGACCAGACGGTGACCGCGCCCCAGGCGTTGTTCCTGATGAACAACGAGCTCGTGGCCTCGGCATCCGACGCGCTGACCGAGGTCCTGCGCGCCTCGGCGCCCGGTGACTTGGCGCAGGTCATTTCGTTGGGGTACCGCCGCGCCCTCGGGCGCCCGCCCACGGACGCGGAGCGATCCCGGGTCATGGCCTATCTCGACGGCGATTTCGGACGGTTGCGCGGGTTTTCCTGGCTGTTGTTCAACCTCGACGAGTTCGTCTACGTGCGATGAGAACGGGTCCCGGACTCCCGCGGCGCGATTTCTTGTTCCGAACCGGCACGGGGTTTCTGGGCACGGCCCTGGGCGCGATGTGGGCCGCGGAGGGCCGGTTGTCGGCGGGCACGGACGCGATTCCGCGCGGCGTGGCCCGGGCCAAGTCCGTCATCTTCCTGTTCATGTGCGGCGGGGTCAGTCACCTCGATACCTTCGATCCCAAGGACAACAAGTGGGCCGGCAAACTGATCGACGCGGTGGGGTTCGGGGACAACCTCGCGGAGATGAAGCGCCCGGTGATTCCCTGCCGGCGCACGTTCACCCGGCACGGGCAATCGGGGATTCCGGTCTCCGACTGGTTTCCCCATCTGGCCGCCGAAATCGACGAGATCGCGGTGGTCCGATCGATGTGGTGCCATGAGTCGAATCATTTTCCCGCGGTGATCGAGTCCTCCACGGGCCACCGGAACCGGATCGTGGAACATCCGTGCCTGGGAAGCTGGCTGACTCATGCGCTGGGGTCGGAAAACCGGAACCTGCCGGCCTTCGTGAACATCGGGCGGCCCACGTCGTCGATCCAGATCTCGGGCGGCTACCTCGGCGCGGCGGTGGCGGCCACCCCGTTCGACGCCGGCGACGTGCCGATCCGCAATCTCCGGACCCCGGCCGCCACGACGGTGGCGGAGCGCGAACGCCAGCGGGAGACCTTGACGGAACTCAACCGCGAGTTCCGGGATCGCTATCGGACGTCGAGTCTCACGGCGGCCCGGGCCCGGGCCTACGAGTTGGCGGCGCGCATGCAGTTAGC
>CAZSOV010000057.1:0-31325 GCA_964608505.1 uncultured Verrucomicrobiota bacterium
GATCGGCGTGGTGCTGACGGGCGGCGCGGCGGCCCGTCTGGAGGGCATCCGGTCCCGTATGAAGACGGCGGCCGTCAATCTGGGCGGACAGACGACGCTCCGGGAGTTGGCCTGCCTCTATCGCGAGGCCGCACTCGTCATCTCGACGGACTCCGGCCCCATGCACCTGGCGGCGGCGATGGGAACGCCCGTCGTCGGTCTTTTCGGCCCGACGGACCCTTCCCGGACGGGTCCGTACGGCCCGGGCCACCGTGTCATCCGCCGCGAATTGGCCGTCGCGCCCGGCGAGATCTTCAATACCGTCCGCGTCAAGATCAGCACCAACCGCCTCTACGGCCTGCAGTATTTCGAGAAGATCGACGCCCGTGACGAGGAGACCACCGTCCCGAACCGCCGCAACCTCGTCGTCGGCGTCGAGGAAAAGAACACCGGCAATTTCAGCGTCGGTGCCGGCTTCAGTTCCGTCGACAACCTGGTCGGCTTCGTCGAGATGAGCCAGGGCAACTTCGACCTGGGCAATCCGCCGTCCTTCACGGGCGGCGGCCAGAAGCTCCGGTTGCGGGCCCAGATCGGCACCCAGCGCCAGGATTATCTCATCACGTTCATCGAGCCCTGGTTCCTCGGCCAGCGGCTCGCCCTCGAGGTCGATCTGTATCACCGCGAGTTCCGCTTCCTCAGCTCCCTGTACGACGAAACCCGCACGGGAGCGCGGATCGGCCTCACCAAGGCCCTCAACGAGTATTTCCGAGCCGGCGTCTCCTACACCATCGAGAGCGTCTCCCTCGATTTCGACCCCTCCGATCTGCTCGCCCGGGTCGACCGCGAGGAACTGCCCGGCCACGGCTCCTCGGTCACCACCCTGCCGCCGCGCGTCTCGCCGGAACTGGCCCAGGAACAGGGCCGGCGTCTGGTCTCCAAGGTCGGCGCCAGCATTACCTACGACACCCGCAACAGCGTGATCCTCCCCGACAAGGGCCAGCGCGTGGAACTGCTGGGCGAGATGGCCGGCGGACCGTTCGGGGGCGATTCGGACTTCTACAAGATCGAGCTCCGCGGCGCGCAGTACTTTCCCGGGTTCGACGACAATCACGTGCTCGAGATCGTCGGGCGCATCGGCGTCTCCGAGGCCTACAGCGACACGCCCCGGGTCCCGCTCTTCGACCGCTATTTCCTCGGCGGCATGTACAGCCTGCGCGGTTTCCGTTACCGCGACATCGGGCCCGTCGACGAGAACCTCGAACCCCTGGGCGGCAGCACGTACTGGTTCGGCTCCGTGGAGTACTCCATTCCGATTATTGAACGGGTCCGGGTCGCGGCGTTCTATGACATCGGCATGGTCTACCAGAAGCCGTACAGCTTCGAACTGCGCAGCCCCCAGAAACAGTCCTACAACGACAACTGGGGCATCGGGCTGCGCTTGAACCTGCCCATTGGTCCGCTCCGGCTGGATTACGCCTTCCCGATCACCGCCGAGGACTACAACGATTCGAGCGGCGGACGCTTCCAGTTCGGCGTCGGGTACACTCGGGAATTCTGAGCCGAACCGCCCGCGCCGTTGCCAACCCATTCCGCACCCCGCCGCCCCGCAGCCCCCGCGCCGCTTCCCATCATCGTCCGTTCGTTTTGAACACTGCCCATATCAAAACCATGAAAAACCTGACCCTCAAAGCCGTCCTCGCCGCCGCGTTCCTCGCCCTCGGCTCGATCTCCTCTTCGGCCGCCGATCTCAAAGTCGGCATCGTGGACCTGCGCAAGGTCTTCGACGGCTATTTCAAGACCAAGGACGCCGACAGCAAGATCAAGGAGGAGGCGGCCACGCTCGAGAAGACGGCCAAGGGCATGCTCGAGGATTACAAGAAGGCCAACGAGGATTACAAGCAGCTGATGGAAGCGGCCAATGACGCGGCCATCTCCGGGGACGAGAAGCAGAAGCGCCGCAAGTCCGCCGAAGACAAGCTCCTCGAAATCCGCCAGCTCGAACAGCAGGTCCAGGGTTACCAGCGCCAGTCCGAGGCGACGCTGCTCGAGAAACGCCGCCGCATGCGCGACCAGATTCTCCGCGAGATCCGCGAGACGGTCGTGACCAAGGCCAAGGCCGCCGGGTATACCCTCGTCCTCGATACCGCCGCGGACAGCGTCAACCAGACGCCCATCGTCCTGTTTACCAACGGCGAGAACGACATGACCGAGGAACTCCTCACCCAGCTTAACGCCAACGCCCCGGCCCCCTCCCTCGACGACAAGGCCAAGAAGTAGTCCCCGGTCGCCCTGCGCCGGATCTCCGTTTCTCTTCCACAGGCCGCTCCCCTCTCCGGGAGCGGCCTTTCGCTTTCCCGCACCCAGCCATCGATGCTATCCGTGCCTTGGTGCCATTGCTGCTATCCGGGATTTTACAACGGTGGACGCGGGGCGCATCTCGCATCCAAAATCCTTGCGGCAGATGCGACAAGACCCGGAGCTCGGGAGCTCGAGCTTCAACCCTGGCGGCGCAACGCAAGGCCCGTCCGCGGCACCCGGGCAGGGGTGGGGGTGGGTGGCATCCGGATCGCCCCCGGGCCCGGTCAAGACCGACTCGGGCTCCGCACCCAGCCTCGACCCGACCGGCAATCCGCCCCCGGCCATGCTTTCGTGTTAGCCGGGACTTTTAGAGGTGATCCGGGGTGGCGCATGGTGGCGCATGGTGGCGCATGGCGCATGACGATGTTCTTGCGGCAGATGCGACAAGACCCGGAGCTCGGGCTTCAACCATCGGCGCAAAGCCCGTCCGCGGCACCCGGGCAGGGGTGGGGGGTGGGTGGCATCCGGATCGCCCCCGGGCCCGGTCAGACCGACTCGGGCTCCGCACCCAGCCTCGACCCGACCGGCAATCCGCCCCCGGCCAGGAACTCGCGGGCGGACATCCGGCGCCGGCCTTCGCGCTGGAGCGAAACGATCCGCAAGCCCCCCTCCCCGGTGGCCACCACCAGGTCCTCCCCCCGTGCCTCCAGCACCGTGCCCGGGAGCGCAGGTCCTGACCAGGCCACGGGCCGGGATTCCCAGATCTTCAGCTGCGGCGGCGGCGTCCCGGAGCTCTCCGCGGGAAGGTGCGTGAACGCGCCCGGCCAAGGATCGAACGCGCGGACCCGGCGATCCAGCACCGCGGCCGGGGAAAGCCAGTCCAGCCGGCCATCCTCGCGCCGCAATTTGCGGGCGTAGGTGACCCCGGCCTCCTTCGGCTGCGGGACCGGTTGGAGCCGGCCCTCGAGCCAGTCGGGCAACAGGCGCACAAGGAAGTCGCCTCCCATGGCCGCCAGGCGGTCATGCAGGGTCCGCCCCGTCTCGTCGGCCGCGAGGGGGGTCCGTTCGACGCCGAGGACGTCGCCGGTATCCAGCCCGGCATCCATCCGCATCAACGTCACTCCCGTCTCGGTGTCGCCTTCGAGAATCGCCCATTGGATCGGCGCGGCCCCACGCCAGCGCGGGAGGATCGAGGTGTGGACGTTGAGGCAACCGTGGCGCGGCACCGCGAGGAGCTCCGGCGGCAGGATCTGACCGTAGGCCGCCACCACCACCACGTCGGGTCGGAACGAGCGCACTTGGTCGAGAAACACCGGGTCGCGGGCGCGGATCGGTTGGAGGACCTGCAGGCCATGGGCGAGGGCCTCCTCCTTGACCGGCGGGGCCTGAAGCTGGAGACCGCGTCCGACCGGCTTGTCCGGCTGGGCCACCACGAGCGGCAGATCCCAAAGGCCCGCCCGAAGCAGGGACCGCAGAACCGTCCGGGCGAGGTCGGGCGTGCCCATGAACACGACCCGGGGACGGGACGAGGCGGCGGAACTCATGGGGCCGCGGACGCCTCGCTATAGGTGGTCGCGCCATCGCTCACGGCGGGTTTGGGCAGGCGGGCGAGGACCTTGAGAATGTCGAGCAACACGAGGAGCGGTTCCTGCGTGGAATCGATCTGGTGGATGATCGGTTCGGGGTAGCAATCCAGCACCGCCCGGGTCTCCCGGCGATAGGTTTCCAGCCGTTGGCGGATGACCTCGACGTTCGCGTCGTCCAGACGGTTTTCCTTCAAGGCCCGCCGTTGCAGGCGGACGATCAGCTTGTCCAGAACCGGACAGAAGAGATTGAAGATCGCCTTCACCTCGATGAGATCGGCCATCAGCCGGGTCTGGTTCGGGTTTCGGGGAATGCCATCGAGCACCAGGGTGTCGGCCTCCGGATTGTAACGTCCGTTGGCGATCAAGCCCTGAACGGACTGGTTCCACAGCTCGATGGTCGGCGCGTCCGGAACCAGCTGGCCCCGGGAAGCATATTCGACGAACACGTGGCCGAGCGGGGAATCGACGCGCAGACTCCGAAAGGCATCCCCGGACGAGAAATGCACGAAGTTCGGAATCTGGCCGAGGATCTTGCCCTGGGTTCCCTTGCCGGCGCCCGGCGCCCCGAAGAGTAGAATGGCGCGATACTTCACTTCACTTCACTTCACGAGGGCGGTGGAACCGCGGTTTCAGGCCTTGGCTCGCAGCTGGACCTCGGACACGTCGGCGAAGCGCAGCTGCACCTCATGGCCCTTCTGGGTGACCAACCCGATTTCGTTCGGGCTGATCCGGGAAATCCGCACCGCCACGACCTCGCCCTTGCCCGACTTGAAGACCAGCACCGAGGTCTTGTCGGAATCGGAACGGGTCAACCGGAAGAACAACGGGAAATTCTTCTCGAAAAAGGCGCGGTTGAACTCGGTTTCCGAAGCCTTGTACGTCACCTGCTGCGCCTGGGTCGACGCCGCAGGGGCCTTGTGGGCGCTCAACGACAGGCCCGAACCGGCCAACCCCGCCGCCGCCAACTCCTGGGAACCGGTATTAGCCACCTCCTGCGGGGCTTCGAACTGCGCCTCCAACTCCACGTCGTCCCGCACGCGCGTGGGCATGCACAGAAACAGGATCGGCCCCAGAATCGGCAGAATCAGGCTCGTTCCCATGACGGCCGGCGCCGGATAGTTCCGGAAGATCGACACCTCGTACGCCGCATAAAGGTTCGCCAGCAGCACGATCAGGAGGATGAACAGGCCCGCCGGCGTCGAATACGCTCCGATCAAACTCGGCATTCGCGCCGAGCGCGTCACCTTGCCGGGCGGATCCTTCACCACCAACTCCGCCTTCACCGCCTCGTCCGCTCCCTCCGGAGCATCGATGAACGCCTCGACCAATTCCTTCAGCTTCGGATCCTTCGCCATCTCGACCAACTGTTCCTGCGTGAACTTGTCCCACGCCAGCCGCCCCGTCAGCCCGCCCGCGGTTCGCCGAATGACCGTGCCGTCGTCGTTCGGAGCCACCAAATCGCCCGAAATCAGCGAACCATCCGCCATCTTGAAAACCGCCGCCCGCAGATCGACGATTGCCAGGAGCAGCAGCCCGACGGCACATGTGAGACGGAACAACCGGAGCATTGTCCCGGGTGGATAACAGACCCCCCCCGCCCCGCCAAAGGAAAAATCCGCCGTTTCGCACCCCGTCCGGCCCCTCCCAGATTCAATTTGAATCCACCGACCGCCCGCGTTCCGGCCCCGGCGACGACCGAAAACTGCACCCGACCGCCGGAAACCCCTTCCCCGACGGCGCCTCGCCTCCCAGGAATCCCCGCAACGCTTCCGCGAGGTCATGCCGTGTCGGCTCGGGCCTGGCCACCCCCAGCGAGCGGTATTGGTCGTTGATCCGCCCCTGGTAGATGCGCCGCCCATCCCGCGTCAACGCAACGGCTTCCGGTGTCCGATGCGCGCCCAGCGCCCGGGCCAGGACGTGCTCCGGATCCCGATACGCCGCCCCGCCCTGGCCGAACTCCGCCCGATGCGCCCCGATCCGTTCCGGCGTCTCGTCGGGAAAAGGGTAGACCGTCACGAATTTGACCCCCTGCGGAGCCAGTTCCGCCTCCAAGGCGGCCAGCTCGGGCAGGAACCGGTTCGAAATCGGACACTCCACCCCCACGAAGACAAACACCACCGCCCGGGTTTGCGCCCCCAGCTCGAGCGCCGCCGTGCGCCCCTGGAGATCCACCAGCGGGGGCAGCCCGGTCAGTCCCTCCCCCCCCCCTCCCTCGGGCCGGCACCCGCTTCCACCCAGTCCGCCAACGGCGACTACCCCGGCCACCAGGGCGGACCGGACCCATCGGCGGACGGAAACGCTGGTCGAGGGAGAGGCCATGATCCCGTCCGAAACTCAGGCACAAGCCCGGGCCCATGTAAACGTTTCCGCCGGGCCACGGTGCCCAAGGCAGCCGCGGTCCGCTTGCACTCCACCCCGAGTCCGCCTAGGAAAGGCCCGTGTCCGCCGCCCCGTCAGCAACACCCCCCCCACGGCGCGTCGTGGGTCTGATTCCGGCCCGATACGCGTCCTCGCGTTTCCCCGGCAAACCCCTCCATCCCATCGCCGGTCAATCCCTGATCCAACGCGTGGTCGAGCGCTGCCGGCTTTCCCGCTCCCTGGCCGAGGTCATCGTGGCAACCGACGACGAACGGATCGCCGGGGTCGCCCGGGAGTTTGTCCGCGTCGAGATGACCCGTTCGGACCATCCCAGTGGCACGGATCGCATCGCGGAAGTCGCCGAACGACTCGACTGCGACGCCATTCTCAACATCCAGGGCGACGAACCGTTGATCGATCCCGCCGTCATTGACGCGGTGGCTGCCGCGCTTGCCGAGGCCGAGATGTCCACCGCCGCCACCGCCCTGCGCGACCCGTCCGAACTGGACAATCCCAACGTCGTGAAGGTCGTCGTCGCCCGCGATCGACGCGCGCTCTACTTCTCGCGCCGCACGATCCCCTACCTCCGGGATCACGCCGCCGCCCCGGCGCAGGTGCAACTGGCGTGCTTCCCGTTTCGCAAGCACCTCGGGATTTACGGCTTTCGCCGCGAAACCCTCCTCCGTCTGGTGCGCTTCCCCGTCTCCGACCTGGAAGCCGCCGAACGCCTCGAACAACTCCGCGCCCTTGAAAATGGGATTCCCATTGCCGTGGTCACGGTCGACTACGAGAGCATCGGCGTCGACGTTCCCGCGGACGTCGACCGGGTCGAGGCCTTGCTGCGGGCGGCGCAGCCCTAGCACCCGGCACGGGCGGGACCGAACGCGAGGACCCGACCCGATGCCACCCCTCCACCGGAACCCCGTGATGCCCATCCCGTGCCTCCTCTGACCTGTCCCCATTGTGGTGCCGAGGTTCCACGCGGCGCCCGCGCCTGTCCCGAGTGCGGCGCCGACGAACGGACCGGGTGGTCCGAGGAAGCGGACGGCGATCGCCTCGGCATTTCCGACCCGAAGGACTTCGACTACGAGGGATTCGTGAAGGACGAGTTCGGCGGGGGCCGACGCCCGTTCCCCCGCTGGGTTTCGGTCGTGGCGCTCCTGCTCCTGGCGGCCATGGTGGCCTGGTATCTGGTGCGGTGACGCCAGCTCACTCCGTCGGGGCAGGGTCGACCAGTGACTTCGCCGGTTCGCTCGCTCCAAGGAAGCCCAGCATGGGCCCGAGACCCTCCGAGGGAACCGGGTTGAAGGGACCCGGGATCCGCGCGTCGTCGTACTGGTAAACGGAGGTTTCCCGGCTGCTCTCGCTCGCCCAGATGGCGTCGGCCCGCCGCCACGCGGCCTGGAACGCCGCCACGGAACGACTCGCCGTGACGTATCCAAAGGTCGTGACGATGGCCAGCAGGAGGATCGGCACGACTATGCGTCGACGGGACCCACGACCGCGGGTGCCCGGCGTCGAAAGGTCCGTCGACGTCGCCAGCGAGGCCGCGGACATGCGCCAGACCACCTGCCGGTGCCAGGCCGCCTCGTCGCTGAGCCGCAATCGGACGGGTCGTCCGGACTCAGGACCCGTCCACTGGCGCAGGTCCCGCCCGAAATCGGGTTGTTCTTCCGGCTGCCAGGTGGCCGGCGCGGAAGCCGTCCCGCGCCCTTCCCGTCGTGCGGCTCCGGTTCCTTCGCCGATGCGTTCGACGTTCCCGTTCTGGTGCATGCCTCCTTTGGTGAGCATCGAACGCGCCAGGATCTCCGCGGCTATGGAGGCGACGCCGTTCGGGCCTGCCGGGTTCATTCCGTCCGGGGTTCCGGGAAAATCCGACCGCTCCGGGGGCGGCAAACTTGTCCCATCGAGGCGCGGGGGCACGGAGTCCGAAGACCCGAACTCATCCGCAAAGAATGCACGGAATTCCATATCTCACTCCTTCCCTGAGTGTCCCCGGGCGGGGAATCGCGATTGCGGCGGCATCCATGCCGCCCGGTGGATCGTTTCGAGGCATCCACCGACCACCTCGCCGGCTGGTCCGTCCATCAAGCCAGCCCGCAGGACCTTTATCGGCCTCGGCGCGGGGGACTTGAGGCCGTACCGTATCGTACCCCGACCACTGTGTCCGTGACTTGATCCCGTGGTATGTATGCACACTAGGTAGTTCCGCACCGGGCTTGGACATCGCCCGGCCTGCGGTCGCATACTTGATCCGGCGGTATCTATGAAGCCGGCGACTCCGCAGTCGCCGGCCCCAATTGCCCGGCCACGCGGTCCTATAACTAAATCCCGCGGGATTTATGTACAAACAGTCGCCGGCCCCACCACCCGGGGCCGGGAGGCAATTCGCGCATCGACACCGCGAGGACCTCCTCCGCACCCTCGCTCATGACCTGCGGATCGCCTCGGCGCTGCTTCGTAGCCGGTGCCCGGCAGTCGGCCGGGGCCGTGCACGTCATGGCCGCCCCCGCCAAGGCCAAGGCCCTGTTACGGACGACGCCCCACCACGACCCGGCGCAGTCCGTCCAGGGACGGCCAGGCTGATCCCGCCCGTTCCCGCCCGTTCCCGCCGTCGTTCCATCGCTCCCCCGGCCTCATGAAATTGCATTGCCTGCGCTTCCGCCTCCCCGTCCTCGTGGCGGTCACCCTGCTTGTGGCCAGGTCGTCGACCCCGGTCTCCGCGGCCTCCTCGGGCCCGATTCGCATCCTGCACTATGGCCCGGAAGGCACCGCGAGCGCCCGGCACGCCCACGTGTTGATGCGCGAACTAGGGCGGGACGCGATCTGGTTCGACTACGCTTCCCAGTTCTCCCTCGACTGGGCGGGACGCTTCGACGCGGTGCTGGTCGATGCGCCGCCCGACGCGTCTCCCTCCCTCGCCGCCCTGCCGGCGGAACGCCGCTTCGCGGTCGAGTTCCCGTCCGCGGAAGCGGGTTGGTCGCGTCCGGACTTCATCGACCAGGTTCGGTCCCGGATCCTGGCCGCGGTGGGCGAAGCGCGGAGAAAGGAGTGGGAAGCGTTCCTCGCGGCGCGCGAGCCGGAGCGTCGCGAACCGGGTTCCACCGTCGCCAATTACGAGCGCCGGCCCGAACCGATCACGTTCCAGCATCCCCTTTCCGTGCGGGGCAGCCTGGAGCGGACCCAGGTCGCGCCGGATTTGAGGCTGGTGCCCTTCGCATCCGAACCCGACATCGCCAAGCCCATCGCCATGGCCTGGGACGAGCGCGGTCGATGCTGGGTGGCCGAGACGCGGGACTATCCGCATGACGTGCAACCGACGGGCCAGGGCAACGACAGCATCAAGATCTGCGAGGACCTTGACGGGGATGGCCGCGCCGACCGGTTCACGGTGTTCGCGGACAAGCTGAACATTCCGACGAGCTTCGTCTTTGCCCGGGGCGGCCTGATCGTGGCGCAACCGCCGCGGCTGCTCTTCCTCCGCGACACCGATGGCGACGACCGGGCCGACGTGCGGGAGGTGTTGATGGAAGGCTGGGGCATCGCCGACACCCACGCCCAAGCCAACAACCTTCACTGGGGCCACGACAACTGGCTATATGGCTGCGTCGGGTATTCCGGGTTCAAGGGCCGGGTCGGCGGACGGGAGCTCGATTTCCGCCAGGGGACGTTCCGATTCAAGGCCGACGGCTCGGCCCTCGAGTTCCTGCACCAGTTCTCGAACAACTCCTGGGCCCACTCCGCCAACCACGCCGGGGACCAGTTCGGCGGCACCGCCAACGGCGCCCCGATTTTCCACGGCGGCATCCCCGCCACCGCCTTCCCCGAGGGCATGCGCGGCATGACCGCCCGAAAAATCAACGTCGAGGACCTCGCCCACACCATCACTCCCAACTTCCGTCAGGTCGATGTCTTCGGCGGCTTCACCGCGGCCGCCGGCAGCGCCTTCATCCACTCCGCCAATCTACCCGGCCGACTCCAGGGCAAGGCCATGGTCTGCGAGCCGACCATGAAACTCATCGCCCTCATGGACGTTCAGTCCCAGGGCGCCGGTTATGTCGCGAAGGACGGTTTCAACCTCGTCGCCAGCAGCGACGAATGGATGTCCCCGGTCTTCGCCGAGGTGGGCCCCGACGGCGCCGTGTGGTTTGCCGACTGGCAGAACTTCATCATCCAGCACAATCCCACCCCGAGCGTCGGGCGCGGCGGCTACGATGCCCGCACCGGCACCGGGGGCGCCCACGAAAACCCCCTCCGCGACCACGTCCGCGGACGCATCTACCGCGTCGTCTGGGACCAGGCCCAACCGCCGAAGCTCCGTTCCCTGCACGGCGCTTCCGACGCCGACCTTGTCCGGGCGCTCGGGCACGACACGCTCCACTGGCGGTTCGCCGCGCAACGGCTGCTCGTCGAGGGCGGGAAAACCGGGACCGCGCCCGAACTCCGCCGCCTCGTCGCGGCCACCAACACCCCGCCGGCCGGCACGCTCGCCGCGATCCACGCCCTGTGGACCTTGCATGGCCTCGGCCAACTCGACGACGACACGCACCGCGCCGCGCTTCTCTCCCAAAAGTCCGACCTGCGCCGCAATGCCGTCCGGGCCCTCGGCCACGACGCGCGTTCGCAGACCCTGTTTTTCGGCGCCGGGGTCGTGAGCGATCCGGACCTGATCACCCGTCTCGCGGCGTTCGTAAAGCTCTCGGAGTTCCCCACCGCGCCCCAGATCCGGACCGTCGTCGCGAGCCTGGCCCGCAATCCCGCGCAACGCTCCGACGAATGGCTCGCCGAGGGCACCCGCCTGCTCGCCCGCCGGCACCAGGTCGTGCTCCATCGCGAGGGCGAAAACCTCCTGCCCAACCCCGGCCTCGAGGAACTCAGCACCAACGGCCTGCCACGGGGCTGGACGCGGCGCGACTACGGCAACCGGCGCGCCAACCGCGAGGCTCGCTGGTCCTCCGTCCAGGGCACCGGCACCGCCCGCACCGGGGAACGAGCCGTCCTCTGCGAATCCGCCGAAGGCGAGGCCGACACCAGCCTGTACGCCGACGTCGTGCTCGAGCCAAATGCCACCTACCGATTGTCCGGCTGGGTGCGCGGGCGCGGTCTGCGCGGCAAGCTCAGCTTCAACGACCACCTCAACCGCCACGAGACCGAGCGGGTCACCCGCGACGGCGAATGGACCGAGGTCGAGGCCGTCTTCAACAGCGGCACCGCCACCCGGGGCAGCATCAACATCCTGCATGTCGCGCGTGGCCAGGGCTTCTTCGACGACGTCCGCCTGAGCCGGCTGCTCCCCGCGGAGACCACGGATGTGGCGGTGACCGCGGGTGATGTCCAGCGGGGCGAGACGATCTTCTTCAAACACGCCGCCGCCTGCGTCTACTGCCACCAGATCAAGGGCCAGGGCAGCACCGTCGGGCCGGCCCTGGACGGCATCGCCGCCCGGCAACCCGCGGAATACATCCAGGAAAGCCTGCTCCTCCCCAGCAAGGTCCTCGCCAAGGGCTACGAAAACCTCTCCATGTCCCCGATGCCGCCCATGGGCGACATCTTCACCCCGCAGGAACTCGCCGACATCCAGGCCTTCGTGGCCACGCTGAAATAGGCTATCCTGTCCCGGACCGACCATGCCGAACGTCCCGCTGCCCGCGCAGAAAACCAAGATCGTCGCCACCATCGGCCCCGCTTCCGACACGCCGGAGATGCTGGAGCGCCTCCTGCGCGCGGGCATGAACGTGGCCCGGCTCAACTTCTCGCACGGTGATTTCACCCGGCACGGGGAGACCATCGCCCGCCTGCGCGCCGCCGAACGCGCCACCGGTCGCCGCCTCGCCATCATGGCCGATCTGCCCGGCCCCAAGATGCGTGTCGGACGGATCGATCCCGAACCCATTGTCCTGCACGCCGGCGACGCCTTCGCCCTCACCACGGACGAGATCGTCGGCACCGCCGCCCGGGTCTCGATGAGCTTCCAGCCCCTCCCGCGCGTCGTGAAACCCGGGAACCGACTGTTCCTCAACGACGGCCTGATCCAGCTCCAGGTCGAATCCATCGCGGGCCCCGATGTCCATTGTCGCGTCGTCGTCGGCGGCGAACTCCGCACGCGCAAGGGACTCAACCTTCCCGGCATCGATCTGGGCATCCAGGCCTTCACGGACCACGATCGCGCCTGTCTCGAGTTCGTCCTGAGCCATGGAGTCGATGCCGTGAGCCAGTCCTTCGTCGAACGCGCCGCCGATATCCACGCCGTCCGAGCCGCCGCCCGCGCCCTGGGGGGGAACCCGTTCGTCATTGCCAAGATCGAACGCGCCGGGGCCCTCGCCAACTACGAGGAGATCCTCGCCGCCGCCGACGGCGTCATGGTGGCCCGGGGCGATCTCGGCGTCGAAGTCCCCATCGAAGGCATCGCGATCCTGCAAAAACAACTCATCGCCCGCGCCAATCTCGCCGGCAAACCGGTCATCACCGCCACCCAGATGCTCGAATCCATGACCGCGAGCCGACTCCCCACCCGGGCCGAGGCCACCGACGTCGCCAACGCCGTGCTCGACGGCACCGATGCCCTCATGCTTTCCGGCGAATCCGCCATGGGCCGCTTCCCCGAGGAATCCGTCGCCATGCTTGCCGGCATCGCCCGGGCCACCGAACCCCGC
The DNA here is from genome assembly GCA_964608505.1 of uncultured Verrucomicrobiota bacterium. Classification (GTDB taxonomy): domain Bacteria; phylum Verrucomicrobiota; class Verrucomicrobiia; order Limisphaerales; family CAIMTB01; genus CAIMTB01. The sequence goes on from CAZSOV010000057.1 coordinate 12,875, forward strand.
CGCCCGACCGCCCGACTCGCCGATCTCCGCGCCTTTTGTTCGACGTGCGGCCGCGTCCCGACGCCGCTGACGCCCACCGAGGCCATCGCCTCGGTCGTCGAACATGCGGTCTCGAGCGTCGCCTGCGCCGCGGTCTTCGTCCCCGCCCGCACCGGCAACACCGCCCGGCTCATCTCCCGGTTCAAACCGCCCGTCTGGACCGTGGCCTTCAGCCCCGACCGCGCCGTCTGCCGCGGACTCGCCTTCTCCGGCGGCGTGCACCCCGTCGAACTGTCGGAGGAACCCGAGGACTGGCGGCGGTTCGCGTCCGAATGGCTGCGCCGCCATGGCTTGACCGGCGACGTCGCCATGCTCGTCGCCGGACCCTCCCCGCGCCGCCCGGAGGCCAGTCATCGCCTGGAATTCCTGCACATCGGCCCGAACGCCTGGAACGTCGAAAACTGAACCCATGAATATCACCGTCCTCGGAGCCGCCGGCGGCCAAGTCACCGGCTCCGCCTACCTCGTCCGAACCGACCGCGCCTCCGTGCTTGTCGATTGCGGCCTTTTTCAAGGCGGTTCCGAGGCCGATGAACGGAACCGAACGCCCCTGATCGCCCCGCGCGAGGGCCTGGATTCGGTTCTGCTGACCCACGCCCACCTCGATCACACGGGACGCCTGCCGCTCCTGCCCGGCCTCGAGTTCTCCGGGCCGGTCTACTGCACCTCCGCCACCACCGAACTCGCCGCTCTCATCCTCCGGGATTCCGCCAAAATCCAGCTCCAGGACGCCGACCGCCAGAATCGCAAGCTCGCCCGGGCCGGGAAGGAATCCGTCGAGGCCCTGTACACCCCCGAGGACGCCGAGAAGATCATCGGCCAGCTCCAATCGGTTCCCTACCAGCAACCCGTCGCCGTCGCCCCGGGCATTCAGGCCGTCTGGTCCGAGGCCGGCCACATGCTCGGCTCCGCCAGCATCCAGCTCGTCGTCGACGAGGCCGGCATCCAGCGCCGGATCGTGTTCTCCGGCGACCTCGGTCCCCGGGGCGCGCCGATCCTGAGGGACTACGAGCCGTTCCACCGCGCCGACCTCGTGTTCCTCGAATCGACGTACGGCGGTCGCGACCATCGGCCCCTGAAGGAAACGGTGGAGGAATTCGTCGAGATCGTCCGCGAGGCGGTGCGCGACAAGGGCAAGATGCTCGTGCCCACGTTCGCCGTCGGGCGCGCCCAGCTCCTGCTCACCCTGCTCGGCTGGATGTTTCGAACCCGGAAGGTCCAGCCCTTCCCCGTCTTCCTCGACAGCCCCATGGCCATCGAGGCCACCGGCATCTACTCGCGCCACCCGGAGCTGTTCGACGAGGAGATGACCGAGTACCTCCGGGAAAAGCCCCTGCGTTCGGACCTCTCCACGCTCAAGACCACCGTCACCGCCGACGATTCCAGGAAGATCAACGAACAGGAGGGCCCGTTCATGGTCCTCGCCGGAGCGGGCATGTGCAACGCGGGGCGCATCCTCCACCATCTCAAGCATCACCTCTGGAATGCCAACACCCACGTCCTGATCGTCGGATTCCAGGGCAACGGCACCCTCGGACGCCGCCTCGTCGACGGCGAACCGCTCGTCCATATCCACGGTGAACCCATCGCCGTGCGCGCCAGGATTCATACCCTCGGCGGCTTCAGCGCCCACGCCGGCCAGACCGACCTGCTGAACTGGTACTCCGCCCTCGCTCCCTCCCGCCCCCGCATCGTCCTGACTCACGGCGAAGCCAAGGCCCGCGAGGCGCTCGCCGAATCCCTGCGCTCGCGGTTCGAAGCCGACTGCCTCCTGCCCGATCTCGGAGAGGTCATCGGATTCCGGTAACGGATGCCTCCCCGGGTCCGCGTCTCGTGGCCGGACGCCGACCCCAGGGCGCAGGGCCGTTGACAAAGTCCTGCGTGGAACCGGGAGGTGGAGCCGGCGACCGCCGCGTCGCCGGTTTCGCCTCTCGCCTCTCGATTCACCTGCCTGGATCGCCCCACCCCCACGACCGGGCCCGCCGACGCGCGGACGCCATGGCGGAAGGATCAGGCCAGAATGGGCCGGACCACGTGCGCGGGTTCGACGCCGGTGAGGCGCTGGTCCAGGCCGAGGAACTTGTACGTGAACCGTTCGTGGTCGATGCCCAGGCAATGGAGGATCGTCGCGTTGAGGTCGTTCACGTGGACGGGCTGGTCGACGATGTTGTAGCTGAAGTCGTCGGTTTCCCCATGGCTGATGCCGCCCCGGACGCCGCCGCCGGCCAGCCACATGCAGAAGTTCCGGGGATGATGGTCGCGTCCGTAGTTCTCCGCGGTGAGCCGGCCCTGGGAATAGACGGTGCGCCCGAACTCGCCGCCCCAGACGACCAAGGTGTCGTCGAGCAACCCGCGTTGCTTGAGATCCTGGATCAGGGCGGCCGTGGCCTGCTCGGTGTCCTTGCACTGGTTGGTGAGGGCGGTGGGCAGGTTGTCGTGCTGGTCCCAGCCGCGATGGAGGATCTGGACGACGCGGACGCCGCGTTCGATCAGGCGGCGGGCGAGCAGGGCGGAATGCGTGAAACTGCCGGAGCGCGCGACGTCGGGGCCGTACAACGCCTTGGTGGCCTCCGACTCGCCGGAGAGGTCGGTGAGGTCAGGCACGCTGGCCTGCATGCGGAAGGCCATCTCGTACTGGGCGATCCGGGTCTGGATCTCGGGATCGCCCAGTTCCCGATGCCGGCGTTGATTCAGCTCGTTCAGCGCATCGAGCATGACGCGGCGGTCCCCGGCATCGACGCCCCCGGGGTTCTGAAGATAAAGGACGGGATCGCCCGTGCCCCGCAACGCGACGCCGCTGTACTTGCCGGGGAGAAAGCCGCTGCCCCAAAGCCGGTGGTACAGGGCCTGGCCATTCCCGGTGGATGGGAATGCCGGGGTCAGGACGACGAAGGCCGGCAGGTCGTTGTTCTCGCTGCCGAGCCCGTAGGCGAGCCAGGACCCGATGCTGGCCTTGCCGGGCACCTCGGACCCGGTCATGACGAACGTGCAGGCGGGATCATGGTTGATCGCGTTGGTGTGGACGGATTTCACCAAGGCGATGTCGTCCACGATGCCGGCGGTGCGGGGCAGGAGTTCGCTGACCCAGCGTCCGCAGGCACCATGCTGGCGGAAGGCGAACCGGGAAGGGGCCACGGGGAACCGGGTCTGCCCGCTGGTCATGGTGCTGAGCCGCTGGTTCATCCGCACCGAGCCCGGCAGATCCTTGTCGAAGTGCTCCTTCAATCGCGGCTTGTAGTCCCACAAATCGATCTGGGAGGGCGCCCCGTTCATGTGCAGGTAGATCAAGGCTTTGGCCTTGGGAGCCACGTGGGGCAGCTCGGGCAGGGGCGGATGGACGCGCCCGCCCGGGGCCGCCGCCTCGACCCGGGCCGCCCGCGAGCCGCCGAGCAGCGCCATGGCCAGGCCGCCCAGCCGGATGCCGGCGTCGCCGAAGAACTGACGGCGGGTTTCGTGGATCTGGTAGTCGCGCAGAGGAAAGGGCATGGGAGATGGGAAATCGGGGGTGATAGCGATACCGGCGTGCGATGAGCGAGCTGCGGCGGGCGCGGATCCTGAAGGGGAAATCCCGCGACCCGCCGTCGTTCAGTTCCGGGTGAGGGTCTCGTCGAGGTTCAAGAGCAGGTTCGCGGCCAGGGTGTAGGCGGCGAGTTCGGGCGCCGGCAGGGCCGGGTCGGGCTTGGATGCGCCGGCTTGGACGAGCTCGCGGGCGGCATCGGGTCGCGCCGCGTAGCGTTCGAGATGCGCGGCGAGGGCGCGCCGGATCACCGCGACCTCCTCCATGTCCGGGCGGCGGGCCAGCACGGTGCGGAAGCCGAAGTGGATGCGTTCCTCGGGCGTCGCGCCACCCTCGCGGAGCATGCGCTGGGCGAGGGCTCGCGCGGCTTCGACGTGCTGGACGTCGTTCAGGAGCTGGAGCGCCTGCAACGGGGTGTTGCTTCGGTCCCGACGGGAGCAGGACTGCTCGCGGTTGGGACCGTCGAAGGCCGTGACGTAGGGCGGAGGCGCGGTGCGCTTGAAGAACGTGTAGAGACTGCGCCGGTAAAGGGCCGGGCCCGTGTCCGGCCGGTAATCGCGGGTGTTCGAACCGACGAACCCGACCGGTTCCCAGATGTTCGGGGGCTGGTAGGGTTTGACGCCTTTCCCGCCCATCGTCGGGACCAGGAGCCCGCTGACGTACAGGGCGTTGTCGCGGATCTGTTCCGCCGCGAGCCGGAACCGGGAGCTGCGCGCCAGGAGCCGGTTCTCGGGGTCCCGGGCGAGCAGTTCGGGCGTGACGCGCGACGACTGCCGGTAGGCCGCGGAACGGACCACGAGACGGACGAGATCCTTCACGTTCCAACCCATTTCCCGGAACGTGACGGCCAGCCAGTCGAGAAGTTCGGGATGGCTGGGCGGTTCCCCTTGGGAGCCGAAATCCTCGGAGGTCTTCACGAGACCGGTCCCGAAGAATTGCTGCCAGAACCGGTTCACCGTCACGCGCGCCGTGAGGGGATGCTCGTCGGCGACCAGCCAGCGGGCGAAATCCAGGCGGTTCGGACGCCGGGAGCCGTCGGTCTTCAGCGGCGGCAGCACTTCGGGCACGCCCGGGCCGACCTTTTCCCCGGGACGATCGTACGCGCCGCGCTGCATGACGAAGCTCTCGCGGGGTTGCTCGAGGTCGCGCCAGACGAACGTGGCGGGAATCGTCTCCTCGAACGCCTCCCGCTGCTTCCTCAACGCCGAGGCGGCGCCGATCAGGGGATCGAACGTGGACCGCGCGTCGGCGTAGACCCGGGCGATGAAATGCTCCCTCAACCGGCGCTTCTCGGCGGAGCTCCGGGAGTCCGGCGCCTTCTTGAAGATGACGCGCAGATCCGCGGGCAGCTCCCCGGGTTCCTTGCCGTCGTACTGGCGGGACCAGACTAGGAAGGAACGCTGGGCGTCGTTGGCGGGATCGATGCGACCGGCGACGCCGATCTTGTCCCAGTGCACCGTGCCGCCGAATTGCGTGACGGCGAACCCGGTGACCTTGTCGCCGGCCTGGAGCCCCAGCGCCGCGGCATCGACCTCGAGCCGTACCCATTCGCCCGCCTTCGGCAACGCGCCCTGATTCACCCGTTCCGTCGTGCCCCGCGCCCCCCAGTCGATGGCCTCGTAGTCGCCCCACACGGCCCGGTGCTTCCAGTCCCCCACCCGGTATTGAAGCATCACCGCTTTGGGGGGATCGGAGGGATCGAGGTGGACGTAGGCGAACAGGCGCGGTGCCTGCGGCAGCACGACCGGCTCGGAACCCGCCTCGAAGACGTCCTGGGCAAGGCCCTTGTCCTGTCGACGCAGGGCGCGCATGCCGCTGGCGACCGGCCCCTGGTCCTGGGTCACGAACCGGGTGGCCGCCCCGGGACTGGCCACCACCTTCCAGCCGGCGGGCGCGTCGTCGTCCGCCCAGACGTTCTCGACGTCGCGCCCCGGTGGAGGCGGGTGGAGCGTGGCCGGATCGGTGTACTCGATGCGTTCGACAGCGGCGAGAACGCGCCCGTCGGCCTCCGAGATCTCGCGGTCGAATTCGACGAGGCGCACGTCGTCGCCGGGCGTCCGCAGCCGGATCACGGGCGGCGTGCGCTGGATGTTGCCGTCCATGGCCGGATCGGCGGCGCTGTGGAAGAAGGAGTACATCGAATAGAACTCCTTCGTGGTGAGGGGATCGAACTTGTGATCGTGACAGACGGCGCACCCGGCGGTGAGGCCCATCCACGTCTGGACCGTGGTGGCCGTGCGGTCGACCGCGTAGCGATAGACGAACTCCGCGTCGATCGACCCGCCCTCACTGGTGCTGACGTTGTTCCGGTTGAACCCAGTGGCCGTGAGTTGGTCCGGCGTCGGGTCCGGCAGCAGATCGCCCGCGAGTTGTTCCACGGTGAACTGGTCGAAGGGCTGGTTCCGGTTGAACGCGCGCACGACCCAGTCGCGGTACGGCCACATCGAACGTTCGTTGTCGAGATGCAGCCCGTGGGTGTCGGCGTACCGCGCCACGTCCAGCCACAGCACCGCCATCTGCTCACCGTACCGGGGTGAATCCAGCAACCGCTCCACCAGCCGGTCATACGCGCCCGGCGCCCCGTCGTGGACGAACGCATCGACCTCGGCCGGCGTGGGCGGAAGCCCGGTCAGGTCGAAGGACAGCCGGCGGATCAGCGTCTCGCGGTCCACCTCCCGCGACGGCGCCAGACCCTCGCGACGCAGACGGTCGCCCAGGAAGCGATCGATGGGATTCGTGGAGTCCGTCGGACCGGTCACGGGCGGGACCGGGGCCTTCGCGGGCGGTTCGAACGCCCAGTGCTTTTCGTATCGGGCACCCTCTTCGATCCAGCGACGCAGGAGCTCGAGCTGGGCTGGCTTGAGCTGCTTGTGCGAATCCCTGGGCGGCATCCGGTCGTCCGCATCCTCCGTGACGAGCCGTCTCCAGACCTCGCTGGCCAGGGGAGCGCCGGGCTTGATCGCGGCCTTCCCGCTGTCCCCCGCCCCCAGGGCCCCCTCCGCCACGTCGAGCCGCAGCCCCGCCTTCCGCTTCTTCGTGTCGAAGCCGTGACACGCGAAACAGTTGTCGGAAAGGATCGGGCGGATATCGCGATTGAACTGGATCGCACCCGAGGCGGACGGCGCCGACGAAGGCTCGGCACGGGATTCCCGGAGCGGGGCGAGGACGAGCATGGCGATGAACGCCAGCCGGGCGGCGCCGGCGCTGGAACGAAGGACGGGCATGGTCATGACGGAACGACGAGGATGCGGTCGCGGATTCTCTTCCCGGGCTTCAGACGGACCGGGCGAAGAGGCTGGCGATGGGTTTCCCGAGGCCATCCCGGGTCACGTAGAACGGGCGTTGCTCGATCTCGTAGGCCAGATCCGCCGGAATGCCGAGCGCGCGGTAGATCGTGGCGTGCAGATCCTCGATGACGACGCGGTCCTGCACGGTCTTGCAGGGCCGTTCGTCGGCGGTGCGTCCGTGCAGGTGCCCCTTCCGAATGCCGCCGCCGTAGAGCAGGACGCAGCCGGCGTCGGTGAAATGCCGGTGCATGCCGTAATGGGTGAGGCTCTCGATCTTGTCGGGCACGGGCACCTGATCCTTGATCGGGCGGTCGGGCTTGCCTTCCTGCAGCATGTCCCGGCTGAACTCGCTGGCCAGCACGACGAGCGTCCGGTCGAGCAGTCCGCGTTCCTCCAGATCGAGCACCAGCTGGCTGATGGCGCCGTCCATGGCGCGCTTCATGTTCACCAGCTTCTCGTGCCCGTGCTCGTGCGTGTCCCAGTTCAGGAACGGAATGTACTCCGTGGTCACCTCGATGAACCGCGCCCCCGCCTCCACCAGGCGCCGCGCCAGCAGGCAGCCCAGCCCGAAACGCTGGATGTTCTTCTCCTCGTAACTGCCGTCCCGGACGAAATCCCCCCCGAGCCGCTTCGAAAAATCCCAGCCGCCCGGCACGTATTTCGCCACGGTCTCGGGCATTTCCAGCGTGAGATCGAAGGCCTTCGCCGCGGACGATCCCAGCAGGCGATGGGCGTTGTCGAACGATCGCACCAGCGAGTCCCGCTGGTACCCCGACCCCAGCTGCCCCACCGGCGAAGCGTCGAGCAGCCGGCGATAGAACCGCTCCCGATTCGCGAACCGCTCGGCACTCATCCCGCCGGGCGGTGTCACCACGTCCTTCGCGGCGTCCGGGAACGCGACGTTGAACGGCCCATGCTCGCTGCCCAGGAATCCCGCCGTGGTGAAGGCCTTCAGTTCCTCGCCCTCCCCCACCTCGAACCGCTGCCCGATGTTAATGAACGCCGGCAGGGCCGGATTCTTCGGGCCCAGCGTCCGGGCAATCACCGCACCAAGATGCGGGGCGGCGACGGTCTGCGGCGGGGCGTAGCCGGTGTGCCAGTGAAACTGGTGCCGGGAGTGCAGAATGAAACCGAGATCCCCCGCCGTGTACGTCCGGATCAACGTTCCGCGGTCCATCACCCGCGCCATCCGCTCCAGACCCGCCGTGAACTGGATCCCGTCGACGCTCGTCGGGATCGCCGGAAACGTCGACAGCACGCGCCCCGGGTCGAGCCCCTTCTCGAACGGGGTGTACCGCTTGGGATCGAAGGTTTCCGTGGCGGCCATGCCGCCACCCATCCACAACACGACCACGCAGTCGGCCCGGGCATCCAGCAGGCGCGGAGCGGCTTCTGCCGCGGCGCCCGCCACCCGGGGCGCGCCGGCGGCCAGCGCGCCCAGCGTGGCCCCGGACAGGGTGCGAACGAACTCGCGACGAGAGAAATCAGGGGCTGGCATGCGGCACAGGGTAGCAACGAAACGCCGGATGGGAAGGCCCGGCACGGTTTCACCCTCAAGTGCCGACAGAAACCTGACGATGCATTCCGGAACTGGCGGAAGCCGAGGCCATCGTCATGAGAATCCCATTTACCACCCTGGCAATCTTCGCGTTGGCGCTCGAGTCCCACGGCGCGCTGACCTTCAATTTCAACTACACGGACGCGGGTACGGGATTCAACGATCCCACGTTCGGGACCGATCGGCGCAACGCCCTGAGCTCGGCCGCATCTACGCTGGCCAGTTGGTACCCCAGCTACACCGCGGAAATCACGGTCACCGTATCGTCCTACGTCAACGCGGAGAGCCTCACCCTCGCCAGCGCCTCGAGCCCATTTGGCGCCTCCGTCCCCGGCTTCAAAAACAACGTGATGCGCGGGAAGATCCTGTCCAACGGTGCCTCCGACATCAATGGCGCCTCCTCGGATGCCTCGGTTTCCTTCAATTTCGGGCACTCCTGGAACCTCACGGACACCGCGGACCCGGGCAGTTACGACTTCAAAGCCGTCACGCTCCACGAGTTCACCCACGCCATGGGCTTCGTCTCGTACCTCGAATCCAATGGCACCGGCCTGATCAACCCCGCACGACCCTCCGGCGACCAGGATGTGTGGAGCATCTTCGACCAGTTCCTCACCGACGCCGCCGGCAACCGTATCGTCACCACCGACTTCCGCTATAACACCACCCTCGGTCTCACGCCCTTGACCGCCGATCCCGGGCTCTACTTCAGCGGCCCGAACGCCATGGCCGCCTATGGCGGCCGGGTGCCCATCTATTCGCCGAACCCTTTCAGCTCCGGCAGCAGCGCCGGGCATCTCGACGCCGATTCCCTCGCGGGCCTTGGCACCCTCCTCATGTACCCCGCCATGGGTACCGGCCTCGGCTCCCGCCAATTGAGCGCCATCGAAATGGGCATCATGGAGGACCTCGGGTATGCCGTCGTCCCTGAACCTGAATTGGCGGCGCTGGCGACCGGCGGACTGGCGTGGGCCTGGGGCCTTTGGATTCGCCGCCGGCAACGATAACGGACACCGCGGAATCCTGCCTGCCTCCGCGCCGAATCCCGCCCCCGGCGCTCCCACCTCAGGGCTGCACCGTGAAAGGGCCCAGATCGAAGACCCCCAGGCGATTGGCGCCCGCCGCCACCAGCGCCTGAGCCTCCACCGGCGTCAGTACGCCACCGACCGCCTTCAGGCCCAACTCCGGCCCCACCGCCGCCCGCAGCGCAGCGAGGTCTTCCGGAGAAATCGCCCGCCCCGCGCAACCGGTTGCGGTTACGAGGAACTGCAACTCCGCCTCCACCACCAGCCGAGCCATCCGCTCCGCCTCCATCGCCGACAACATTCCCCGTTCGAGAATCGCCTTCACCGGACGCTCGTCTGCCGCTTCCCGCACGTCCCGCAATTCGCGCAGAATCCGGGCATCCTCCCCCGACTTGATCCAACCCGGGTGGATCACCACCTCCAGCTCCTGGGCGCCCGCGTCCACCGCCGCCTCCACCTCGTACCTTTTGACGTCGGGATCCGCCGTGCCGAACGGAAACGAAATCAGCGCCGACACCTTGACCCCGCTCCCCTCCAATTCCCCGGCCACGGCGGATACCCAGGACCCCGGCACACACACCGCCTGGCAGCCCACCCCACGCGCCGCGCTGCACAGACGCTCCACGTCCGACCGCGTCGTGTCGGGTCTGAGCACGATAAGGTCCAATCGTCGGGCCAGGGGGAGCGTCGTCTCGGTGTCCATGAAAGGTAGGAATGCCAATCGGCCCGGAGTCGGGCTCCGCCGCCGTCCCGGGAGCGAACCGGGTTCCCCCGCCCGTGTCCAGCACGGCGAGGCCTACCTGCTGCTACCCGCTACCTGCGTACCCCTGACCCGCTGACCCGCTCGTGTTTCATCGCTCGGTCCCGCCCGGCGAGGCGGCCACGGTCCCCGCCTCGCCCCGGACCCCATGCCAAACGCTTTCTAGGTTCGAGACAGTCTCTTTCTAATACCGTCTGGAAGAATCGACGGCATTTGGACAGTCTCTTTATTGGATCGCAGGATGCCCTGGAATTATTAGGACAGTCTCTTTCTGCGTCGGACGGGAGCGGGTAGTGCTGAGGGGCAGTGCACGGATAAGCCCTTGGCCCCGGTCACCCGGACCCAAGTACTTCGAATTATTTCTAATAGTCAGTCTTTTTAAATACAAAAAGCGGCCTCTCATAAAATGGGACCGTCTTTTTATTATGATTCCGGCCACGCATGTCGGCATTTCATACAAAGTACCCGTCTATTTATTATCAGGACGAAAGTTGTGAGGTTGTTCTGCGCTGCGCTCGGCTCACGGCCCTCTCCTAAACCCCTAAACCCGCGGATGGGGGATGGGAGACCTCGCGGCGCGGGAAGGCAAAGGTGCACCCGCAGCTCGGATCACCGCGTACGAGACCGATCGAAGACCAGCGAACCACGAAAAATCCCAAAAACACGAACTGGGACCGTCGTGCTGTGCTGCTTGCTGCTGCGATGCGGCATCCCCTGCGCTACGAGGCCGCTTCCTCGCTTCCTGACCACCCCAGCTCCGCCTGTGCCTTTGTGTGCTTGGTGTCTTTCCTGGTTCCTGGTCCGGGAATTTGGGCGTAGCGGCGGTCGAATCCGGACGAGGCGGGGCGTTCTCTTTTCGTGTTCCAGACGTGTGTCGTGGCTCGCCAGTCCCGGCGGCTCTGTAACGCGGTGATTCCACCCGCTTGCGCGGGCTTTTCGTAGGAAGTCGGGTCGGGCAAACTTCGGCCATGCAGATTGACGTCGGCATCATCACCGTTTCCGACCGGGCCTCGAAGGGCCTTTACGATGATCTCGGGGGGCCCGCGGTCAGGAAGGCCGCGGAGGGCCACGGGTGGAAGGTGGTGGCGGAGGGCCTGGTTCCGGACGAGAAGCGCGAGATTCAACGCGCGATCCGGGAGCACATTGCAAAGGGTTGCCATCTGGTGCTCACCACCGGCGGCACGGGGGTCGCCTTGCGGGACGTCACGCCCGAGGCGGTGCGTGAGATCGCGGTCCGGGAACTCCCCGGGTTCGGCGAGGTGATGCGGGCGGAATCGATGAAAATCACCCGCAACGCCATCCTTTCGCGCTGCCTGGCCGCGGTGGTCGAACGGAGCCTGGTGGTCTGTCTCCCCGGCAAACCCAACGGCGCGGTGGAATGCCTGGGTTTCGTGGTGGGCGCCATTCCGCACTGCGTGGAGGTGCTTCAGGAAGTTCCGACCAGCTGCTAGGTTCTGCGGCCCGGTCTCGCCAATCGCTCCCGACGCGGATAGTCTCGGACCATGCGACCCTCCCGCACCCCGTTTTTCGCAGGCCTCGGCGTGGCCTTGGCGCTCTCCGGTTGTGGAACCATGGAACCCCGGGAAGTGCGTTCGGGTCCGGGTTTCACGGCTCCCCGGCAGCAGGTCGCCCCGGTCCCATACCGGGCCCCGCGGTCGGCACCCCGCACCATCACCCCGGAACACTGGGCCGCGGAAGCGGAACGCTGGCTGGGCACCCCTTATCGCTTCGGCGGCAACGACCGGTCCGGCATCGATTGCTCGGGGCTCGCCTGCCAGATGTACCTGCGCATGACCGGGCTGCGACTGCCGCGCGTCACGGTCAATCAGTTCCGAGTGGGACGTGCGGTGGCCCGGCGCGAGCTCCAGGCCGGCGACCTGGTGTTCTTCGACACTCGCGGCGCCGGAGTCTCGCACGTCGGAGTCGTTCTGGACGCGGACCGATTCGTCCATGCCAGCGTCTCGCGCGGGGTGACGTACTCCCGGCTGTCGGAGGAGTACTGGAGCCGCCAGTTTCTGGGCGGGCGCCGAATACCGTGAGGGTGAACAGAGCCCTACCGTCCAGGCAACCGGCGACCGGTCCGGCGGAGGATTACGGGGCCTGACGGGGGATGCGCTCGAGCAGCTTCCGGGCTTCCTGGCGAAGCTCGGCATCCTGAGTGAGCGCGACCACCTTCTCGAGCAGCGGTCGCGCCTGGGCCAACTCCGGTTTGCCGACCAGCCCCTTGGCGGCACGAACGGTGGCGCGGCAGGCTTCGGACTGGACCGCCGGTTCCTCGAGATACGGGCGGAGGAGTTGAAGGCCCTCGGGGCAGTTGAGATCGCCGAGGCCGGAGATCAGGACGCGCTTCTCCTCGACGCGCTGACCCACCACTCCGTTGGCCTCGAGCAGCCAGTCGATGGAGGCCTTCGGCGGCGCGGGCCGGGGCGAGGCATTGGCGGGCACCTCACCCGTCCAGAGGGAGGCGAGAGTCACCAGACCCCGAAGGGCGGTGAGGCGCCGGGTTTCGTCCCGAGCGTCCTTGTAGATGGCGAGCAAGCGGGGAGCGGGGCTGGCGTCGGGCCAGTTGCTGAGCAGCCGGAGCGCGGTATCGCGCACTTCCGGCGAGGCATCGTCGCAGGCGGCAGCCACCGCGCGACCGGCTTCGGCGTCGCCCAGCATGGCGAGGACCTGGAGCAGGGATTTCCGGGCCGACGGGTCGCCGGCCTCCCGCAGGTGTCGAGCCAGCGGTTCGCCGCGTTTCGCCGGATCGAGTTGCTTGAGGCAGACCGCGTAGAGGGAACGCTCCGCCTGGTCCCGGACCCCGCCGTCGGCAACGCGCAGCGCCACGGGCAGGAGTCGGGGCAGATCCGCGACACCGGCAACGGCGGCCAAGGCGTCCAGAGCGGCACGGGCGACGCCGGGGTCGGCGCCGGCGGCCTGACGCAGGAGTTCGTCCGTGGCACCGGCAGCGCCGCGATGGCCGAGAATGGTGATGAGCCGGACGCGAGTGCCCGGGTCGGCCCCGGGAACCGCCCGGAGGAGGAGGGTGTCGGTGTCCGTGGCGGCGAGTCCCACCAGACTGGCATGGGCGACCTCGGCCTCGGCGGGGGAGCGGTTTGCGGCCAGGGCCTGGATGAGCACGGGCACGCTAGAAGATTGGCCGATGGCACCGAGGGTTTCGAGGGCGGCCAGGCGGAGTTCCGCAGAATCGGCGGACGCCAACGCTTCCACGGGCGCGGGATTCACGGGCTGGGCCCGTTGGCCGAGGGCGCGCACGAGGAGCACCTGCAGCGGGGCGGGCGCCTGCGGCAATTCGGCGGCGAGGGCGGGACCGACGCCGGCTCCCGGCAGTTCGCGGGCCGTGCCGGCGACGACGGCGACGACGGCGGGATCCGTGGATTTCAAATTCTCGAGCAGGAGAGCGACCGCCTCGGGAGTTCCCTGTCGCGCGAGGATGGAGCCGCGGATGGCGGCGTGCCGCAACGGGCCGGGGGCAGCGGCTCCGCGCACGGCGTCGAAGAGCGCGGCGGCCTCGGAACGGCGACCCGCGGCCCATTCGCGCTCGGCCCGGACGACGCCCGCCTCGGCAGCGGCGGCGGCAAGGCCGGAGGGACCGCCGGATAGCGCCTGGCGGATGGTTTGAAGGGCGAGCGGGGAAGGAATCCGCGCCAGGGCGACCAGGGCTTCGGCGGCAGCCCCGCGTGCGGAGTCGCGCGAGAGAGCCACGAGGGCCTCGGTGGCGCGGACGTCGCCGCGGACGCCGAGCGAATTCACGACGCCCTGGAGTTGGGCGCCCTGCAGTTTGGGCAACGCGGCGCGCAGGGCCTCGGTGGCGGCGGGGTCCGGGATGGCCTCGAGTCCGGTGCGCGCATAAGCGGAGAGCACGGGATGGGGAAGCAGGGCGGCCAGGGCCTCGACGGCCTGGGCGTTGCCGACGAGGGAGAGCTGCTGGCACGCGCGGGCCTTTTGGGCGAGCGCCGCCTGGGTGTCGCCGAGCAGGGCCACGAGCTTCGGGACGTCGGTCGGGACGGCGAGTCCCGCCTCCTTTCCGAAGGGTTCGGGTTTGGGTTGGGCGAATGTCGGTCTGGGCAGCAGGGCCAGGGAAAGGGCGAGAGCGAGGGACAGGTCGGAAAGACGGGTGCGGTTCATCGAGGGGGGCCGGAAGGCGGTTGGGATTAGATGTGCCAGGGTTCGCGCATGGCGCGGTCGCGCATGCGATTCGCCTCGTCGTCCCCGATGAATTCCTCGCGGACGGGATCGTACTTGAGGCCGCGTCCGCACATCCACGAGATGGCGGCGGCATGCGAGGCCAGATGCGAGTGGCGCATGACCTGGCTGTTGCAGTTCGTCAGGGCCCGCGACTTCACGCAGTCGAGGAAGTTCCGGGTGTGGGTGGAGGCGTTGGTGCCGGCCAGCCGGGCGAACTGGCGCATGCCGGACTTGAGGGATTCGGGATGGGTGACGATCTGCCCGGTGTCGCCGGTCTCGACCCAGCCCTCGTCGCCGATCCAGCGAACGGGACAGGTACCGGTGGAGGTGCGGTAGTGGGGTTCGCGCTTTCCGAACGGCGTATCGAGGAAGTCGATGATCATCCGGACGCCGTTGGCATAGCGGGCGGTGATTTGGGAGGCGGAGGGCTCGAACTCGACGGGGCCGGCGTCATCCGCGGCGTTGGCCCATTGGCAGAGATCCACGGTATGCGCCGCCCAGTCCAGGATGGCCGCGCCGGAATCGAAGTCGTAGTGCCCGCGCCAGGCGCCGTTGACGTAGGCTTTGTTGTAGGGGCGCCACGGGGAGGGACCCAGCCAGCGTTCCCAGTCGCATTCCTCCTTCGGGGGCTCGGGTTCGGCGGGGAGCCAGTCGTAGCTCACCTTGGGCCGGTAGCACGAGGCGTGCATGGTATGGAGTCGTCCCAACTTTCCGCTGCGGACGAGATGATGGGCGAACTGGAAGTTCGGCACGCTGCGCCGCTGGGTCCCGGCCTGGAAGACACGCCCGTAGCGCCGGATCGCGTCGTCCAAGGCCTGGCACTGCCCCATCGTCAGGCCGCAGGGCTTTTCGCTGTAGACGTCCTTTCCGGCCTTCGCGGCCAGGATCGATCCGAGGGCATGCCAATGATCGCCGGTGGCGATGAGGACCGCGTCAATGTCCGGCCGGGCGAGCAGTTCGAACTGGTCGCGGTACATCGTGCAGTCGGCGTTGCCGTAGCGCTTGTCGGCCATCTGCTTGACCGCCTCGCGACGCGTGCGCTGCACGTCGCAGATCGCCACGAACTGCACGTCCGCCTCCGCCAGCATGCACTCCAGCACATGCCGGCCCCGGGGGCCGATGCCGATGGCTCCCAGCACGATTCGCTCCGACGGCGCGACGGCCCCGTCCCGCCCCAGGGCCCGTGCTGGAATGAACGTCGGGAGCCCCACCGCGAGGGCCCCGCCTGTCGTCAGGGCCCGGCCCAGGAATCGGCGGCGGCTCAGGGTCGTGTCCGGACGGGATCGGGATCGACCTCGGGTTCGGTCCGGCGGCGGGGAGGAGACAGGTTTCGGTGTCATGGCAGGTCCACGGCGGAACCGCGACAGGTTCGCTTCCGTGCCCGACGAGCGTCCGGCAGGGCGAGGGGCCCGTCCGCAGTTTTGGGGTGGGAATTCGAGAGCAGAATGCCTCCACGGCCCCGGCCCGTCGAGCCGGCAGCGCAGCCGGCAGCGCAGGCCGGGGTCACCGCGTCAGAGGAAACCACCGAAGACCATCGACCCACGAAACACGAGAAGGGAAGGTTCTGGCGTCCACCCGAAAACCGCGTTGCGCTGCGTCGACGACGAACGGAACTCGTTTCCGCCCCTTCCTCTCCGTGCGCTCCGTACCTCCGGCCCCGTGCGGTGCGCGGAGACCGCGGTCCTATTCCAGAAACAGTTCCCACACCTTGGCACGGCGGGACTCGCCGGCGGGACCCGTGACCCACAGCGTGACGGTGAACTCGCCGCCTTTGGCGTACGCATGGCGCGGGTGACGCTCGTTGGACGTCGCGCCGTCGCCAAAGTCCCATCGCCACCCGGTGACATCGCCAGTGGACTCGTCCCGGAACAGGACCTCGCGGCCGGCGCGGTCCAGCACCTGGAAGCTCCAACGCGCATCGATGCGCTTCCGCCAGCGGGATTCCAGGGGCATGAGGCGAAAGGCGCACAGGTCGGAGGCGTCGCCGTACATGGTGGTTTTGTGGGACAGGTTCCAGAACGCCTCGTGGCTCGGGGCCAGCTCGTCGTCGTAATCGAGCACGGACCACGAAAGGCCGAGGACGGCATTCTCCACGAGCTTCGACACCACGGCGCGCTCGGGGCCTTCGGCGGGCGCGTGGTCGAAAGGGGTCACCCAGAACTCGAGCACGTATCTCCCTCCCTGCCGGGGACGGAACTCGAAGCGCTGGGCGGCATTCGCGAAAGGCAGCTCCTTGATCCACGGCTGGCACCCCCAGACCATCGCCCAGTCCTTGCCCTCCGACGGGGTGAAGATGTGGTAGTTCTGGGCGTGGACACCGTGGAAGGGAAAGTGCCCGGCCTCGGCGCGATCCTTCCAGATCGGGTGCAGGTGTTTGATGAACGGGCCGCCCGAGAGATCGCCGTCGATGACGAGCTCGAAGATGTCGTTGTGCAGGTCGGTCCGGGCGAAGTCCCAGTAATCGTCGGTGGCCTCGTAGAGGAAGTAGAGCTGGTTCAACCCCTTCACCCAGCCGACGCGGACCTGGACGTCGAGATCGGCCCGATTGTAGTTGGTGCCTCGTCCGCCGACGGTGTCGGCCAGTTGGTCGAGACCGATGACGTAGTCCCGGGGAACGATCTCCCAGTCTTCGGTCTGTCCATCGACGCGCGGGATGCGGTCGGGCGGGAACTGGTAGATGCGGAACTCGACACCCGGGCGGCCGAGGGCGTGGCCCGGGAGGGAACCGGCAAGCAGGAAGAACACTGCCGCGAGGGCGATCCGCGGGAGCCTGCCAGCGGTGGCACGAAGCCGGCTGCCTGGAAACCGGGACGGCATCAACGTTCCTTGCCGGCCCACAAGCGGTTCGTCACGCGGAGCAGGAGGAAGCCGGAGGCGAGGAACACCCCGAACAAAACGCCGGCCTGGGCCATGCGCCCGTACAGCACGGAACCGACCACGAACAGGGACGACCAGATCGTGACGCAGCCGGAGGTCCAGCCGAGCAAGGCGAGGGGCATGCTGCTGCCCGCCGCCTCCGGTCCCGTGCCCGATTCCGAGGCCAGGCCGGCGGCGGCCCGGATGGGGGCCCAACCGGGTCCCGGCGGGCGGACGCCGCGGTAGAAATCGACGAGGATTTTCCGGTCGGTCTGCGGACCGACGAACGCGGTGGCGACCCAGCACGCCGTGGTGAAGGCGATGGTTACCAGGAGCGAGACGTGGGTGCTGAGTTCGACGGCGCCCTGTTTCCGGAGCACCAGCAGGACCGCCGAGACCCCGAAGGAACTGACCATCGCCACGATCTCGCACCAGGCGGTGATGCGCCACCAGTACCAGCGCAGCAGGTACAGGAGGCCGGTTCCCGCGCCGACCTGGAGAATGAGGTCGAAACTGTCCTTGGCGGTGTCGATCAGGTAGACGGTCGCGGCGGACAGCACGAACAGGCCGACGGTCACGAGGCGACCGACGCCGACGTAATGGGCTTCGGGAGCCCCGGCGCGGACGAAGCGCCGGTAGAAATCGTGGACGAGGTACGACGCGCCCCAGTTGAGATGGGTGAGGATGGTAGAGGAATTGGCCGCGATCAGGCCGCCGACCATGAGACCGATGAACCCGACCGGCAGGAACTTCAGCATGGCCGGGTAGGCGATGTCGTGGCCGAGCAGCGAAGGGTCGAGGTTCGGGAACGCCTGCTGGATGTCGTCGAGGCGGGGATAGACGATGAGGGAGCAAAGGCCGACGAGGATCCAGGGCCAGGGGCGGAGGACGTAATGGGCGATGTTGAAGAACAGCACGGCGCCGAGGGCGTCCTTTTCGGACTTCGAGGCCAGCATGCGTTGCGCGATGTAGCTGCCGCCGCCGGGTTCGGCGCCGGGATACCACGTGGCCCACCACTGCACGGCGATGGGCATGACGAAGATCGCCACCGCGAGGTCCCATGAACTCGAGAAATCCGGCAGGAAATTCAGGTAGTTCAACATCGTGCGACCGTCCGGCCCCAGCAGAGGTCCCGAGAGTTTCTGCACCATCACGTCCAACCCGCCGACGTGCTGGACCGCGAACCACGCGGCGGCGATGACCGCAGTCATCTTGATG
>CAZSOV010000058.1:0-15357 GCA_964608505.1 uncultured Verrucomicrobiota bacterium
GTTCCTCGACACCCCCGGCCATGCGGCCTTCAGCGCGATGCGGGCCGGGGGCGCGAACGTGACGGACATCGTCATTCTGGTGGTGGCGGCGAGCGAGGGCGTGATGCCGCAGACCCTGGAGGCCTTGAACCATGCCAAGGCGGCGCGGGTGCCGATCATGGTCGCGGTCAACAAGTGCGACTTGCCGGCGGCCAACCCGCTGCGCACGCGCCAGCAGCTCCAGGAATACGGCCTCGTGCCCGAGGAATGGGGCGGCGAGACGATCTTCGTGGACGTCTCGGCGGCGACGAAGGTGGGCATCGACCAGCTGCTGGCGATGCTCGTCCTGCAGTCGGAGGTGCTGGAGCTGAAGAGCAATCCCAACCGCCGGGCCAAGGGCAACGTCATCGAGTCGGGTCTCGAACCCGGCGGCCCGACCGCCACGGTGCTCGTGCGCAAGGGAACGCTGCGGCTGGGGGATGTGGTGATCTGCGGGGCCTTCTACGGACGCACCCGGGCCTTGATCAACGAGGAGGGGCAGCGGTTGAAGGAGGCGGGTCCCTCGGTGGCGGTGAAGATTCTCGGACTCAACGGCGTTCCCGAGGCGGGCCTCGAATTCAGCGTGGTGGAGAGCGAGAAGATCGCGCGCCCGCTCGCCGAAGAGCGCGAGGAGCAGTTGAAGGCGGCCGGCCGCGAACGCGGGCCGCGGGTCACGCTCGAAAACCTGCTCAAGGTCATCGAGCAGCAGTCGGCCAAGGTGCTCAAGGTCCTCGTCAAGGCCGACACCCAGGGTTCCGTCGAGGCCATCGTGGAGGCCCTCAAGAAGCTGGATACCCCCAAGGTCAGCCTTGAGGTCATCCACAGCGCCGTCGGCACGATCAGCAAGGACGACGTCATGCTGGCCGCCTCCGCCAAGGGCATCGTCGTCGGATTCCATACGCGCATGGACAACGGGGTCCCCTCGATCGCCAAGCGCGAGGGCGTCCAGATCAAACAGTACGAGATCATCTACGAACTCATCGACGAGGTGCGGCTGGCGATGGCCGGTCTGCTCGATCCGGAACTCAAGGAGGTCACCCTTGGTTCCGCCGAGGTCCGGCAAATCTTCGAACTGTCGAAGGGCGGCAAGGTCGCCGGCTGCATGGTCACCCACGGGCGCATCGTGCGCGGCAAGGCCCGCATCGTGCGCCGGAAGGAAGTCATCCACGACGGCGTCCTCGGGACGCTGCGCCGGTTCCAGGACGAGGTGAACGAGGTGCGGTCCGGCATGGAATGCGGCATCCGGGTCTCGAGCTGGGATGACTTCCAGACCGGCGACGTCATCGAAAGCTACACGGTGGAGAAGGTGGCGCAGCAGTTGTGATCCGCCGCGGTCGACAATCCGCCCGGTCGAAGCCGGTGCCCGCTCGTATCCCCGCGCCGCCCCTGCGGCGCCGCGGGACGGGCGTCCGTGCCGGATTCATCCCGGGCCAAGGCTGAACGCATGCAACGAGTTCGTCAGGAACGGGTACGGGAACTCCTGAAACGGGAGTTGGGCGAGATCCTGCGCCGGACCATTCCGGTCTCCATGGGCGGGGTCATCTCCGTCAACGATGTCGGGCTCGCGGGCGACATGCAGTCGGCGAAGGTCTTCGTCAGCATCGTCGGGACCGCGGAGCAGCAGAAGGTGGGGGCCGCCCTCCTGCGCGAGAAGCTGGGGTCCATCCAGGGTCAGTTGGGCGATGCCGTGGTGTTGCGCTACACGCCCCATCTGAAGTTCGTGCTCGACGATTCCATCGAGCGCGGCGACCGGGTGCTCGAGATTCTCCACCAGCTCGAGCAGACCCCGCCTCCGGAAACGGCACCCCCTCCGGCCCCGGAATCCCCATGACCCCAGCCGCCTCCGGAGATCCCGCGTCCATCGTCGCGGCCCTGCGCCAGGCGGGGTCCGTGTGCGTCGTCGGGCACGTGCGACCGGACGGCGACTGCGTCGGATCGCAGCTCGCCCTCGGGATGGCACTGCGGAATGCCGGCAAGCAGGTCCGCGTCTGGAACGAGGATCCGGTCCCGCGGAAGCTCGAGTTCCTCGACCCGCACCGCCTGTTCGCGAAGCCCGAGCCGGGGGTGGAGCTCGAGTGCGTCGTCGCGACCGACGCCGCGAGCTTCGAGCGGTTGGGGCGCGTCGCGGAATTCCTCGGCTCCCGGAAAATCCTGCTGAACATCGATCACCACGCCAGCAACACCCAGTACGGCGACCTGAACTGGGTCGTGCCCGACGTGCCGTCGACGGGGGAACTCGTGCTGGAGGTGCTGCGGCTCGGCAAGTGGGCGGTGACGCCCGAGATTGCCGACTGCCTCTTCACCGCGGTGTCCACCGACACGGGTTCGTTCCAGTATCCCTCGACGCGGCCCGAGACGCTGCGGGCGGCGGCGGAACTCGTGGAGCAGGGGGCCAACGTGGGCCGGATCGGGCACGAGGTCTACGACTCCCACCCGATGTCGCGGTTCCGACTCCTGCGGCATGTCTACCGGCAGTGTCGGTTCACCCACTCGGATCGCATCGCGTATTTCTGGCTCCGCCGCGGCGACTACGCCCGCGCGGGCTCCGAGCGCGAAGAGAGCGAGGGGCTGATCGACCACATCCGCTCCGTCGAACCGGTGGTGGTCGCGGCGGTGTTCGAGGAGATGATCGATGGACGGATCCGGATCAGCCTGCGCTCCAAGAGCGAGGCCGTGGACGTGAACCTGGTGGCCCAGTCCTTCGGCGGCGGCGGGCACCGGGCCGCGGCCGGGGCCCGGGTCGAGGGGAGCCGCCTCGCGGTTCAGCGTCGCGTCCTCCGCGCCCTGCGTCGGGCCATCGACGCCGCGGCACGCGCGTAGCGTGATTTCGGTCTTCGAATTCGATGTTGCAGACTTCCAATCCCTGGGACGGCGCCATTCTGGTCGACAAACCGTCGGGCATGACGTCGCACGACGTCGTGGACGTCATGCGGCGGCACCTGGCGATCAAGAAGGTCGGGCACTGCGGCACGCTGGACCCGATGGCCACCGGACTGCTGGTCCTCGTGCTCGGCAAGGGCACGAAGCTGTCGGAGCAGTTGATGTCCTCCGACAAAGTGTATGCCGGACGGATCAAGTTCGGCGAGGTCACGGACAGCTACGACGCGGACGGCGATCTGCAAACGTCGCTCCCGGTGCCGCCGCTGACGCTCGATCAACTGAACGAACTCGCGGCCACGTTCGTCGGGGACCAGCTCCAGGCCCCGCCGATGGTTTCCGCCGTCAAGATCAAGGGCGTGCCTCTCTACAAAATGGCCCGGCGCGGCATCGAGGTCGAACGCGAGCCCCGGCTGGTACACATCTACAGCTTCCGTTTCCTCGCCTACACCGAGCCCGTCGCCGATTTCCGGCTCGCCTGCACCAAGGGAACCTACGTCCGCTCCGTCGCCCATGATCTCGGCCAGAAGGTCGGGTGCGGTGCCCACCTGGCCAGCCTGCGGCGTACCGATGCGGGGCGGTTCGCGGTGTCCGACGCGCTGCCCCTGGACACGCTGCTCGCGATGTCGCCCGACGCGGTGACGGCCCGGGTGATTCCCTTTGCCCGGCTCCTTTCGGCATGAAGATCCTGTCGGATGCGACGCCCTGGGGTTCGCCCCCGACTCCGGCCTGCCTGGCCATCGGTGTGTTTGACGGCGTTCACCGGGGTCATGCGGAGGTGGCGCGCCGGGCGCTGGCCACGGCGCGGAGCGTGGGCGGACGCGCGGTCGCGGTGACCTTCGATCGGCACCCGCAGGCCGTGGTCGCGCCCGAGACGGCGCCGCTGCTGATCCAGCCCCTGTGGCGGCGCCTCGACGCCCTGGCCGAGCTCGGGCTGGACGCGGCCCTGGTGTTCGAGTTCACCGAGGCCTTCGCGGCCCAGCCGGCAACGGCCTTCGTGGAACGTCTGACGCGGGGATTCGGGCGGGTGGCCGAGATCTGCGTCGGCACCACCTTCGTCTTCGGGCACCGGCGCTCGGGCGACCTCGCCCTGCTCGAGGCGATGAGCCGCCAGCACGGGTTCCGGGTGGTCGGCGTGCCGCCGCTGGTCGAGAACGGGGAAGCGGTCAGCAGCACCCGCGTGCGCGAGGCCGTCGGCGCCGGCGACCTCGACCGGGCCGCGGGCCTGCTTGGACGCCCGTACTCCCTGGCCGGGGAAGTCCTGACCGGGGATCGGATCGGTCGGACCCTGGGCTTTCCGACCGCCAATCTGGACGTGCGCGGGCTGGTGCTCCCGCCGATCGGCGTGTACGGAGCCTGGGCGAGCTGGCCGGGCGCTTCGCGCCGGGCGGCGGCGGTGAACGTTGGGCGGCGACCCACGGTCAGCGGGCTTCCCGGGCCGGTACGAGTGGAGGCGCATGTGATTGGATTTGAAGGGGATCTGTACGGGCGGCGCCTGGAATTGGAGATCGGGCCGTGCCTGCGGGGAGAGGTGCGATTTGGCTCGCGCGACGAGTTGACCCGGCAGATCGGGAGGGACGTGGAGGCCGTGCGGGGGTGGGCGTCCGGCGCGGGGAAATAGGAAGTTGCCATGACCCTGCTCCCACCTATAGTGCCGACCGTGAATCGTACCCGCAGGACCTTGACGGCCGCGTTGTTGACCTTGGTGGTGGCGACGGTCTCCGGCTGCGGCGGGTTCTCGGGTCGCGGCTCGGCCTCGCCCGCTTCGTTTTTCCTGCCCGGCCTGATGAAGGTCGAGCCGCGTCCGGCGCCGTCCGCCCCCGGCGAGGCCACCCCGGTGTCCGCGCCGTTCGCGGAGGAATCCGTTTCCAGCTAGCCGTCCGCTCGTCCCTCGTTCCGTTCCAAATCCCATGCGTTTCCCGCTCGCGCTGACGCTCAAGATCACGCGTCACATCGTTCGTCACAAGATCCGGCGCACCCCCAAGTTCGCGATGGTGCTGCAACTTGAACCGTTGCACACCTGCAACCTGACCTGCACCGGGTGCGGTCGCATCCGGGAGTACTCCACGAGCCTGAAGGACATGGTGCCGCTGGAGCAGTGCCTCGCGGCCGCGGACGATTGCGAGGCGCCCATGGTGTCGATCTGCGGCGGCGAGCCGCTGATCTATCCCAAGATCGAGGAACTGGTGGCGGGCCTGCTCGAGCAGGGGCGCATCATCTACATCTGCACCAACGGCGTCTTCATGCGGAAGAAGATGCGCGACCACCTCACGGCGACGTATACGCCCGGGATGGAACCCGTGCTCCAGCGGTTGGTCGCCGAGGAACTCGTGAGCGAGAAGGAGGCCGCCGTAATCCGGCAGTCCGATGCCGCCGCCCGCGCCAAGGTGACCATCGCGCCCTCGAAATGGCTGTACTGGAACGTCCACGTCGACGGCCTCGAATACACCCACGACCTGATCGTGGAACGCGAGGGCGTCTTCAAGGAATGCGTCGCCGCGATCCGGATGGCCAAGGTGCTCGGCTACCAGGTCGCCACCAACACCACGGTCTACAAGGAATCGGACGTCCGCGAACTCGAGGACATGTTCAAGTTCCTGTCGTCGCTCGAGGTCGACGGTCACACGATTTCACCCGGGTACGACTACGACGCCGCGAAGAAGGACATGGCGAAGCGGTTGGGCCGGGATCCCAAGGATTTCTTCCTGACCCGGGAGCTGACCCGGGAGAAGTTCAAGGACATCGAGAACTGGGGCCGCCGGTTCACGATCTTCGGGACGCCGGTGTACCAGGAGTTCCTGGCGGGCAAGCGCGAGCTGACCTGCACCGCCTGGGCCATCCCGACGTACAACGTGAAGGGCTGGAAGGCGCCGTGCTACCTGATGACCGACGGCCATTACGGCAGCTACGCCGAGATGCTCGAGAAGGTGAACTGGGAAAAGTACGGCGTGGTGGACGGCGTGGCCCGTGACCCGCGCTGCGAGAACTGCATGGTCCACTGCGGTTACGATCCCAGCGGCGCCCTCGGCACCAACTACCAGCGCGGGGACAACTGGAAGAACCTCAAATACAACTTCGGTGCGCGTCCCGCCCCCGCTCCGGACGGGGCCCGCGTCAACGCCTTCAACGGGTTTTCCGTCGGCAAGGGCCATCTGGCGGAAGCCAAGGCCACGGTGAACCGCGAATTGTCCGGCGCGAAATCGGCCTTTGCCCGGGGCGGCAGCGGCCTGGTCACCGATCCGAACGCGACGGGGACGGGAACCGCCGCCGCCGGCGGGTGCGGGTCGGGCGACGCGTCGCAACGGGACGACCTGCTCTCGAAAATCCGCGGCAACGGGGCCTGAGCGGGTCTGTTCACTTTCCGCTAGCCGGGGAGGCGGGGGGCTTGGGAGTGTGGCAGCCCATGAAGTACATCTTCGTGACGGGCGGCGTGGTGAGTTCCCTGGGGAAAGGCCTGACGGCCGCGGCCCTGGGCACGCTCTTGGAGCATCGCGGACTCAAGGTCGCCCTTCAGAAGTTCGATCCGTACCTGAACCTCGATCCCGGAACGATGAGCCCGTTCCAGCACGGGGAGGTGTACGTGCTCGACGACGGCGCGGAGACCGATCTCGACCTCGGCCACTACGAGCGGTTCACCCACACGAACCTGACCCGGCTCAACAATCTCACCAGCGGACAGGTCTACCAGACCGTGCTCACCAACGAGCGGCACGGCCTGTACCTCGGCAAGACCGTGCAGGTCATCCCGCACGTCACCGACGAGATCCAGAAGCGCATCTACGCGGTCGGGGAGACGACCAAGGCCGACGTCCTGATCACCGAGATCGGGGGAACCACCGGGGATATCGAGGGGTTGCCCTTCCTCGAGGCAATCCGCGAGTTCGCCCAGGACGTGGGACCGCACAACGCCATTTTCCTCCACGTCACCTACGTTCCGTTCATCAAGGCGGCGGGCGAACTCAAGACCAAGCCCACCCAGCAGTCGGTCGCCAAACTCCGCGAAATCGGCATCGCCCCGCACATCATCGCGTGCCGCTGCGAGCTGCCGCTCGAAAAGGAGGTCCGCCAGAAGATCGCCCTCTTCTGCAATGTCCCCTACGAGGCCGTGATCGAGGCCAAGGACGTGGATCACTCGATCTACGAGATGCCCCTCATGCTCCAGCGGGAGCGCATGGACGAACTGGTCTGCCGCCTCCTCCACCTCGACGTCCCGCTGGCCGACATGCGCGGCTGGCAGGAAATCATCCGGAAACTGATCGCGCCCGCCCACCGGGTCCGGATCGCCGTCGTCGGCAAGTACATCGAGCTCCAGGACGCCTACAAGTCCGTCTACGAGGCCGTCATCCATGGCGGCATTGCCAACGATTGCGGCGTGCACATCGACAAGATCGACGCCGAACAAATCGAGCGCGACGGCGCGGAACGCGTGCTCAAGGGCACCGGCGGCGTGCTCGTCCCCGGCGGATTCGGGGAGCGCGGCATCGAGGGCAAGATCGCGGCTGCGCGCTACGCCCGGGAAAACGGGATTCCCTATCTCGGCCTCTGCCTCGGCATGCAGATCGCCACCATCGAGTTCGGGCGCAACGTGCTCGGGCTCGGCGAGGCCCACTCCACGGAGTTCCGACGCGACACGCCGCACCCCGTGATCGATTTGCAGGAGGAGCAGCGGCAGGTCCGGCAGCTGGGCGGGACGATGCGTCTCGGGGCCCAGCCGTGCCAGCTGGTGATGGGGACGCGCATCCAGCGGCTGTACAACGCCTTCGTCGTGAACGAACGCCACCGGCACCGCTACGAGTTCAACAACGCCTATCGCGAGCAGTACCAGGACGCGGGGTTCCTCATCGCCGGAACCACGCCCGACGGACGGCTCGTGGAGTGCATCGAGATCCGGGATCATCCGTTCTATTGCGCCGTGCAGTATCATCCCGAGTTCCAGAGCAAACCGGACGCGCCCCATCCGCTGTTCCGCGGCTTCATCGCCGCGGTCCACCACCACCTGCACCGGAAGCCGCTGTGAGGGTCGGGTGACCTACTCCGAGAGTCTCGAATTCCTCGCCGGCCTCCAGCGGTTCGGACTGCGTCCCGGACTGGAGACGACGCTCGAACTGGCCCGGCGGGCCGGCGTCGGGATCGGCGGTTCCCGTTTCCTCCACGTGGCGGGAACCAACGGCAAGGGATCGACCTGCGCGTTCCTCGAGGCCATGCACCGCGCGGCGGGTCGGAGGGTCGGCCTCTACACCTCCCCGCACCTGGTGAGTTTCCGCGAACGCCTCCAACTCGACCGCCAACCCATCCCCGAGGCCGACGTCGCCCGGTGGGTGGACCGATTGCGACAGGCGGCGGAGGGCATGGACCCGGCGCGGCACCCGAGCTTCTTCGAATGGGTCACCGTTCTCGCGCTCGGCTGGTTCGCCGAGCAGCGCTGCGATCTGGTCGTCTGGGAAACCGGGATGGGGGGGAGATGGGATGCCACCAACGTCGTCGTCCCCGAGGCGTCCGTGATCACCAACGTCGGCTGGGATCACATGCAGTGGCTCGGCCAGACCCTCCCCGCCATCGCTGCCGAGAAGGCTGGCATCATCAAACCCGGACGACCCGTCCTCACCGCCTCCGACGAACCGGAGGTGTTGGAGGTCCTCCGCTCGCGGGCCCGGGAGCTTGGGGCGCCCTTCCGGCAGGTGGCCGACGGCGATGACGAGGTGCGGTTCGTCCGCGGCTCCCGGCTGGCGCTGGTGGGGGAACACCAGGTGCGCAACGCCGCCCTCGCCGTCGCCACCGCGCGAACCCTGGACGCCGGTTTTCCGGTGGGCCGGGACGCGCAGGTGGCCGGACTGACCGGCGCCGTGTGGCCGGGGCGTTTCCAGCGCATCGAGCGCGACGGACGCGCCTGGATCCTCGACGGCGCCCACAACCGCCCCGCGTTCGAGGTCCTGGCCGCCACGCTGGCCCGCGAGTTTCCGGACCGGCGCTTCGGTTTCGTTCTCGGCATGCTCGGCGACAAGGACGCCGGCGCCGCGGTCGACTGCCTGGGCTCCCTCGCCGGGCGGGTCCGCATCGTTCCGGTGCCCTCGACCCGGGCCGGGGACCCGCGGGAACTGGAGGGGCTTTTCCGATCCCGGGAGGGGCTCGACGTGGCAACCGAAGAGAGCCTCGCCACCGCCATGGCCGGGGCCGGGTCGGACCTGCCCTGGGTTGTCGCCGGTTCGCTCTACCTGGTCGGGGAAGCCCTGGAGCTCCTGGCGGCGGAACCGGCGGGACCCGGGGAAGGACTCCCGCTGGCGCCATCCGAACGACGGCTGAACGATTGGAGTCCAAAGCCGTGAACCGCCGCGCGGAGGGGAAGGGCGACCCGCCGGGCCTTCCACGCCGCCGTTGCCGTCCCGCGTCGGTTCCCTCAATTTCCACCCGGATGCCGTCCGTTCCGCGGTCCATTCGCCGATACGAGGATCCGCTCGCGCCCCGCGTCATGGCGGCGCTGGCGGTCTCGTTGCTGGCCCATGTGGCGATGTTCTCCATCGCTCATCTGGGCAGCGAACTGCATTGGTGGGATGCGCGCCCCTTCGCGATCTTCCGCAAGGTCCGGATCACCCCGGAGGAGGCGGCGAAGTTGATCGAGCGCCAGCGCCAGCGCGAAGCCGAGCGCCCGCCGCCCGAGCCGCCCATGCTCTTCGTGCAGGTCACCCAGCCCTCCGAGGACACCCCCGAGAAGACCGAGTTCTATTCCTCCGTCTCCAGCCGCGCCGCCAATCCTGAGCCCTCCACCCTCGCGCAGCCGCGCATCGACGGGAATCAAACCCGCGACATCCGGGTGGAGAACGCCCCCCGGGTTCCGGCGGGACGACCGACGCCGCCGCCCGAGCCCGAGTCGCCGCCCGGCGTGGCCGAGGCGCCCCCCCAAACCGTGGAGACCCAGTTGATCCCCCCGCCGGAGGAGGTCCTCCCCCCGGTGGACACCCGGCTCGTCCCCGTCTCGCCCGAACCGGAGCGAAAAAAGGGGCTGGGCGAACTGGCGTTGCCGACGCCGCCGCGCCCCGAGCCACCTCCCGAGCCGAAGCCCGAACTGCCCAAGGTGCTGCCCGAGGAACCGCCGCCCCAAACCCAACCCCAGCCCCAGCCTCCTCCGCCGACCCCGCCACCTCCCGAGCCGATCCCGACCCCGGTGGTGGCGTCCGTGCCGCCGCCGCCGACCCCCACGCCCGCACCGCCGACGCCCTCGCCGCGTCCCCGTCCGAAGACCCTTACCGAGGCCCGGCTGCGTCAGGAACTGCTCGCCGGCGAGAAGGTGAAACAGGAAGGGGGCGTGGCGCGACAGGGGCCCGTGTCGTTGGACGTCAAGGGTACCCGATTCGGGGCCTACGACGAGATGCTCGTCCTCGCGGTGCAGAACCGGTGGTTCCGGCTCCTGGAAGAACAACGCTACGTGGGCGGCGTGCAGGGCTCCGTGGTGGTCACCTTCCGCCTCCACTCCGACGGCTCCGTGCGCATCGTCGAACCCTCCGAGACCTCCGTGGACGCCCTGTTCACCGGGCTCTGCGTCCGGGCCATCTCCGACCCGTCGCCCTACGAGAAATGGCCGTCCGACATGCTGCGCATGATCGGCAAACCGATGCGCGAGATGCGCTTCACGTTCCGCTACAGCAACTAGAAGACCCGTTCTCCCCATCCCATCCCCTATGCTGCAATTGCTTCGGAACGGCGATCCGTTCATCTGGCTGCTCGTCATCACCTCGATCGTCGCGCTGGCGGTGATCCTCGAGCGCGGTCTGGCCCTGCGCTGGGCCCGCATCATCCCGCCGCCCCTGCTCGACGCCCTCGAACGCTTTACCCAGGGCGGCGACGCCGCCGCTCTCGAACGCGCCGCCCTCCAGTTCGATTCCCCCCTCGGGCGCCTGCTCCGCCTCGGCCTCGATAATGCCGCCCGGCCCCGCGAGGAAACCCGCGATGCCATCGAAACCCGCGCCCGCCGCGAGGTGTCCCGGCTCGAACGCGGCATCGTGGTCCTCGAAATCATCGTCGGCATCGCGCCCCTCCTCGGCCTCGTCGGCACCGTCCACGGCCTCATCACCCTGTTCGGCGACATGAGCCAGATGGGCCTCGGCGAAAGCTCCGTGTTCGCGCGCGGCATCGCCATCGCCCTCAACGCCACCCTGCTCGGCCTGCTGGTGGCCATCCCCTCGCTCATCACCTGGAGCTACTTCAGCCGCAAGATCGAGACCCTCGCCATCGAGATGGAAGCCGCCTGCAGCGAGGTCCTCGAACACCTGTATCCGCGCGACGGCCGATAACCCTCCTCCGCCATGCGCTTTACCCAGGGACGACGCCGGCCCGCGCCTTCGGTCATCATCGTATCGCTGATCGATGTCCTGCTGGTCGTCCTCATCTTCCTGATGGTTTCGACCACCTTCCGCCAGACGCCCGCCGTGAAGCTGGCGCTCCCGGAATCAAAACAAAGCGAGACCCAGGGCGCCTCGCCGAACCAGGTGCTCGTCACCATCGCCAAGGCCGACCCGCCCCTCTACCTGAACCAGCGCCCCGTCACCTTCGACGAACTGCCCGCCCAGCTCGGCGCCCTCGCCGCCGCCAATACCAACCTCGCCGTCAGCATCCGTGCCGACCGCGGCGCCACCGTCGAGCAGGTCATCCGCGTCATGGACGCCGCCCGCGGCGCCGGCATCCGGGCCATCGACATGGTCACCCAGAGCCCCGGCGGGAAATGAAGTATCGAGGCCTGGGTCGAAAAGGGGCGTAACCACGGCGCGCGCAGCCACCGGGGTGACGAGGTGGAGCGTGTTCCTTCACCCCACACGCTCCGCCTCCGCATGTCGGCGGCTACGACCCAGCACTGCGCGCACCCGCACCGCGTAGCCGACGTGGTGACGAGGCGGACCCTTTTCGTTCACCCCACACGCTCCGCCTCCGCATGTCGGCGGCTACGACCCCGCACTTTGCGCACCCGCACCGCGTAGCCGACGTGGTGACGAGGCGGACCTTTTTTCGTGCACCGCATACGCTCCGCCTCCGAATGTCGGCGGCTACGAAGACCCCCGTGCGAACCGCCCTTGGCTTTGGCCATGGGACCAATCCCGAAAAATCGCGCGGATGAAAAATGGGCCCTTGCAATCGGACGTCGGATATCCCATTTTTTCCGCGCTTCGGAACGGGAGCGAGAGTAGCTCAGCCTGGTAGAGCGTCACCTTGCCAAGGTGAATGTCGAGGGTTCGAATCCCTTCTCTCGCTCCAATTTCTTTTCCGCGCTCCCACGGTGACTTACGTGCGGCGGAGCCATGCCCACCTCCGCCCCCTCCAAGCGCCCCGGATCGAACGTCGCTCCGCGACGCGGCGATGAAGCGAGGGTGCAACCGGGGCCTGAAGGCCCTGGCAACCGTCGGGTGTCGCTTCGCGACCTTGCCGCGACGGCGCGGCTACTCCGCCGGACCGGCGATGGGTTCGCCCGCGAGTTGTTTCCGTTGTTCCGCGGGGTCGAACGTTCCGTAGAACAACGCGTTCGCATCCATCCAGGTGTAGAGCCGTTCCCGCTCCTCCGCGCTCAACCGGACGTCGCCATGCCCGTCCTCCAGATAGGTGCGCAACGGACTGCCCAGGGTTCCGAACCGCAACGGGGCGGTGAGGGGCTCGAGGTTTTGATCGGGTCGGCCCCAGGCGGAAAAGGACACCCGACCGGACAGGGCATGGTAGGACTTCGTGAAGACGCCGTCGGGTTCGCCGGTGAGGACGGAGCGCTTGGGATCCTTGCCGTCGTGACAGCGGACGCAGTGCCGGTCGAGCACCGGTTGGACGAGGCGGGGGTAGCTGAACGGACGCGAGCCATCAGGCCCGGGGCGGATGCGGGAGGGCGGACGTTGCAGGGCGAGGGCGAGGGCGGGAGCGGGAGCGGCGTCGGCGTCGGCGTCGGCGTCGGTGGCGGTGGAGGCGCGATGGCGGTCCTCGTGGCACCCGACGCAGCCGCGGCGTTCCCCCGGTTGGAGATAGACGAGGCTGCGCATGGTCTGGACGGCGCGTCCCTCGGCGTCGAGGGCCTGGAAGAGAACGGGCGTGCGGGCGGGAACCTCGAAGAGCGCGGAGCCGTCGGGTTCCACGGGCACCGTGCCGAGCACCTGCTTGCCGGGGGCCGCGAAGGCGGCGCCGACGCGGGGTTGGTCGGCGTGCGGGGTGGTCTTGAGCAGGACCTGCAGGATGCGGAGGTGGGTGATGGGCGTGCGTTCGGGCAGGTAGGGCCAGCTCTCGCCGACGGAGCGCAGGAAGAACGTCCCGGTGTCCCCGCCCGCCGGGTCCGTGACCGTCGCGGGTTCCGGCGGGGGCGTGCGGCGGGCCAGCGGGCGGGCCCACACGCTCGAGATGGCGGGGTCGCGATACACGAGTTCCTTGTTCCCGAACGCGTCGGCGAAGTAGAGGCCGAACATGTTCGGAAGGTTGGGACCGGGTTCGCCCCGCAACGCGTCGAAACTGTAGGAAACGACGAACGCGGTTTCCGAGAGCGGCCACGGGGATTTGTAGCAATGCCCGGGCCAGCGCCGTTCCTCCTCGGGCGCGTCCTTCCGCAGTTCGTCGTCCACCACCAACGGCGTGCGCCAGTACTGCGTGACCGGCGCGTCGAAGTCCGCGGCGGACGCCGGAGGACCGTGGGCCAGCGGGGCCTCCGATTCGGGAAAGCGGACGTCGGGGGTCAGCCGGGTGACGGGCCCGGGGCCGTCCACGCCCCGCGCGGTGTCGAGCAGCACGATGGAGCCGGCGCTCAGGCCGTGGTGCGGTGCCGCGGTGGCCATCACCCGGGTGGAACCCGGAACCGCGCGGGCTTCCCAGATGCCGGTCGGGTTCCAGGTGTTGTTTCCGAAGAAGATCCCGGTGGCCCCGCCGTCGGGTAGCGTGGTCCAAAGCTGCTGGTAGTGGACGGCGTTGCGGTCGACGTAATCCCAGCGGGTGTAGAGGACCCGACCGTCGTGGAGCAGGCTGGGATCCCATTCGTGCGTTTCGTGGAACGAGATGCTGCGGGGACGCGATCCGTCAGGGGCCATCCGTGCCAGCGTGTAGACGAAACAGGGGCCGCGTCCGCACCGGTGATACCCGCCGCGTCGGGTGGACACGTGGAGGAGATCGCCGGAGGGCAGTTGCACGGGGGAGAAGTTGTCGGTGTCGCCCGAGGTCAACGCCCGGACCCCGCCCGTCGCCAGGTCGAGTTCGTGCACGTGATAGCGGAGGTGCCGCGTGCGTTCGTCGTGGTCCCAGGACACCGGGGCCTCCCGGACCGGGCAATAGGCGAACCAGACCCGGCGCGCGTCGTACGAGACCTCGGGGGTCATGAAACTGCCCGCCGGCAGTCCCGGGGGCGTCCAATCCCGGGTCCCCATGTCCTGGCCCGGCTTCGTCAATTCGAAGAGTCCTCCGCCCGGACGCGAGCAGTAGCCGTACATCTGGGTGAGCTGATGGCTCATGATGGAAGGGACGTGCTTGAGGAAGAACAGGGACGTCATCCGGAACTCGGGCTGGTCCAGCAGGAGCCGGCGCCGAAACCGGTGGAGTTCGCGCCAGAGATTCTCGCTGCGGTCGTCGGCTTCGGACGCGGGTCGGGGGCGGGCACGCAGGCGTTCCCAGGTTGCGAGGTCGTCCGCGTCGAGCGATCCCGCCGCGCGCCGTCGCGAGACCAGGGCCTCGATGCGGTTCGAGGTCCTGTCGATGGCGTGGCGGAACGTGCGCGGTTCCCGCGGGGTTCCGAGCCCGTCCTGCAGGCGCCAGTCCCATTCGACCAGGGCGTCGGCAATGGCGGGTGCCGGATCGGGCGAGGTCGCGACGGGCTCGCGGGACAGGGGGCGGCGGCGGGGGGCGAAGGTCGCGGGACGATCGTGGATCGTGAAGGCGGCGAGGTGCACCGGCGAGAAAGCCGAGCTCGAGGTCGAGGATGACCCGAGGCTCAGCGCGTTGGAATCCGACCGGACGACGCATCCGTCCGGAAGCGGCGACCGGAGGCGGTAGCCCGGTGCGATCGGACGTTGATCGGCGGGCTGGAAGAGCAGGCGCGCGGAGGTTCCGCGGGGAAGGTGGGCGGTGAGCTGCCACGAACCCGGCACCCCGGGATGCCCCGCCAGGAGGAGCTGCGCGCCGCTGGCGCGGTCGGCGTAGAACCAGGTGCCGGAGGTCGAGCCGGGGGCCGGCAGGACGGGGGCCTCGTTGACCGTGACGCTGACCGGGATGGGGATGGGGTCGGGGATCGGCGGGGCCGGGTTGGGTTCGGCGGCGAACGTGGCGCGGAGGAGCCCAACCAGGGTGGCCAGGCCCGCGGACCGGAGTCGCCGGGTCGGGATCGGGCTTCGGCCCGGGAAGGGGATCGCGGCCATGGCCATGCGGACGACGCTGGCGGGGCTCGGATTCCGCCTCAAGGGGAATGAGGCGGCGGGGCCGGCGACTGCCGAGTCGCCGGTTTCACGGTGCCGGTCGGCCTCGGGTGCG
>CAZSOV010000058.1:15457-31177 GCA_964608505.1 uncultured Verrucomicrobiota bacterium
CCCCGGTGCGACCGCCTTCCGCTATGGGGCCGGCGACTGCCGAGTCGCCGGTTTCACGGTGCCGGTCGGCCTCGGGTGCGAGGCTTGCGACCCGGCGGTCGCCAGCCCCACGTCGCTGCGCGTTGCCGGCTTTGGTCCGCCTCGTTCGGCCCCCCCGGTGCGACCGCCTTCCGCTATGGGGCCGGCGACTGCCGAGTCGCCGGTTTCTCATCTGTTTCCGTCTGCTTCGATCGCCCCGGGACTCGGAGGTCACGGGCCTCGCTCGACGTTGTCCATCGCCCTGCCCGCGCGGCGCCGGGGAGCGTCAAAAGGGTGGCGTCGGGGGAACGGGTCGGGCGAGTTTCGCGGGGTGAGTTCGTGGACGAGACCGCCGTTTCCGGAACCGACGCTCGAGGAGATCGAGTTGCTGGATCGGCTCTGCGACCAGGGGCGGTACCTGGAGGGGCTGAGGCGGCTGGAGGCGGGCGGTCAACTGGAGTCGTGGCGGGGCGTGCGGGCGTGCGGCGCGGTGCGCCGGATCGCGGCCAGCGTGGGGGCGGAGCGAATCGCGCTGCGGCAGGCGGTGCGGGCCTGGCGAACGGACCCGGAATCGCCCGCGGCGCGGTTCGTGTACGGACTCGAGTACTTGCAGCACCGGGGTGTCCTGGGATGGGTGTGGGCGTCCCGGAAGTGGCCGGCCCCGCGCGCGGGTTCGGCTTCGGAAACGGCCGAGTTGCTCGCGCTCGACGCGATCGTGGCGATGGAATTGCGGGACTTCGCGCGGGCGGAGGCGTTGGTGGGGGAGGCCGAGTCGTTGCTGCCGGGGTCGGTCTGGGTGCGTTTGCAGCGGGCGGCCCTGCTGGAGCGACAGGACCTGGTCGAGGCGGCGTTGGAGGCGACGCGGGTGGCGCGCGCGGTCGCGCCGGGGGGGATGTCGCGGGCCGGGGTGCAGCGGGAGGCGCATTACCTCCAACTGCTCGGGCGCGAGGAGGAGGCCATCGCCGTCCTCGCCGGGGCGCAGGGTCGGATGGAGAGCAGTGCCGTGGCGGGACAGTGGCTGGCCCTGTTGACGGAAAAGGGCCGTTGGGAGGAGGCCTTGCAGGCGGCGGACCGTTTTCTGGAGTTGAGCCCCCGTCTCGAACCGTCAGCCCGCCGGGGCGCGGAGGGGCGGCGCGCGGAAATCCTGTACCGGCTCGGGCGTCGGGGGGAGGCCGCCGAGGCCGCGACCCGGGCGGGCGACCCGTTCCACGCCGAGTTCGCGACCCGGCTCGGGCAGCCGGCCGGGGCCGGGGACCGCGGCCAGCTCGACGTGCCGTTCGTGCGGCAGCATTTCAAGACGTGCGCCCCGGCGACCCTGGCGGCGCTGGGCCGGTACTGGGGCATGCCGGCGGACCACGTCACCCTGGTGGAGGCGGTGTGCTACGACGGCACCCCGGCCCACGTGCAGCGGGCCTGGGCGGAGGCGCACGACTGGCGGGCGGTCGAGTTCCGGGTCACCTGGGAGGCGGCCGTCGCGTTGTTGGAACGCGGCGTGCCGTTCGCGATCTCCACGGTGGAGGCGACGTCGGCGCACATGCAGGCGGTCATCGGCTTCGACCGGGTGCGCGGGACGTTGATCCTGCGCGATCCGGGCCGACCGCATGCGCTGGAGGTCGCCGGGGAACCGTTCCTGGCCTGCTTTCGCGCGTTCGGTCCCGTGGGAACGGTGTTCCTCCCGCGTGCCCAGGAAGGCCGGCTGGCAGGCCTGGACCTGCCGGAGGCCGGGGCCATGACCGAGCGATACCACCTGGAAAAGGCCCTGGCGGGACATCTCCGGACGGAGGCCGCCGCCGCGCTCGAGCGTCTGCGGGCCCTCGACGGGACGGGGGACCGGGCGCTGTTCGGCGCCTGTTCGATGGCGCGTTACGACGGAGACCCGCAGGGTCTCGGGGAGCAATTGGACCGCCTGCTCGAACGGCATCCGGGGAACGGCGCGTTGCTGCTCGGACGGCTGGGGAGCCTGTCGGGGGCGACCCGGGAACGGCGGCTGGCATTTCTGGAGGCGGCGTGCGGCGGGAAGGCCAAGGAACCGGCGCTGCTCGTGGAACTGGCCGGACTGTTGATGGAGGACGCGCGTCACCGCGAGGGCGCGGAGCGCTGGCTGAAACAGGCGACCCGCTGGCGTCCGGCGGACCCGCTCGTGGCGCGGGGTTGGGGGGACTGGTTCTGGGGGGAGGGGCGGCGCGAGGAGGCGACGGACTGGTACCGCTGGGCCGCGAACCTCGATGGGTTTCAGGAGTCGCTGTTCCAGTCGTGGTTCCTCGCCTGCCGGGGGACGCGCCGGACCGACGCGGCGCTCGACCATCTGCGGGATCGGTTCGAGCGGTTCGGGCGGCGTTCGGAACTGCCCGCCCTGACCATGGCCTGGGCTTGGCTGCAACTGGACCGCCCGGACGACGCGCGCCGGGTGCTGGAGGACGCGATGGCACGGCGACCGGACGACGGCACGCTGCGGCTGCGCGCGTCGGCGATCCAGGCGCGGCTGGGGCTGGCGGAGGAGGCACGCGCCACGCTGGACGCGGCCCGGGGACGGGTGCGGGAGTCGGACTGGCTGCGGGTGGCGGCGGAGTTGGCCGAGTTGCGGATGGACCATGGCGGGGCCTTGCAGGCGTGGCGCCGGGTCCTGGAAACGGAGCCCCTGGCGACGGATGCGCACCAGGCGGTGTGGCGATTGCTGGCGCGGCTGGAGGGCGACGCCGCGGCGCTGGCCGCGCTCCGGGCCGCCGTGGAGCGCTTTCCCCACCACCTCGCCCTGCGTCGCATGCTCGCGGAGGCGAGCCGTTCCGCCTCCCCCGCGGTGTACGAGGCGACCGCCCGGGAGTTGACCATGGCGAGCCCGAGCGATGCCTGGGGCCGGCGCGAGCTGGCGCTGGCGCTCGGGGCGCTCGGGCGCTGGGAGGACGGCGTGGCGGAAGCCCGCGTCGCCCTGGAAATCGAACCGCGAAGCCCCGCCGGCTGGCGCATCCTGGGCAGCCTGAGCGCGCGGAGCGCACGCCTCCCCGAGGCGCGGGAGTGTTTGCGCCGGGCGATTGCCTTGTCGGCGGACGACGTGGCCGCGATGGGCGACCTGCTGGGGCTGGCGGATCACGACGCGGCGCGCCGCGAGGAACTGAAGTTCATTCGGGAGCAGCTGGAGATCCAGGTGTTGACCGGCGACGGGCTGGGCCGGTTCCGCGAGATCGCGCTGCCCGTGCTCTCGACGGCGGAGCTGAACGAGGTCCTGTGCCGCGCGTGGCGGGCGCGACCCGATCTCTGGCAGGCCTGGTCCACGTACGCCATCCAGCTGGGGCACGAGGGCCGGACCGCCGAGGCCCTCGAAGTGGCCCGGGACGCGACGCGGCGGTTCCCGCACCTGGCCGCGGTGTGGCTGGATCTGGCACGGGTCCATCGCCGGCGTCACGAGGTGCCCGAGGAGATCGAGGCGCTGGAACGCGCGTTCGAATTGAGCCCCGATTCGGGCTCCCCGGCGATGATGCTCGGCGACGCGCTGGAACGTGCCGGGCGACTCGACGACGCCCGGGTGGTGTACGAGCGGGCGCGGCGTTTGTCGCCCTTCGACGCGTCGCTGCACGGGGCCCTGGGGCACGTGCATTGGCGGCTCGGGCGCGGCGAGGAGGGCCTGGCCGGGTTCGAGCACGCGCTGCGGCTTTGGCCCGGGTACTCCTGGGCGTGGGCCACCTACCAGGCGCTCGCCACCGAGGCCGGCCAGTCGCGCCGCATTCCGGAGTTCGCCCGGCGGTTGACGGCGGAGAACCCGGGCGACAAGCGCGCGTGGATGTTGCTCGCGGCGGCGCTCGAGGCCGGACCCGAGCACGGGGAACGCGTGGCGGCCGCGGAACGGGCGGTGGAACTGGCTCCGGGGGATCTCGAAGCCTGGGACTTTCTGGCCGAGGTGCTGGTGGATGCCGAGCGCTTCGAGGACGCGTTGGCCGCGTGCCGGCGGGGCATCGCCGCGCTGGGGGGAGCCTCGGTGGAACTGGTGGGACGCCAGGCCTGGGTGGATGCCCGGCGCGGGGAGACGACCGCTGCGATGGCCCGCATGCGCTGCGTCCTCGAGGAGAATGCCGGCTACCTCTGGGGCTGGCGCCTGCTTGCCCGTTGGTCGATGGAGGCCGGGGACCTGGTGGAGGCCGAGCGGGCCATGGACCACGTGCTGCGGTTGCAGCCAGGCGATGCCTCGGCGTGGCGTGACCTGGCCCAGGTGCAGCTCCAGCGCGGGCAACGCGAACCCGCGAAGGCCTCCTACGCCGAGGCCCTGCGACTGGACCCCGCCCTGCCCGGAACGGGGGAACCGCTGTTCGGCCTGCAACTCGAGGATGGCGATTCGAGGAGCGCCGAACGGACCCTGGAATCGTTGCGCGTCCATCACCCGGGTTCCACCACCCTGGCCTGCGCGGCCCGCCTCGCGCTGCGTCGGGACGACGTCGACACCGCCTCGGCGGCCCTGGAACAACTCTGTCGGCTGCCCGATCCCGATCCCTGGCCCGTGGCCTCCGTCTCCGAGGCCTTCCGCGTGGCGCGGAAGGGTGGTCGCGCCCTGCGCCTCATGAAGCCCCTCGTCGGGACCGAGGCCGCGAATCCGCAGGTCGCGGCCTCGGTCATCGCCCTGCTCCTGGATCGGGACGCCCGCTGGGAGGCGGTGCGCGTGTTCGAACGAACCCGCGCGGAGGAGGAACAGGATCGGGCCGCCTCCGTCCTGGCCAAGGAACTCGGGGCCCTCCAGGACCGGAACTGGGTGGCCTGGGTGCTGTGGCGACGGGCGAAGGTGTTCCGTCGCACCGACGAGGCCTGGGGGCACATCGGCTATGCGCTGTTTACCGCCCATCGCCACGGGGCGGTCGTGAAGTGGCTCTCCGACTGGCGCCGGCGCCAGCAGGTCCAACCGTGGATGATCTTCAACCTGTGCCTCTCCCTGCGCCATCTCGGTCGTTACCGCGAGGCCGGCGAGGCGGCCCGCGAGGTGCTGCAACGCTGGGGACATCGCGACGGAGCGTCGGATCTCCACCTGTTTCTCGCGCTGGAGGCGGGATTGGCCGGCGATGCCGACCGGGCCGCCGAGCATCTGGGACTCGTGACCGTGCGTCAGGAGGTCGCGCACGACCGCCAACTGCTCGCCCTGGCCCGAACCCTCGTGTCGGTCCAGCGTGCCGAACCGGCGCGGCGAACCGACGCCTTCGCCGACGCCCGGGCGGCGCTGGCGTCCGAGTTCGCCCCGCGCACCGTCCTCTTCGCGATGCGCGACGTCCGCCGTTCCTTCGCGCGGACCGGGCGGCGGTTGGCCGCGGACGGCGCGGGATGGCGGTGTCGGGGTTGGTTTGCCTGGCGGTTATACTGGGCCCAGGGGCTGGGTCTGACGCTCCCGCCCGTCGTGGCGGTGGCGACCGCCTGGCCGCACTGGCTCTGGGCCATGGTGGCGGTGCCGCTCCTCATCGAGGTCACCCGTCGTTCCGAGGGGGTGTGACG
The DNA here is from genome assembly GCA_964608505.1 of uncultured Verrucomicrobiota bacterium. Lineage (GTDB taxonomy): Bacteria > Verrucomicrobiota > Verrucomicrobiia > Limisphaerales > CAIMTB01 > CAIMTB01. Next base: position 20,939 of record CAZSOV010000058.1, read on the forward strand.
TCGCGGGCGGGTCGGTTGGAGGCGCCGCGTGAGGGCACGCGGCCTACAGCGGGCGCAGGGTGGCCACGCGCTCTATCCGCGGGACCGGCGTCGGAGGCGGAGCACGGCGGTTTTGACCACCCAATCGGACGCCTCGAGGGCCGCGCGCGCGGTTTCCGGAGGCGCGTCGGTGAGTTCGCGGACGATCCGGAGGGCGCGCTCGCGAAGTTTCGCGTTCGCGGGGTTCAGGTCGACCATGAGGTTCCCGACGACCTTGCCCAGCCGGACCATGGCGAGGGTGGTCAGCAGGTTGAGGATCATCTTGGTTGCGGTCCCCGACTTGAGCCGGGTGGAGCCGGTCAGGAGTTCGGGACCGATCCGCGGCGCGAGGATGACGGTGGGCCGGTGGCCGCGGGCGAAGCGGAGGTGGGGGTTGAAACAGAGCAGAACGGTGGGGGCCCCGAGGGATTTCGCGGCGTCGAGTGCGCCCCAGACGAACGGGGTGCGCCCGCTCGCGGCGATGCCGACGACGACATCGCGCTTCGAAATGCCGCGAAAGGCCACGGCCCGGCGCCCGCCCTCGAAGTCGTCCTCGGCGCCCTCGACGGCGCGGAAGACGGCGGGTTGACCGCCCGCGATGATGCCTTGGACGAGGTCGGGAGGCGTCCGGAAGGTGGGGGGGCACTCGCTGGCGTCGAGGATGCCGAGGCGCCCGCTGGTTCCGGCACCCACGTAGAACAGGCGCCCTCCGCGGCGGAAGGCGGCGACCACGAGGCGCAGGGCGCGCTCGAGGGAGGGGGCCACGTCGCGCAGGGCTGGGGCAAGGCGTTCGTCCTCGGAGATCATGAGTTCGATGGCCTGCACCGGAGAGAGGCGGTCGAGGTCCATCGAACGCGGGTTGCGTTCCTCGGTGGGGGAGAGGCGGTCGGACGCGGGGATGGCGGGGTTCGGAAGCGAAGGGGAGGCGGCGGCCACCCGCGTTGGCGCCGGCGCCGGCGGCGGTGGGATCGGAACCGGCGCCTCGACGAGGCGACGGGCGAGCGTCACGGCCCCCTCGGCGCCCGAGCGCAGCAGCGGCGTAATGCGCGCCCCGGGATTCTCGCGACGGAGGAATCCGGCGACGCGCCGGGCGAACGCCGGTTGGCGGAGGAGCACGGAACCGGCGAGGACGAATTGTACGGGTTGCCGACGGCCCGTGATCTTCGCGGCGCAGGCGACGGCGCCGGTGGCGAGGTGGCGGGCGGCGTCCTCGAGGATCTGACGCGCGAGGGGATCGCGTCCGGCGGCGGCGTCGAAGACGACGGGGGCGAGGGCGGCGATTTCGGTTTTGGAAGCGGCGGTGATCCAGCCGACGAGGGCGTTGGGTTCGTTGAGGTGGAGCGCGGCGAGGAGGCGTTGTCCGAGGAGTCCCCAGTCGTCGTGCAGTTCCAGGTGGGCGACGCTTCGGCGGAGGGCCTCGTGGGCGATGGCGTAGCCGCTGCCCTGATCTCCGAGGAGATGGCCCCAGCCGCCAACGCGGGCGGTGGTGCCGTCGGGGCGGCGCCCGTAGCAGCAGGAGCCGGTGCCGCTCAGGACCAGGACCTGGGGAAGCGGCGGGGCGGCGGGTTCGGACGCGGGGGTTCGTCGGGCGGGAGGAGCGGCGGCCAGGGCGATTTCGAGGTCGTGGGTGATGGCGGTGGTGACTCCGGGCCAGGCGCGATCCGCGGCGGCGCGAATGCGGGCGCGGTCAGCCTCGGTGCGGGCGCCGGCCATGCCGATGCCGAGCGCCCGGGGGGGCGGCAGGGTGGACGCGATCCGGCGGAAGAGGGCGGCGAGTTCGGCGTCGGCGAGGAGTTGGAGATTGGCGGGGCCGAAGGTGGCGGAGCGGGGGGCATCGCCGGCATCGGAGAGCCAGAGGGCGGTCGTGCGGGTGCCGCCGGCTTCAATTCCGAGAAAGCCGGCGGCGGGCGGGCGGGAGCGGATCACGGGAACCGGGGGTGACGCGGCGAGCCGGAATTCGGGCGCGGGCGCGATGGTGCGATGGTGTGATGGGGGCGGGGCGGAGGGAACTCAGCGATAGGGCTGGTGCAGCGCGACGGGCTTGGGGGCGTGCTTGGCGCGGAGTTTGAGGTTGAGCATTTCGACCATGACGGCGAAGGCCATGGAGAAGTAGATGTAGCCCTTGGGAATGTGCTGGTGGAAGCCCTCGGCGACGAGCATGGCGCCGATGAGGATGAGGAAGGCGAGGGCCAGCATCTTGAGGGTGGGATGCTTCTCGACGAACCCGCCGATCTGGTTGACGAAGAGGAGCATCACGATCATGGCGAGGACGACCGCGGTGATCATGACGGGGATGCGGCTCGTCATGCCGACGGCGGTGATGACGGAGTCGAGGGAGAAGACGATGTCGAGCAGCAGGATCTGGAACACGACGCTGGAGAAGGCCGGGGCGACGCGGGTCGATTTTTCGCCGTCCTCGCCCTCGAGTTTCTCGTGGATCTCGTAGGTGCTCTTGCCGAGGAGGAAGAGGCCGCCGACGATGAGCACGACGTCGCGCCAGGAGATGGCGAGCGTCTTGCCGAACAGGGTGGCGGTCCAGAACGGTTGGTCGAGCTTCGCAACCCAGGCGATGCCGCAGAGCAGGAGGATGCGGGTGACCAGGGCGAGGGCGAGGCCGACCTGTCGGGCCTTGGCCTGCTGGGGCCCGGGGAGCTTGCCGCTGAGAATGGAGATGAAGATCAGGTTGTCGATGCCCAGGACGATCTCAAGGAGCGTCAGGGTCAACAGGCTGATCCAGATGTCGGGATTGGAAACCCAGTCCATGGGCGGCTGTTGTGGCCCGGGAGGGTGGCCCGAGTCAATGAGGGCGAGGACCTATCCGGGTCGTGGGTTTCGGAAGGGACGGGGCCCGGGGGCATTTCCGGCCCCGCGTTCCGGGCGGCCTCCCTAGCCGAAGACCCGCTTTTGCAGGGCCCGCAGCACGAAGACCTCCCGACCTTCCAGCCCCTTCAGTTTCCGGGCACCGCTTTCTCGCTTCTTGCTGAAGCGCTCCCGATTGGCCCGGAAGACCCCCTCGACGAACTCGCGGCTGCCGAAGGCGGCGCCGTCCGTGAAATACCGCACCCGACAGCGCAGATAGTCGGTGAGCGGAGGGCTCCCGTTCTCCGCCAGCGACCGAAGAGTGGCCTCGCGCGGGGTGGGGGCCGCCACTTCGGGGGCATGCTGACCGGAACCGGCCCGTCGCGGCTCGGCGTCGGGGAACATCCAGCTCCGGTAGCGATCCAGAGACTTGGCGGGGGTCTCCTCCCGACCCAGTTGCAGGCCGGTCACGATGGTCCGGATGCCCTCCCTGGCGCGTTTGTGGCCGGCGACGGCCTCGCCGTAGCCGCACCAAGGGTAGTCCTTGGGATCCGAGACCAGGCCGGCGCGCACGGGATTCAGGTCGATATAGGAGGCCATCGTGATCAAGGCCTCGCCCTGGGGATCCACGAGGATGCTCTTGAACCGGTCCTCCCAAAGCGTTCCCTTGCGACCCGTCTGGTGATTGTGCCAGAGGGTGAAACGCTGCTTCAGGAGCCGGATGAAGTGGCTCAGGTTCCAGAGGCGGGCATGGAAGGTGGCCATCTCCCTGGCCATGCCGCGGTCATCCTTGCCCTCCCGGTACGCCTGGAAGCGGAGGCGAACCAGGTCGAGGTTCTGGTGGCCGGAGAGTTCGGACAGCTTCGCGAGCATCCGCTCCGGGGAGGGGCGGAGGTGGGGGTCCGGGGGACGGGGCACTTCCACGAGCAGGTGAAAGTGGTTGGACATGAGGCAGAAGGTCAGGAGGCGAACCTCGCAGAACTCCTCGACCTCGCGGAGGAGCGTGAGGAGGTAGTCCTTCTGGGGGTCATCGAGGGCGAAGCGCCCGTCCACGATCCGGGAGACGGCATGATAGACACCCGACTGCTGATCGGGTGGGACAAGCATGCGAGGCTTGGGCATGCCGCGAAGGATGTCGCGTCGCGACGCGCCTGACAATGCAAGCCGTGGACCGGGAATCTCCGTTTATCGGTCACCGAGGTGGCGCACGAGGAAGTCGGCACGGCGGCGGCGCCCATAGTCGGACTCGGCGGCACCGTGGCCGACGCCGGGGAGGAGGACGAAGTCGAAGTCCTTGTCCGCCTTGACCAGGGCGTTGACGACCTGGGTGGTGGAGGCGGGGTCGACGTTTTTGTCCAGTTCGCCGACGACGAGCATGAGTTTTCCCTGCAGACGATGGGCCTGGGTGACGTTGGACTGTTCCGCGTAGTGCGGACCGACGGGCCAGCCCATCCACGCCTCGTTCCACCAGATCTTGTCCAGGCGGTTGTCATGGCAGCCACAGTCGGCGACGGCGGCCCGGTAGAAGTCGCCGTGCGCCAGGAGCGCGCGGAGGGCGTTCTGCCCGCCGGCGGATCCGCCGTAGATGCCGACGCGCTTCAGGTCGAGTTCGGGGCGGACGGCGGCGGCGGCGCGCAACCAGGCGATGCGGTCGGGAAATCCGGCGTCGCCGAGGTTGCGCCAGGCGACGTCGTGGAACGCCTTGTGACGCCAGTTCGTACCCATGCCGTCGATCTGCACGACGACGAAGCCGCGGTCGGCGAGTTCCTCCTGGCTGCGGTACTGGGGACGGAAGGCCTTGGGGACGTGGTGGCCATGGGGGCCGGCGTAGATGTTCTCGAGGACGGGGTACTTCCTCGCGGGATCGAAGTTCCGCGGGCGATGCAGAATCCCCCAGACGGGGGTTCGTCCGTCGCGCGCGGTGGCGGTGAAGCGCTCGGGGAACCGGCCCCGAGCCTGGAGCACCTCGCGGGCATCGGCCTCCTCGAGGAGGCAGACCCGGCGCCCGTCCTCGGCACGGCGGAGTTCGTGGACGGGCGGGTGATCGACGCGGGACCAGGTGTCGAGGTAATGGCGGCGGTCGGGGGACCATTGGAGCTCGTGGGTGCCGTCGCCTTCGGTGAGGAGGACGAGGCCTGTTCCGTCGAAGTTTACGCGCGCGAAATGGACGTGATAGGGGTCCTGGCCGGGTCGGATGCCGACGGCTCGGAACCAGACCTGGCGTAGCCCGGCATCGATGCGGTCGACTCCCCGGACGAGCCATTCGCCCTGGGTGATGGGATGGCGGACGGCGCCGGTGTGGGCATCGACGAGGTACAGGTGGTTCCAGCCGGAACGTTCGGACATCCAGATCAGTTCGCGGGCGGCATCGAGGAAGTGGAGGTAGGTCTTGTTCGAGTAGTCGACAAAGGTCGCGGCGCTTTCCTCAACCAGGGTGGTGAGGGTGGCGGAGACGGGGTCGCCCGGGGACGACGGGACCGGGGCGGGCGGCGCCACGGCGAGCAGTCGGAGGACCTGGTGCCCGCGTTGGTTGTAGAGGAAGGTGAAACGCGAGGAATCGGGCGCCCACCGGAATTCGTCGAGGCTCCAGGGGTTGGGAAAGCGGCTCCGGTCGACGAGCAGTTCGCGGCGGGCGGCGACCTCGAACAGCCGCGGCGTCTGGACCGGGAGTTCGTCGCCGGCCTTGAGGTACGGGTACGACGAGAGGCGGGGCTGGAGTTGGTCCCTGGGCGAGGATTCGACGAGGGACACCCGGCGTTCGGGAATGGTCCGGGTCTGGAGGGCGAGCACGAACCTCGAATCGGGCGACCAGTGGACCTCGGGCAGCGTGGCGGGCGGTTCGGCGGCCTCGTATTCCATGCCCACGAGGCGGGCGCGCTGGACGTCGCGCCGGAAGGAGTGACCCGGATTGCCGTCGTGGCTCAGGGCCTGTTCGACGCGGTTCGAGACCTGGCGCAGCCAGAGATTGTGGTCCCGAACGAAGGCCTCCCACACGCCGTCCGGGGAGGGGACGGACGCCGGGCCCTCGGCGCGCGCGACGCCGCGGGAGCGCTCGCCGCGGCGCCGCTCGGTGGTCCGTCCATCGACGACGGCCCGCCGGGGCTCGCGCTCGGCCTCGAAGACCCCGACCACCGCGCCGGAGCGGACCGCGATCCAGACGTGACCCGCGAACGTGTGTTGCCGACGGGTCTCGCGCGGCCCGAGTCGTCCGTAGGGGACCCGGTCGTTCTCGGGGCTCATCCAAAAGAGCTCGATCGCGGCTTCGAGGCGGTTCTCGAAGGTGATGGCGCTTTCCGGGCCGGTGCGCACGGAGGGGCGGGGTTCGGCTCCCGAGGGCAGGCCCACGTCGTCGGTGCCGGATTCCCGGGCCACGGCGAGGTCGTACGTGGCGAGGTCGAGGTTCCAGGCGCCGTCCGGTCCGTCGAGGCGGATGGACTTGCCGTCGTCGGAGAACGCGAGGGAGCGGATGGGCAGGCGTTGCGGGGCGTTGGTGCGTCCGTCGAGCCGGGCGAAGGCATCGGCGAGGCGCGCATGGTCGAAGGCCGGGCGACGGGTGCCGGCGGCGACGTCGACCGACACGAAATCGCGCGTGTCGTCGGGTCCGTCGTTGCGGTACCAGAAGCGGGTGTTGTCGGCGAACCAGCGGGGTTCGATGCGGTCGCGGTAGACCTTGGGTGGGGCGGAGGCGGAGGCGGCGGGAGCGGGGGCGGGCAGGAGGAGGACCAGCAGCAGACCCGCGAGGAGGGCGGGTCGCGCGTGGCGGACGAGGAGTGCGGCCATGGCCATGGGGCGAGGTTGCCGCGAAGGGGTTGCGGGGTTCAACGAGGGAAGGGGGAGCCGGAGGGAAGGGCGGGGATGCGAAGAGTTGCGCCGGGGGGCGTTCACGTCCTTGACCGCGGGGATGGGCCCCACCATTTTGCGGCCCGTGTTAAGACTCGTGACGGTCGGGGCAGCGTTACTGCTCCTGACGGGCGCCGCGTCTTCGGCGGGAGCGCCGGAGCGTTCGGTGATTCAGATCCTCAACTTCAGCCAGCAGCCGTCGTGGGATGCCCCCTGGCGCTGGCAGCGGGTCGGACGCGAGGGCGGCTCCGGCTTCGTGGTGAAGACCGCGAAGGGCCGGCGGGTCATGACCAACGCCCACGTGGTCTCCTGGGGAAGGCAGGTCATCGTGCGTCGCTACCAGGACCCGCGTCCGTTCCAGGCGGCGGTGGAGTTCATCGGACACGACTGCGACCTGGCCTTGTTGAAGGTGCAGGACGAGGCCTTCTTCGAGGGCATCGACCCGCTCGAGTTCGGCGAACTCCCGGAAGTGCGGTCGGGCGTGGTGACCTACGGGTATCCCGCCGGCGGCGAGCAAATCTCCTACACGCGCGGCGTGGTGTCCCGGATCGAGCTCCAGACCTATGTCCAGATCGGCAACCGCGCCCTGCTCGCGGTCCAGACGGATGCGGCCATCAATCCCGGGAACAGCGGCGGTCCGGTGATCCAGGACGACAAGGTCGTCGGGGTCGCGTTCCAGGGCGTGCCCGGACTCGAGAACGCCGGTTTCTTCATTCCGCCCGAGGTGATGAGCCATTTCCTGAAGGACACCGAGGATGGGACGTATCACGGCTTTCCGTTGGCGGGCGTGCGATTGGTCCCGATCCAGAATTCCGCGTACCGGAGGTTTCTGGGGCTGCCCGAGGGGGATGGACGCGGCGCCCGGGTGGACACCATCGGCGACATCCCGACGACGCGGGAGTTGATCCAGCCGGATGACGTGCTGCTCGAGGCCGGCGGGATGGCCGTCGCGAGCGATGGGACGGTGCTTTACCGGAACAACCGCGTGTCGGCCGCCCTCGCCTTCCAGCGCGCGCAGCACGGCGAGAAGGTGAGTCTGAAGCTGCTCCGCGGGAAAAAGGAGATCGCGGTCGATCTGCCGGTGTTCGTGTACACCGGGGACAAGACCGCGGGGAACCAGTACGACAAACCCCCGCGGTACTACGTGCACGGCGGACTGGTGTTCACGCCGTTGTGCCAGGATTACCTCCGGACCCTCGGGCGCGATTTGTCGGACGGAGCCGCGGCGGACCTGGTCTATGAGCTCTTCTACCGGCGTGCGGAGGCACCCGAGACCGTGCGCCCGGAGCCGGTGGTGCTGGCCAACCTGCTCGCCCATCCGGTCAACGCCAACCTCAACGTCCGCGGTCGGGCCCTGATCGACAAAATCAACGGGGTCCGGATCGAGAAACTGGAGGACGTCGTCCGGGCGTTCGAGAGCGGGATGGGCGGGGAGCACGTCCTGGAGTTCGTGGGGCGGCAGGGCTTCGAGTGCCTGAGCCGGGAGGAAGCCGCCTCGGCGAACGATTTGATCCTGAAAACCTACGGAGTTCCCAGCGACCGCCGCCTATGAAACCAGCCCCATCCCTCCTCTCCCTTCTGGCGTTCGCGGTCCTCGTGGCCGGCGGGGCCCAGGTCCCCGCCCGGGCCGCCGAGTCCAACGGACGGAGCGCCTTCGAGGCGTCCGTCGTCACCGTGGAAGTGACCTCGAAGGAATACGACTACACCCAGCCGTGGAACAAGCCGACCCGCTCCGTTCGCAAGCACGCCCTGGTCCTCGGCGAGCGCGAATTGGTCACCACCGCCCAAAACCTCGCGGATCGAACTCTCGTCCGGGCCCAGAAGGGCGGGCGTGGCCGGTGGTTCACCGCCGAGGTCACCTGGGTCGATTACCATGCCAACGTCGCCCTCGTCACCGTGCCCGACGCCGCGTTCTGGAACGGACTGAAGCCGGTCGAGTTGTCCGCTACCATGCCGCGCCGGACGGACTACGACATCGTCCGCTGGCGGGACGGCAACCTCGAGACCCGCCGCGCCGAGTTCAGCAAGTTCAACGTCGGCGAGGGCTCGATGAGCTTCTCGCCGCGGGTGCACCTCGAATTGAACACCGAGATCGGCGGCCTCGGCTGGGCCGAACCCGTGGCCGTGGACGGCAAGGTCGTTGGCCTGACCGTGTCCAAGGGCGGCAACGTATGCACCGTCGCGCCGGCCGAGTTCATCCGCCGTGTCGTGTCGGCCCAAAAGGCCGGGAAATACCCTGGCCTGGGCTTCTTCGACTTCGTCTGGCAGCCGGGACAGAACACCGCGACGCTGGATCACCTGAAGCTCGAAGGGGAACCCCGCGGTGCCGTGGTGATCGAGGTCCCGAAGTCGGCCTCGCCCGACTACGCGGTGCGCAAGAAGGACATCCTGCTCGAGGTCGATGGCCACGCCATCGACATGGAAGGCGACTACGAGGACGCGGAATACGGGCATGTCATCCTCGAAGGGCTCGCCACCCGGGCCCACTTCGCCGGGGACCGGATCCCGATGAAGGTCTGGCGCGACGGCAAGGTCGTGGACATTCATTACGTCATTCCGAGGGCCGAGTATTCCGTCGATCTCCTGCCGATGTTCGCCTTCGACAAGGAACCCGAGTACCTCGTTGCCGGCGGGCTTGTCTTCCAGCCGCTTCACCAGTCGTACCTCCGCAGCTGGGGCGATGACTGGCGTCGACGCGGTCCGTTCCGGCTCGTCTACTTCACCAACCAGTCGCCGACGAAGGAACGGCCCTCCCTCGTGATCCTGAGCCAGGTCCTGCCCGATCCGTACAACGTCGGCTACCAGGAGTACCGAAACCTGGTGGTCGACAAGGTCAACGGAAGGACCATCAGCAGGCTGGGCGACCTGAAGGCGGCCCTGGCCGAGCCCAGGGATGGCATGCACCTCGTCGAGTACTACAAGGGCGATTCGCTGCAGCGCATGCTGCTCGACGCCGGCCAGCTCGCCGAAGCCACCGGGCGCGTGCTCGAACGCTTCGGCATCCCCAAGGCCGAGCTCATCCACTGATCGAGGCAGCTCCGGCAGCTCCCCAAGCTGCACGAAGCCCAAACACCAGCTGCACAAAAACCCCATTCAAAGCCCATTCCCGCGGTTTATAGGTTGCAATTGCGACGAGGGGCGGGCAGCCTTCGCCCATGCCGCGACCGCGTCTGAAGGCACCGCCGGAGCTGCCCCTAGCCTACTACCACTGCGTCTCCCGCATCGTCGATCGCCGCTTCATCTTCGCCCCGCCCGAGAAGGAGCATTTCGTCCAGTTGCTCCGTGAATGCGCCGAGTTCTGCGAGGTTCGCATCCTCACCTACTGCCTCATGTCCAATCATTTCCATGTCCTGGTCGAGGTGCCGCGCCGGCCCCCGCCGGAGCAGCGACCTTCCGCCGAGCAGATCCTGGAGAAGTTGGCCAAGCTCTCCGGGCATCAGAACGTGGGGCTGGTGCGGCAACGCTTCGAGATGTACCGCCAGGCCCGCGATGCGGAGGGGGAGGCGAAGTACCTGGCGACTTTCCATGCCCGGATGTGGGACGTGAGCGAGTTCATCCGGGTGCTCAAGCAGCGGTTCACGC
>CAZSOV010000059.1:0-16676 GCA_964608505.1 uncultured Verrucomicrobiota bacterium
GCAGTCGCCGGCCCCACATCGCAGTTCCACGCAGGACTTTGTCAACGGCCCTGCCCTCGCCCCCCTCCCGCGCCTCGCCCTTCCCATTCCCCCACCGCCGTCCGCGCTCCGATCCCTGAATCCCACGGGACTTGAACTCGACATCCCCGGTTCCTCCGGAAACCGTCGTGCCCGACATGGCCCCCCGCCGGATCATCCGCTTCCGACACCTCCTGTGCCTGTGCCTCGGCGGCCTGGGCGGTCCCGTCGCCGGCGCCGCGTCCGGAGCCGCCGCCACCGCCGACTTCTTCGAGTCCCGCATCCGCCCCGTGCTCGTGGAACACTGCCATTCCTGCCACGGCGCCGGCGCTGAGAAGCTCAAGGCCGACCTCCGCCTCGACACCCGCGCCGACCTGCTCCGCGGCGGCGAGAGCGGCCCCGCCCTGGTCCCCGGCGACCCCGACCGGAGCCTTCTGCTGCGCGCGGTCTCCTACGAGGACCCCGACCTTCAGATGCCGCCCAAGACGCGGCTTCCGCCCGGGACGGTCGCCGATCTCCGCCAGTGGATCCGCGACGGAGCCCCCTGGCCCGCCAGCCCTGCTCCGACGCCCCCCGGCACGGCCCGGCGCGGCTTCGACCTCGCCCATCGCAAGGCCTCGCACTGGGCCTGGCAGCCGGTTTCCCGTCCGGCCGTTCCCGTCGTGAAGGCCGCGGACTGGCCGACCGACGACCTCGACCGCTTCATCCTCGCCCGGCTCGAAGCCGCCGGGTTGGCACCCGCTTCCCCGGCCGACCGTCGGACCCTGCTCCGACGCGCCTCGCATGCGTTGACCGGTCTTCCGCCCACCCCGGAGGAACTCGAGACCTTCGGTCGCGATGACGCCCCCGCCACGTTCGCACGCGCGGTCGATCACTGGCTGGCCTCGCCGGCCTTCGGCGAGCGTTGGGCCCGGCACTGGCTCGACAAGGTGCGCTATGCGGAAACGATGGGCCACGAGTTCGACTATCCCATCCTCGGCGCGTGGCGCTACCGCGACTACGTCGTCCACGCCTTCAACGACGGCCTCCCCTATTCCACCTTCGTGCGCGAACAGATCGCCGGCGATCTTCTCCCGCCCCGCTGGCATCCCGAAACCGGCTGCAACGAAGCCCTGATTGCCACGCTCCAATACTGGCTCCCCCAACAGGTCCATTCCCCGGTCGATGCCCGCGCCTACACCAGCGAGATCGTCGACAACCAGATCGACGTCCTCGGCAAGGCGTTCCTCGGCCTCACCCTCGCCTGCGCCCGCTGCCACGATCACAAGTTCGACGCCATCTCCACCCGCGATTACTACGCGCTGCACGGGATGCTCGACAGCTCCCGGTACGCCATCCGCGCCGTGGATGATCCCGCCCCCCGCCGGGCCGGCGCCACGCGCCTCGTCGAGCACCGGGACCGCGTCCGGCGCGAACTGGCCGGGGCCCTGCTCGACCGCCTGACCGCGCCCCGGGATGCCTCCGCGCCCCCCCTCGCCCGATCCAACGTCTGGGGCCGCTTCGATCCTCCCGCTTCCGCCCGGGTCCTGAGTCCCGACACCTGGTTCCCCGAGGGAGACGCCCTGCTCCTCGACCCGGCCCCGGAGGGTCAACCGGTCTGGCTCGGTGAAGGCCCCCTGCGGGTGGTCCCCCGCGGCGTGCGCCACGCGGCTTCCCTTTCCCGCCGGTTCCAGGGCGCGCTCCGGTCCCCGACCTTCACCATCGACCGCGACTTCCTCCACCTCCGCGTGGCCGGCCAGGGCACGCGGTTCACGGTCTGCATCGAGGGATTCACCCTCGTTCAGGCCCCCATCTACGGCTCCCTCCGCCAGTCCCTTCGGAATCCCCTGCCCCATTGGCGCACGCTCGATCTCTCGATGTGGAAGGGTCGCCGCGCCTGGATCGTGTTCTCCGACTTCTCGGCTCCCGATCCCGCCGCCGACTTCGGTCCGGAGGTCCGGCAACCCGACGGCTGGTTCGCGCTCGAGACGGCGCTGCTCTCCCCGGACCGCGAGCCGCCCCCTTCCCTGCCGCCCGTCGATCCCGTGGACCCCGCCGCGCTCGTACGCACCTGGCGTGAAACCCCGGACCGCGTCGCGCCCGACGATGCCGCGTGGATCGAGGCCGCCCTGCGCGACCTTCCCCTCCCCGAGGAAGCCCGCCTCGCCTGGCGCCGCGAGGATGCACTCCTGCCGGAACCCCAACTCGCCGCCACCATGACCGACGGAACCGGCGTCGACCTTCCCGTCTTCGTCCGGGGCAATCACAAGGTGCCCGGCGAGATCGTCCCCCGACGCTTCCTCGAAGCCCTCGGGTTCTCCGACCTCCCCTACCAGGACGCCTCGTTCTCCCAGGGCAGCGGCCGGCTCGCCCTCGCCCGCGCCGTCACCCATCCCGAAAACCCGCTGACCCCGCGGGTCATGGTCAACTGGATCTGGGCGCATCTCTTCGGACGCGGCCTCGTCGCGTCCGTCGACAACCTCGGCGTGCTCGGCGAGCCCCCCACCCACCCCGATCTGCTCGACCATCTCGCGGCGGATTTTCGGCGGCAGGACGCCCCGAAAGCCCTCATCCGCCGGATTCTCCTGAGTCGAACCTGGCAGATGTCAGGCCAGGCATCCGATCCCGCCGCCGCCACCGCGCGCGATCCCGACAACCTCCTGCTCCACCGGGCCCCGCTTCGACGTCTCGACGCCGAATCGCTCCGCGACGCCCTGCTCGCCGTGGCCGGCAACCTGGACCCCGCCCGCGGCGGCCCGCCGGTGCCCGCCCATCTGACGCCGTTTATGGACGGGCGCGGACGCCCCTCGGCCAGCGGTCCGCTCGATGGCTTCGGACGGCGCAGCCTCTACCTCGAGGTGCGCCGGAACTTCCTCTCGCCCCTCCTCCTGGCGTTCGACGCCCCCATCCCCTTCACCACCGTCGGGCATCGCAACGTCTCCAACGTCCCCGCCCAGGCCCTCGCCCTCATGAACGATCCGTTCGTCGCCGCCCAGGCCCGGCGTTGGGCCGAACGCGTCGCCCGCGAGTTCCCCGCCGATCCCGATGCCCGGGTCCGGCGCCTGTACGAACTGGCCTTCGCCCGCCTCCCCGACGCCGCGGAGCTTCGGGCCTCGCTGGATTTCGTCCGCGCCCAGGGCGACGTCGCCGGTTCCAACACCGACACGGCCTGGATCGATCTCGCCCACGCCCTCTTCAACGCCAAGGAATTCGCCTTCCTCCCCTGAGCCATGTCCCATTGCCGACGTTTTCTCGAACGCCCCCGGTCGCGCCGCGACATGCTCGCCACCTGTGCCAACGGGTTCGGCGCCTTCGCCGCCGCCGCCCTCTGGCAGGATCGCGCCTTCGGTCTCGCGGCCCCGCCTCCGGCGCCCAACCCCGGCCGCCCCGGCCCGCCCACGGGCCTTGCCCACCACCCCGCCCGCGCCCGGCAGGTCATCTTCCTCTACATGGACGGCGGGCCCGGCCAGATGGACACCTTCGATCCCAAGCCACGCCTCGCGAAGGAGCACGGGAAACCGTTCGCGATGAAGATGGAGCCCACCCAGTTCAACGACAACGGCTCCACCCTCGCCTCCCCCTGGGCCTTCCATCCCGGGGGCCAGTCCGGACTGCCCGTCAGCGACCTCTTCCCCCAGGTCCGCCAATGCGCCGACGAACTCTGCGTCGTCCACTCCATGGTCTCCGAATTCTCGGAACACACCGCCGCCAACTATTTCCTGCATACCGGCTTCGGCCTCGTCGGACGCCCCAGCGCCGGCGCCTGGCTCGGGTACGGCCTCGGCTCCGCCCGCCACGATCTCCCCGGCTTCGTCGTCCTCAACGGCGGACTCATTCCACCCGGCGGCGTCGAGAACTTCGGCTCCGGCTTCCTCCCCGCGGCCTACCAGGGCTCCCTCTTCAAGCCCGGCGACCTCCCCGTCGCCAACATCCGCCCCGCCGAACCCAGCCCCGACGCCCAGCGCCGCAAACTCGATCTCGTCCGCTCCCTCGACGGCGCCCTCCTCTCCCGCCTGGGCCCCTCCGATGCTGTCGAATCCGCCATCGCCAACCAGGAACTCGCCTTCCGCATGCAGTCCGCCGTCCCCGAACTCGTCGATCTCGACGGCGAAACCGAACTCACCCGCCGCCTCTACGGTCTCGAGTCCACCTACGCCCCCACCCGCATCTTCGGTCGCCAATGCCTCCTTGCCCGGCGCCTCGTCGAACGCGGGGTGCGCTTCGTCGAACTCACCTGCCCCGTCGTCGGCGGCGACCGCTGGGACCAGCACGGCAACCTCAAGGAGGGCCACGAAAACAACGCCCGCGCCGTCGACCAACCCATCGCCGCCCTCCTCCGCGACCTCCGCGGCCGCGGCCTGCTCGACTCCACCATCGTCCTCTGGGCCGGCGAATTCGGCCGCACCCCCTTCGCCCAGGGCAGCAACGGGCGCGATCACAATCCCTTCGGCTTCACCGTCTGGCTCGCCGGGGGCGGTTTTCGCGGCGGCATGGCCCACGGCGCCACCGACGAGTTCGGCTACAAGACCGTCCAGGACCGCGTCGAGATCTACGACCTCTACGCCACCCTGCTCCATCAGCTCGGCTTCGATCATCGTCGCCTGACCTACCGCTTCGGCGGACGCGACATGCGCCTCACCGACGTACATGGCGAAGTCATCCGCCCGCTGCTCGCCTGATCTTCCGCCGCCCCGCTCACCATCGCAGGCCCCAGGTCGCCGCGCCGTGCTGTTCCGGTCCGCCCCGCAGCGCCCCCGTGCCGCACCCTCGCCATGAACCGGCTTCTGCCACCGCGCCGCCCGGTGAGGGCACCGGACCTACACGCGGTAATTGACCCCGCACGCCCCGCGGGGCGACGGTGGTACGTCGATGACCCTTGCCAACCAGGTCACCATCGGGCGGATCCTGCTCATCCCGATCTTCGTCGTGGCCGTGCTCTATTACTGGCGCACGGCGAACGAGGACCTGCGCTGGCTCGCCCTCGGCCTGTTCTTCACCGCCGCCGCCAGCGACGGCATCGATGGCTGGATCGCGCGGCGCTTCAACCAGCGCAGCCAGCTCGGCGCCATCCTCGATCCCCTCGCCGACAAGCTCCTCGTCCTGTCCGCGCTCATTCTCCTCAGCCGTTCGCGGGGCGAGCAGCTGGTCCCGCTTCCCCTCTGGTTGGTGGCCACGATCCTGAGCCGCGATGCCATCCTCGTCCTCGGCTTCAGCCTGATTCAGTACACCTGCGGCCATGTCGATGTCCGCCCCCGCGTCACCGGCAAGGTCGCCACGGTGCTCCAGATGGCCGTCATTCTGCTCACCCTGGCCAACGTGGCCCTGTCCTACCGCGACCCCCTCGCCATCGTCGCCCTCGTCTTCACGGTCTTCTCCGGTCTCCAGCACGCCCGCGACGGCCTCGCCCAACTGGGTGCAAGTCCCAAGAGTCTGCCCGCCCCGCCCGACGCGCCCCCGTCGGATCCCACTCGGTAAATCCGTCGCGCTCCGCCCGCGTCACTCCGGCACGCCGAAAATTCGGTCCCCCGCTTTGGCTCCCGACCTCCGCCTGGTCCTCCAAACACCCCGGCCCGGCCTAAGTAGGCCCCCCTTACCTTACCCGAACACCTCCTTGCGCAGGTCCCGTACCGTGCACAAACCCTCGCCCGCCAACCCCCGCATAGGTCTCGCCCCGCTCTTCCGCTTCTTCCCGAACCGATCCCGGTGCCGTTCGAACATATGTTCCACGAACGCCCGCCCACCGAACATCGCCCCGTCGCTGAAGTACCTCACCCGACAACGCACATATTCCGTCACCGGCAACTGCCCCTTCGCCTCCAGCACCTTCAGAACTTCCTCCCGCTTCAACGCCCCGCGCGCCGGCCTTCCATCCGGCCCCGTCGCTTCCCGCTCCTCGTTGCCCTCCCGGTACACCCACTCTCGATACACCTCCAACGCGTTGCTCACCGACTCCTCCCGCCCCCGCTGCAAGGCCGTCACCACGCGCTGCAACCCCAGCTTCGCCCCCTTCCTTCCCGCCATCGCCTCCCCGTATCCGCTCCATCGGTAGTCCTTGGGATCCCGCACGATACCCGCCCGCACCGGATTCAGGTCAATGTACGCTGCCATCGTCGCCAGCGCTGGTCCGGCTCCTTCGACCAGCACGCTCTTGAACCGCTCCTCCCACAACGTGCCCCTGCGCCCCGACCGGACGTTATACCACGACGAGAACCGTTGCTTGAGCATCTTCATGAACGCGCTCACATCCCACATCCGCGCGTGGAACGAAGCGAGGTACGCCGCTTCTCCCGCCACGTCCCCCGCCTCCCGGTAGGCTTGGAACCGCTGCCGGACGGCCCCGACATCTTGATGACCGGAAAGTCGATCCAACTTGCCACAAACCTGCTCCGCGGACGGACGTCGGTCCGGCGGGGGCGGAGCAGGAACCTCGAGGAGGATGTGAAAGTGATTGGACATGAGGCAGAAGGTCAGAACCCGCACCTCGCAGAACGCCTCGCATTCACGGAGCAGCGCGACGAAGTGCTCCTTCTCCGGCGGCTGGAAGATGAAGCGCCGATCCACGACGCGGGAAAGGCAGTGGTACCAGCCCATCGGAGCCCCCGTCGGAAACTTCAACCGCACGTTCATGCGCACACCGTACCCAATCGTCTGCATAATAAAAGGACTGTTTTTTGGAATCATTTCCAAATAAACAGACTGTCCATTGGATCTCCGCCATCCTGCTTCCGCCCGACCACCCCTTCCGGCTACGCTCGCTCCACGAACCCCATTCGATGAAAGCGCTCCGTCTTGTCTGGCTCGCCCTCGCCGCGTCCCTCCCCGCCTCCGCCGACGACTGGCCCCAATTCCGCGGTCCGGGTCACCAGGGGGTTTCCGCCGAAACACGCCTCCCGCTCCATTGGAGCGCCTCCTCCAATGTCCTCTGGAAGGCCGCCGTGCCGGGCGAAGGCTGGTCCTCGCCCATCGTGTGGGGCGACCGCGTCTACCTCACCACGGCCACCGACAACGGACAGACCTGCCGGGTGCTCGCCCTCGATGCCAACACGGGTCAGACCGTCTGGAACAAGGCCGTCTTCGAACAGGTCCCGAAACGCAAGGAAACCCGCAATTCCTACGCCACGCCCACGCCAGCCACCGACGGACGGCGGATCTACGCCTGTTTCGGCGACGGTTCCTTCGCCGCCCTGGAAGCCGATGGCTCGCTCGCCTGGACCAACCGCGCGCACCCGTTCTACAGCCAGCACGGCCTCGGCACCTCCCTCGTCCTCCACGACGGCATCCTCCTCATGGCCCGTGACGGCAGCAGCGACGGCGAGGACAAGAAGGTCGGCTGGCAGACCGCCTGGGACCAGGCGGCACTCCTCGCCCTCGACGCCCGCACCGGCGCCACCCGGTGGGTCGCACGACGCGGCCTGTCCCGCATCTCCCATGGCGCTCCCAACCTCTGGGTCCGCGACGGCCAGACCCTCGTCGTGAGCGAGGCCGGCGACGTCCTCCAGGGCCATGACCTCCGCACCGGAGACCGGGTCTTCACCAGCAAGGTTGCCGGCGAGGGCAAGGTCCCTTCCGTCGTTCTCGGCGACGGGCTCGCCTTCACCTCCGGCGGGTGGGGCGGACGGATGTCCATCAAGGCCTTCCGGCTCGGCGGCACCGGCGATCTCGGGGAGTCCAACCTCGTCTGGGAACAGAAGAAGGGCATGCCCAGCGTGCCCTCCATGCTCTACCTTCCGCCCCATCTCTACGCCGTCACCGACGGCGGCATCGCCACCTGCTATGACGGCGCCACGGGGAACATCGTGTGGCAGGAACGCGTCGGCGGCGCCTTCTCCGCCTCCCCCGTCGCCGCCGCCGGACGCCTCTACCTCACCTCCGATGCCGGGGAGACCGTCGTTCTGGCCGCCGGTCCGAAGTTCGAAATCCTCGCCCGCAATCCCCTCGAGGAAAGCCTTCAGGCCTCGGCCGCCATCGCCCACGGTCGCTTCTACATCCGCACCGGCAAGAACCTGTTCTGCATCGGCCACCCGCGCTGAAACCCGCGTCATTGACCGCGCCGCGGCCCCGGCGCGACGTTTGTCCGCGATGACCCCTGCCGATCCCGATCCGATTCCCTGCGGGAGCGTTCGCGCGATGCCGTGGCTCGCGGTGGCCCTGGTCTCGTGGGGCCTCGCGGGGTCCCTCGATGCCCCGGCCTCTCCCTCGCCCCCCAGCCTCGGCGGCATCTACCCGCACCTCGCCATGTTCAATGACGAGAACGAATGCGGCACCGGCGCCGTGGTCCCGTGGGCCGACCGTCTCTGGGTCGTGACCTACGCCCCCCATCAACCCCGCGGTTCCACCGACAAACTCCACGAGATCACGCCCGACCTCCGGCAGATCATCCGCCCCGAAAGCATCGGCGGCACCCCCGCCAACCGGATGATCCACCGAGAATCCCGCCAGCTCTTCATCGGCCCCTACGCCATCGACGACCAGCGCCGCGTCCGCGTCATTCCCTATGCCGCGATGTTCGGACGGCCCACCGGCAACGCCCGGCACCTGGTCGATCCGGCCCGCAAAATCTACTGCGCCTCGATGGAGGAGGGCCTCTACGAGATCGACGTCCATTCCCTCGCCGTCACCGAACTCTGGCGGGACGAACAACTCCCCGGAGGCCGCCACGCCGGCCTTCCCGGATACCACGGCAAGGGCCTCTACTCGGGCCAGGGTCGCCTCGTCTACGCCAACAACGGCGAACACGGCCCCGAGGCCCAGCAACGTCCCGATGTCCCGTCCGGCGCCCTCGCATCCTGGGATGGGGCCGCCGCCGCCTGGACCGTCGTCCGCCGCAACCAGTTCACCGAAGTCACCGGCCCCGGGGGGCTCGACGGCAATCCCCGCCCCGACGTCGATCCCATCTGGTCGATCGGCTGGGACCATCGATCCCTGATCCTCATGGTCCTCCATGGCGGCGCCTGGCATGCCTACCGCCTCCCCAAGTCCAGCCACAGCTACGACGGCGCCCACGGCTGGAATACCGAGTGGCCGCGGATCCGCGAGATCGGGGAACGCGATCTGCTCATGACCATGCACGGCGCGTTCTGGCGCTTTCCCCGCGACTTCACCCCCGGTCGCAGCGCCGGACTCCGGCCCATCTCCAATTACCTCAAGGTCATCGGCGATTTTGCCCGCTGGAACGACCGCCTGGTGTTCGGCTGCGACGACACCGCCCGGGCCGAATTCCTCAACCGCCGCCGCGCCAAGGGCTCCATTCCCGCCCCGCAGTCGCAGTCCAATCTCTGGTTCGTCGATCCCGACGACCTGGACGACCTCGGCCCCGTCCTGGCCCGCGGCGGACCCTGGGTGCACGAGGACGTCCCGTCCCAAACCGTCACCGAGCCCTTCCTGGCCGCGGGCTTCGACCGCCGCTGGCTGCATCTCGCCCATGGCGGCCCCGAGGCCCGCGTGACCCTCGAACTCGATCGCCGCGGCAACGGCCAGTGGGAAACCGCGCGCGTCCTGTCCCTTCCCGCCGGGGGATATCTCGGACTGCCCATCACGGAACAGGCCGCCTGGCTCCGGCTCCGTGCGGACACCGCGCTCAGCGAGGCCACGGCCTGGTTCGAATTCTCCAACCGTGACCGCCGGGGCGCCCGGCCCGCCCGCCGCTTCGACGGACTCGCCACCCCGACCTCCGCCGCCGTCAGTGGCGGACTCCTCTGGGCCCGCGCCGACAACCACCGCACCCTCGCCTTCGCCGCCGTCACCAACGGCCCCGCCGGCCCCCGGCCCGCCGGCTACTACGAACTCGACGCCCAACTCCGCCTCCGTCGCGTCGAGGACCCCGCCACCGACGCGTTCGTCCGCTCCCGCGCCGCGATTCCCTCCGGCATCGTCGCCCTCGATCCCGCGTCGGTCCTCTACCTCGACGACCGCGGACGCCGCTGGCGCCTGCCCCGCGGCGGCGGGCCCGCCTTCGATCACGATGGTCCGCTCGGCCCCGCGCGCCTCGACCGCGAGGTCGCCACCGAACGCGACCTCTTCCATTGCCACGGGACCTTCTACGAACTCCCCGCCGAAAACGCCGGCGGCTTCGCCAAGGTCCGACCCGTCGCCACCCACCCCTTCCGTCTCCACGACTTCTGCTCCTACCGCGGGCTCCTCGTCCTGTCCGGCCTCGACTCCCGCCCGGTTCCCGCCAATCCCCACGTCCTGACTTCCGACGACCGCCGGGTCGCCCTCTGGGCCGGCGCCCTCGACGACCTGTGGAAACTCGGCAAACCCCGCGGCGTCGGCGGCCCGTGGCTGGACGCGTCCGTCCGGGCCCAACAACCCAGCGACCCCTACCTCCTGGCCGGTTATGACCGCAAGACCCTCGCCCTCCGGCACGATCAGGTCGGACCCGTCGAGGTCCGGATCGAACTCGACCTGACGGGGGACGGCGACTGGCGTCCTTACCGGAGCTTTGCCGTGCCTCCCGGCGCCACGGGACTGGAGCACGAATTCCCGACCGGACTGAACGCCTACTGGCTCCGCGCCATCGCGGACCGCGACACCCGCGCGACCGCGCAGCTTGTCTATCGTTGAGGCCACCCGCCGCCCGCCCTCGCATGATCTTGCGGTTCCCGGACGTCGCCCCATTGGCGCTTTTCCAATTCCCCCGTAGAATTCCGCCCGCCCAATGCGAACGTCCGCGCCTTCCCCAGATCTGCTCACGGCCCTGCTCCGGGACGTCTCGCGCTCGTTCTACCTGAGCCTCCGTATCCTCCCCCGGGCCGTCCGCACCCAGATCGGTCTCGCCTACCTGCTCGCCCGCGCCACCGATACCATCGCCGACACCGAACTCCTCCCCCTCGAGGAACGCCTCGCCGCCCTCGCCCTCCTCCGCGACCGCATCCTCGGCAACCGCGAGGAACCCGTCGATTTCACCCGCCTCGCCGCCAACCAGACCCTTCCCGCCGAAGGCCGGCTCCTCGCCCGCATCGAGGAAGCCGTCACCGTCCTCGCCGCGCTCCCCTGCTTCGACCGCTGCTGCATCCGAACCGTGCTCGACACCATTGCCGGCGGCCAGGAACTCGATCTCGTCCGCTTCGACGGCGCCTCCCCCGAACGCCTCATCGCCCTCGAAACCCTCGCGGACCTCGACGACTACACCTTCCGCGTCGCCGGGTGCGTCGGGACGTTCTGGACGCGCGTCTGTCGCACCCACCTCTATCCCGCCGCCGCCCTCGACGTCGCCGCCTACCAGGACGATGCCGTCCGGTTCGGCAAGGGCCTGCAACTCGTCAACATCCTTCGCGACCTTCCGAAGGACCTGCGCCAGGGCCGCTGCTACGTCCCCACCGAGGTCCTGCAGCAGGCACGCCTCGATCCCGAGGACCTCCTCGACCCCGCCAGCATGGACGATTTCCGTCGCGTGTATCGCGCCCTGCTCCTCCTCGCCACCGAACATCTCGAGGCCGGCTGGCGGTACACCTGCCAGACCCCGCGCGACCAGCGCCGCGTCCGCATCTGCTGCGCCCTGCCCCTCCTCATCGGTGCCGACACCCTGCGCCTCCTCGAACGCGGCAACGTCCTCGACCCCGCCCACCGCATCAAGGTTCCGCGCCGGCGCGTCCGGGCGCACCTCGTCCGCACCGTCCTGCTCCAGCCGTTTCCCCTCCGTTGGGAAAGCATGTTCGGCGTCGGGCCGACCTCGACCACTCCCGCCGCCCTCTTGTAGCGGACGTCCGCCCGCCGTCGCGGCTCCCTGGCTAGGTCGTCACCTCGGGCAGGCTCGCCGCAGCCACGGCCTGTCCATGGCGCTTCGAGGTCTCGTCGGGGGTATGAAATTCGATCCGTCCCGACAATTCAGGAAACTCCTCGCGCAGGACCTCGCGCGCGCCTTCGAGGATCACGTTGCCGCCCTCGCCGGTCATCACCCGGCCCAGGACCAGCACCGGCTCGCAATCGTAGAAATCGGCGAAGTGGGCCAGCCCATAGCCGAGATAGGTCCCGAGGGTTTGATAGATCCGGCGGGCCCGCTCGTCGCCGGCTTCCATCCGTTTCTGGACGAGCTTGAGCTTTTCCGGGAACGGCAGCGCCGGATCGCACTCGATGCCGGACGGCCCCACGAGCCGGGCCACGGCCTGCTGCGAGAAGTACTGCGAACCCACGCCCCGGTCCCGGCTCCATTCGCACATCGGGCCCCCGGACCGGTAATCCACGGGCACGAACGCGAGTTCGTTGAGCCACGACGTGATGTTGCCTTCCCGGGTCACGTAGCCCGCCGCGGTGCTCGTGCCCATCGCGAGGCCGAGGACGGCGTTGCGTTCGAGCGACATCGAACCCGCCAGGGCCGTGACCTCGCCGTCGTTCGCCACCTCGAACGGAATCCCGCCCCAGGCCGCCTTGAGGTCGAAGAAGAGATTCCGGATCCGCGACGCGAACAAGTCCGGCGGCACGCCGCGGTACAGCGAGGCCACGCGGGGACGGTTGTTCACGTAGACCCCCGCCGCGCTTCCGCCAATCGCGTCCACCCGCGGCAGATGCGCCGCCGCCTTCCGCAGGGAATCCATGATGCCGTCGTAGTGGTATTGCGGGTCCGCCTGCTGGATCGGGTCCCAGACCGTTTCCTCGGTGA
Source organism: uncultured Verrucomicrobiota bacterium (assembly GCA_964608505.1). Taxonomy (GTDB): domain Bacteria; phylum Verrucomicrobiota; class Verrucomicrobiia; order Limisphaerales; family CAIMTB01; genus CAIMTB01. The sequence continues at coordinate 12,596 of CAZSOV010000059.1, forward strand.
ACACCGGTTCGCCGTCGATCACGGCCGACACCTTCCGATCGCTCCCGCCCAGGTCGAACCCGATCCGGCAGCCCTTCCAATGCCGCCCCAACCGCTGCGTCACCGCGCGTTCCGGGGGCAGGGTGCCCACCGGCACCACCGTGAACGGTTTCTCGTAGATCCGCGTCCCCATCATCTCCGCGTCGAACCGTCCGGCCTCGGTCTCCGTGTAATGCCGCGCCAACCCTTCCGCGAACGTCCGCGGCGCCGCCACCATCAGCCGCCAGCCGCCGCGCGACCACAGGAGGAACTTGGCCAGCCGCTCCAGAAAGAAGCCGTTCGCCCCCGCCTGCGGATGGTCGACCGGCAGGAACTTCCGCCGGAAACAGAACGTCGATCCATCCGATTGCTCCACCGCGATGCCCAGATCCACGGCCTTCCCCGACGCCTCCGCCGCCTTCCCGAAGGCCCGGGTGGCCAGCGCCGCGGGGCGGAACTCGGGGTCCAATACGGCCGGAATGCGGGGCGCCACCAGGAACGGATTCGATGCGTTCATCCGCGCGACTCTCGGAAATACCGCCCCTCCCGTCCAGATTCCGAGGGCGAACTCCCCACCCGCGGGATCGTCCGCCCCCCCTCAGGCGGACGGCGGCAGGACCGCGTGCAACGGAACCTCGACGCCCGGCAGGGCGACGCACCGCAGGAGGTCTTCCTTCACCGTTCCCCCGGCGCGAGCCGCAACCGGGAGCCCACCTCCCGGGCCCGCATGTGGACGGGCGTGAACAGCTTCCGCGCCCGCACGTGGATCTCCAGGTGCCGGTTGAACCACGGTCCCAATCCGCTTCGCTCGCGATCCACGTGGATCCGGAAGGAGTCCAGGCTGCCCAGCAGTCCGCCCCACAACCGCAGGGTGCCCCGCGTCTCCGCCTCGGCCCGGACGAGTTCCTCCTCCTCCGCATCCACCCAGATGTGCCCGTGCATGAGATTGATCACCTTGTCCACCAGCCGTTCCTCCGGCAGCCCGCCCGGCTTGGGGTGGAACTCGAGGGCCACGCAGCGGCGGCCCCGGATCGTTTCCTCGCCGGTGGCGGTGAAAACGAAGCGCCGAAACAACCGCTCGTTCAACACGTCGTCAGCCCGATCCGCCGCCGAGGCCCCGCCCTTCCGGGCCGAGTACGTGTCCCGCCAGCGCTTCTCCTTCTCGCTCTGCGCCGCGCTCTCCTCCGGACCCAGCGACACCCCATCCACCTCCACAAGCCGGTTGTGCGTCATCCCGTGCCGCAGCAAGACCTCGTACTTCTTCTCGGTCACCTTCTTCACCGAACCGTCCGCGGCCAGGGACTCGACCACGGTCAATTTGTCGAAGACGTGGATCGGCGCGTTGGTGTCCGTGCTGACCCGCCGCGCGCGCTCCGCCACCCGGCCCATCAGCGCGTCCACCTCCTCCGGCGTCCAACGCGCCGCCTCGGCCCCGCCGACGGTCGCCGCAACGAACTTGAGGAACAGCCATCCCCACCCCATGCGGCACCACCCCCGCCCCGGGCCCGGGCCCGGCCTTGCGCTTGTTGCCATGCCGGAAGCGTGACGCGCCGGACGGCGCCGACGCAAGGGGTTGGCTCGGCACCCCCGTCCGCCGACCCCGAACCCGAAAACGACGCACGACTGCACGCCCCGGGTCGCGGTCCCCGGCCACCCTGAAGCCGCGCGACGGAGCGCCCGACGTGACCACGGCCTCCGGTCGACGCTTCAACGCTTCAAATGCCCCCCACCGGACGCTTGCCAATGGGGTCAATAGGCGTTCATTCTGCCCAGCCCTGCACGATGCAGGAAACTCCTAGACCGCGATACCGACACCTGCCACCCCGCGAGGGTGGTACCTTGCCATGAGCGACAAGCCCGAGATCGAGCTGGATTTGGATCTCCAGCTGTTACCCGCCTGGGCGCGCCAGCCCCAGACGGCCAACCGCTACGCCAACTTCGACGACGCCGGTGACGGCGACCGCCGCGGACCCCGCGGACGGGGACCCGGTGGTCCCCGCCGGGACTTCGGCGGCGAACGCCGCTTCGGAGGCCCTCCCCGTGGCCCCGGAGGCCCGGGCGGCCCCGGCGGGCCGCGTCCCGACCGCGGCCCCCGTCGCGATGACGGCCCGCGCGGGCGCGGACCGGGTGGCCCCGGTGGACCCGGCGGTCCCGGTGGCGGCTTCGGCGGCGGTCCCCGAGGTGACCGGCGGGATCGTGGTCCGGGCGGCGGCCCCGGCGGTGGCGGCGGTCCCCGGCGCGATTTCGTCGAGGAAGCGTTGCCCGAAGGGCTGACGGTCGATCTCGTCCCGGATGCGGCGGGCGTCGATTCCCTGACGCGGCAGATCCGCCAGACGGGACGCGCCTATCCCCTGTTCGATATCGCGCACCTGATCCTGAAGCGCCCGGACCGGTACGTGCTGGATTTCCGGATGACGGGCAACCAGGCGGACGGAACGCCGCGCCGGTTTTTCGTGGTGAATCTGGACGACTCGATCTGGCTGAGCGAGGGCGAGGCCATTCGGCACGTGCTGACCAAGCACTTCGACACGTTCTATCAGACCGAGAAGATCCAGATCGATCCGCCGAAGGGCACCTACACGTTCGTCGCGCAATGCGGGATGAGCGGCATCGTTCTGGGGCCGCCCAACCTCCACGACTACCAGGCCAAGCTCCAGCGCCTGCACTCCGAGCGCTTCTCGCGCATGCCGTTCGAAGCCTTCAAGTCACGGGTCAAGATCGTCCGCGACGAGGCCGTGGTGAAGCAGTGGGTCGAACAGCAGAGTTTCAAGTTCGAGTTCACGGCCCTGAACCTGCCCGAACCCGTGAAGTTCCCCACGCGCGAGGCGGTGGAGCAGCACTTCCGCGACGTGCACGCCGCCAACATCATCCGCGGCCTGGAACGGCATGTCGTGCGTTCCGCTCCGGCCCGGGAAGCCCTGCCCCCGATCCTTCGCCGCGCCGCCCGGCGCGAGTTCGAGCTGCAACAGCGGTTCCCGCTCAAGATGGTCACCCGGCTGAGCGATGACTTCGCGCACCGCGGACTGCACTTCTTCAAGGTCAACAAGACGGTCCTGCATGTTTCCGTCGCCCGTCCGCGGCACCTCGACCTCGAGGCCTCCCCGGTCGGCGATGGCATCAAGAAGATCGTCGAGACGATCCAGAGCACGCCCGATTGCACCCGGCGCAAGCTGTTCGAGGTCCTCGGCATTCCGTTGCCCGCTCCGGCCCCGGCCCCGGCCCCGGCCCCTGCGGCACCGCCCGCCGCTCCGGCCCCCGCCGAGGGCAGCAGCGAAGGCACCACCCCCGCCGCCGAAGCCCCGGCTCCGGCCCCCGCTCCGGCTCCGGCCCCCGAGGCGCCGCCCTCGCCCGAGCTCCAGGCCATCGTCACGGATCTCCACTGGCTGATCCACGAAGGTCACGTCATCGAGTTCGCCACCGGACGCCTCGAAGTGGCCAAGAAGCCGGCTCCCCGCCCCACTCCCCGCCCGCCCCGGGCGAAGGAAACCCCCGCCGCAGGCACGGGCACGGGCACGGGCACGGGCACGCCGGCCCCGGCGGCGACGGAGACTCCCGCAACCGAACCGGTGCCCGACGCCGTGGCCGAAGCCGAAGTGGCCGAGGTGGCTTCGGATGCCGTCACCGCCCCGACCGAACCCGCTCCAGAAGCCTCGGAGTCACCGGCCGCGCCGGAGTCTCCCGCCGCCTCGGATGCGCCGTCCGGCGACGACGCCACCCGGATTAACCCGTCCTGATCGACGTCGCCGGTTCCCCCCGCGACGCGTCAGGGTTCAACCGCCCGGAGGAAGAGTGAACCTCCATCCCGGGCGGTGTTCCATTCCGTCCAGACCCGGCCCGGCTCGATTTGGACCGGCGGCAAGGTTGCCCGGTTCCAGGAGCGAAGGTCCGGGCTGACCTCGAACAGGAGATTCCGCGCCCGATCCGGCGACAGCGGCCCGCCCGCGCCGTCCTCCAGCACGATCTGGATGAGCTCGCCGGGATTCGAACGGACGACCGTGGCGCTCAAACGCAGGCCCCCGCGGGAAAAGACCGTGGTGGGCAGGCTCACGCTGGTTCCCTGCCG
>CAZSOV010000059.1:16776-31165 GCA_964608505.1 uncultured Verrucomicrobiota bacterium
GGGGTCCGGACTCCCGTCGGGCAGCAAGCGGGCCAGTCCCGGGGCAGGCATCGAGCCAACGCGATCAAACAGGCCCCCCAGGTACACCCGACCGAGGCTGTCCATCGCGAGGGCCGTCACCCCGCCCGCGATTCCGGGCTCCGCCCCCAACCGGGGTCCCTCCTCCGCCTCGAACGTGGGGTCCAACGTGCCGTCCGCCAGCAACCGGACGAGGCCGTACACCCGCCTTCCCGCGACCTCCCGGAACTCGCCGGCCAGCAGGACGCGGGCGTCGGGCAGCACCAGGCCCTGCCACAACGTGTTGGCCCGAAAACCGGTCACCGAGACTCCGACGGTCACTTGGTGGACGGGATCGCGCAGCATCGGGGTGGACAACGTCCACCGGGCATCCGGGAACTCCGGGCCGGCAAACCCGCGATCCAAGACCCCCTCCCGATCCCACCGGATCACCCGCGTCGTGCCATTCGTCGTCGTGGCTGCCACCAGCCAACCGCCCTCCGGCGTGGTTCCGAGCATCCGGACCCCGCCGACGTCGATGGAATTCAACTCGCCGAAAAAGTCCCGCACCACCGCACCATATCGCGCGGGTGGCTCGGGCAGTTCCGCGACGAAGGACGGATCGTATTGGCCGTGCTCATCGAGGCGGATGGCGTAGCGCCCCCGCAACGCCGCCCCACCCGATCCTTCCATGGTCAGGAGCAGTCGGCCATCGCCCGTGGCATGAATCGCGGCTGCCATGTCCACCCACTCCTGGACCGAGTCCGAACGGAAGCTCGAATCCGTCCGTCCATCGGCCCCGACCCGCACCAGTGCGTTGGTGTCCAGCTCCGGATCCGCGTTCAACAGGCGCAGAAGCCCGTAGAACCTGCCGCCCGGACCCTCGACCACCTGGGCGGATTCGACGCGAACGTCGTCCCGATGGCCGAGACCCGGGTCGATTTGTCCGGCCGCGGCCTGCCCGTCGTCGAGACGCAGCAGGGCGAGATGGGGCGCGGACGCGGCCCCCAGCCGGTTGAATCCCCCGGCGAGCGCCAGCCGACCTTCCGCCGAGACGGCGAGCGACGCGGGATGAACCCGTGAGGCAAAGCGTGGGGCCGCAAACGAGCGGTCCCGCCCCTCGCGCGTCCACAGCGTCGGCCCGCCCACCCAGGAGCCCTCCACCGTGCCCGTTCCCGGCAGCAGGACCCGCCCATCCGCCGTGGCCGACATCCAGGAAGAAAGCGAATCGACCTCGAACTCGACGAACCCCTGGTTCAACGCGCCATCCCGGGGTACGAACGCCAACCTCGCCCCCGCAACCGCGATGGTGTCGTCGGGCAGGACGACCATGGCGAGCGGGGTGCCCCCGACCCTCGACGAGAGCACTTCCGCGAACGTTGGATCGTATCGTCCGTCCTCCGTAAACCGCAGCACCGCCCGGCGCGTCGCCAATCCGAACGTCCCCGACGGCGTGAACGATCCGGCAACCACCAGGCTCCCATCGCTCTGAAAGCCGAACGCGCGGACGGATGGGTACGGATCGAGTCCCCCGGGATAGGTCGCGAAGGGATGATAGTCCGCGTCCAGTTGTCCGTCCGGCAGCGCCCGACCCAACCCGACCAGCGCCTCTCCACGGACCCGGACCGAGGCCGGGAACGGCGCCAGGTAGATCCGCCCCGCCCCATCGACCAGCGGCGGCCACCGAAGCGCCAGCAAGCTCGCGTCGAACTCGAGCGCTCGGAATCCCGCGTCCGGCGTGCCATCCGGATTCAGGCGGAGAATCGACGGGGGCGGCAGCGCGGTGTCGGCGACGTTGGCCAGGGAGGGCAGGGTTGCGGCCACGAGAATCCTTCCGTCCCGCTGCACCACCAGGAACCGAACCGGGCGAGCCGAGCGAAACGGCGTGAACGAACGATCCGTCACTCCCGTCGGCGCGAAGCGCCACACCGTCGCCCCATTCGCGTCCGCGCTGGCCAGCAACACCCGCCCGTCGGCATCCACCGTCATCGCCGTCACGTTGCCGAATCGCGGTCCGAGATCGAACCCCGGGTCCCAACTTCCATCCTGCTCGCGCAACCGAAACGGCATCCCGGTCGCCCGCCCGTTGACCAGGTTCATCACACCCGAGAACAGATACACCCGCCCGCGACCGTCATGGACCGAACGATACGGACCGTCGTACGTCATCGACCCGAGGCTCTCGTGGCGGAACTCCGGGACCTCGAAACCGGTTGCCGGAGGAGTCACGCGAACCGCCACCGCCGCGCTGGTCGTCATCCCCCGCGGATTGGAAACCTGCACCGCGTATTGTCCCTCGTGGACCGACTGGATCTCCGCCAACTCCAGCGTGGATCGGGTTGCTTCGGGCAAAGGCACGCCGTCCCGCATCCATTGGTACCGCAACCCACCCCCGGCGGCCGCCACGCGCAGCACGACGTTGCTGCCCGACGCGGCCGTTGCCGCCACCGGAGGCGCGGTGATCGCCGGCATCGCGTAGATGCCTCCGGACGCCAGAAACCCATCCCCGTCGCCCGCGTTCGACCAGGCATTCGTACCCAGCGCAAGCCCGCCCCGGAACTGGCCCACCACATGAAACTCGTCCACCGCGGGCACCACGATCCCTTCGACTTCCAGCGGAGCGAAAGGACCATCCTCGCCGATGGCCGCCAGCATCCCCGCATGCAGCACCTGACCCGCACCGTCCAGTTTCGCCACGAACAGCCGGGGACCTTCGCCCACCTCGAGCGCGGCCCCCAACCCCGTCACCATCCCCCGCGAAGCCCCCGCGGCATACAGGCTCCCCGCCGGATCGAACGCCACCGAACCGACCCAACACGGCCCCGCCGACGTCACCCCCCGCACCCACGTCCATTCGCCCGCCGCACTCAGTCTGCCCACGAAACCACCGACCATTCCACTCGTCGTCAACCGGTGCCCACCGAAGCTCGCCGTCCCGCCAAACCCGCCCCCGACATGGCTGTTGCCTTGGGCATCGACTGCCACCGTCATCGCCCCGTCACTGCTCGATCCGCCGGCCTGCACGGCCCACGCGACCCGTCCCGCCGAATCCAACCGCGCCACGAACGCATCCACGGCGGGCGGTTCGTCGGGATTCCCCGCCACCGCCACCAACCGGATGGAACCAACGCGAAGTTCAGCATCGAACCACCCCACCAGGGTCGTCGAACCCCCGGTTCCCACGGCCAAATCGAAGGGCGCCACCGCCCCCGTGCCCGTCAGGCCCTCCCCCCACACGACCCGTCCTTCCGCGTCGTATTTCACCACGAACACCCCCTCGCCCTCGGAGGACGTCAACGTGCGCCCCGCGTCATACCGAATGCTCCCGGAGAATTCCCCCGCCACCACGACGTTCCCGGCGCCATCCACCCCCAGACTCACGGCCTCCTCCCGCTCCGCGCCCCCGATGCCCCGTGCCCAAACGAACTCGCCTCGCGCATCCAACTTCGCCACGAACGCATCACGTCCCCCCTCGCTCGTCAGCCGGATCGCCCCGAAATCCACGGTCCCCTCGAAGCCGCCGGCCAGGTAGACCTGCCCCGCGGCATCCACGGCGACATCCAGCACCGAATCCAGTCCCGCTCCACCGATCTGAAGGCCCCACTCCACCCGATCGTCCGTTCCCAGCACCAGCAGGAAGCCGTCGCTCGGTCCCGCCGACTCCCCCGAGATCCCCATCGCGGACGCCTCCCCCGAAAACTCCCCGACCACCCATCGGCGGCCCTGGCCGTCCACGGCCAGGCCATAGGCGACATCATACCCCCCGCCTCCGCCGGTCAGCACCTGGTGGAAGGGAAGATCGGCACTGCTTCCCGACAGGATCCCGAACGCAACCGCCCAAAGACCGAGCCGCCAGGGTTCGACGGAGGGGTTCATGACGCCATACTCGCCTCCCCCGCCGGTTTTTCAACCCTCCCGGGACCGGCCCTCACCAACCCAATCCGCGCTCCCGCAGCTCGCGCTCCAGCATCCGCAGGTCCCACGCTTCCACCACCCCGTCCCCCGTGGCCACGTGCAGCCACCCGCCATCGCTCGTGAAACAAAAACTCCGGCTCAACTGCCGGGCCGGACTCTCCAGCACCATCAGGGGCCAGCCCGTGTCCGGCTGCCACAACGCGATCCGGCCCGATACGTGCGCCGTCGCCAGCCTTTGCCCGTCCGCACTGAAGGCCACCCGCGCCGTGCCCTCGCCCACGCTCTGCCCCGGCAACTCGCGGACCTTCCGCCACTCGCCCGTGTCCCAAACCTCGTAGCGAGGTCCGCCAATCGCGAGACGCGTCCCGTCCGCACTCAGCGCCGTGCACCACGCCACGTTCGTCCGTGCGAACACGACCTCCCCCGTCGCCGCCGCCCAGACCCGGACCCCCTCCTCCCCCGCCGCCGCGATCCAGCGCCCGTCCGCATCCATGCTCACCGAACTCGTCCACGGATGCACCAGCCGGCGGGGCGGCTCCGCCGGATCCCGCGTCGGCTCCGCGAACACCGCCACGTTTCCGATCACCTCCGAGTTGACGACCAGTCGGCGTGCCCTCCGATCCAGGGCCATCGTGCCGTGCACGTCCCCGGTCGTCAGCCACCGCAACCCCGCCGGGTCCGGACCCCGTGCCGTCACCGGCCAACGCCCCACCCCACCCTCGCCGGCGCCGAACAACCAGCGCCCGTCCGTCGAAAACACGAAGGCGCTCCACAACCCGTCCACGAACACCGCCCCCGGCGCCTGCCCGCCCTCCCCCCACCAGCGCGCGTGCCGCGAGTCACCCGCCACCACCGTCCCGCCGTCCGGCGACACGGCCAGACCCAGCGCGCTCCCGTGCGCGTCCGCGGCCCGCACCGCCCGGTACGCCCCCGGAATCACCCGGACCCACACGTTCTCGTCGTCCAATCCCACCGGTCCCAACAGGCCCGGGAATCGTGCCGACCACGAGATGGCCTGCGCCGGTTGCGCCAACCAGGCCCGGCTGCGCCCGATCAACTGACCCGTCGCCAGGTCCCGCACCTGGAGCAGGCGATCCGCACTGATCGTGGCCAACCGATGCCCGTCCGGGCTGACCGCCGCCAACCAAAGATCCGACCCCTCCCCGCGAAAGACATGCCGCGGCCGGCCCGTCACGGCATCCCAGACGTACGTCGCCCCACCGCGTTCCCCGGCCACCACCACCCGTCCGTTCCCGCCCCAGCACAGGGACCAGATGCAGTTGGCCAGACCGCCCGAAAGCTCGTGCGCCACCGCCCCGTCCCGCGTCCGGTGAATGCGGACCGAATACGGAAAGTTCGTCCAATTCAGGTAGGAACTCGGCGCCATCACGCACCGCTCCCCCTCCGGGCTGAAGCGCATCTTCACGTTCACCACCGGAAACGGAATCCGGCACGTTTCGCGCCCGCTTTCCGTCCCGGCCACCACGGCATCCCGCCCGCCCTCCGCACGTGGTTCGCACCAGGCCACCTGGCGCCCGTCGTTCGAAAGGTCCTCCGGCTCCCCCGTGTACCCGCGAACCCGCCGCGGCGGCGCCGAGCGCAAATCCCATAATTCCCACGCCTCCGCCCCGGTCGTCATCGCCATCCACCGTCCGTCCGCGCTCAGGACCCGCGGGTTCCCGTCCGCCTCACCCATGGCGTGCGTCCCCTCCCGCCAGGTGTCCATCACCCGCCACTCCCGCGTCCCCCGGCGCTTCCACGCCACGTACTGCAATCCGTCCGACGTCGCCCAGGTCTCCCATTCCGGACCCGGACTCGCCGGAATCGTCACGCGCGCCACCTCCGGAAACGCCAGCGCCGCCGCCGCCTCGGCCCGGCGCTGCGACCGGACCTCGTCCGTCTCCTCGGGTCCCGTCGCCGCGGCCACCAATTCCAGGGCCCGCGCCCGAAAGCGCAGTCGGCGCCCCTCCCGCACCGCCGCCGCCTCGGCGAGGCGGCTCTGCTGCAAATGCCGTTCCGACGCCAACCGAGCCTCGCGCGACTGTCGTTCCGCGTTCCGAATCCGCAGCGCCGCCACCGTCGATCCCACCGCCACCAACACCAGCAGCGACACGGTCACCAGACTCGCCCCCGCCAGCGCCGGACGCCGCCGGCACCACCGGTAGAACCGGCCCAGTTCGGTCACCGGACGCGCCACCGTCGGCTCGCCCCGCAGAAAGCACCGCAGGTCCGCCGCCATTTCGGCGGCCGATCCGTAACGGCCCGCCGGCGATTTCTCGAGCGCCCGCCGCGCGATGCTCTCCAGGTCCCGGGGCGGAACCGGCGCCCCGTCGCGCCCCGGGCTCGGCACCGGCGCCTCCGCGATCTGCCGCAGCAACCCGGGCAACGTCGTGGCCCGAAAAGGCGGTTGTCCCGTCATCAATTCCCAGATCACGACCCCGAGTCCGTAGACATCGCCCGACGTCGTCGCGCTCCCCGGACGTCCGTCCAGCGCCTCCGGCGGCAGGTACTGCGGCGTGCCCAGCAGGGCATCGGGCCGGGTCTCCGCCCGCCGCAGGGAGTCCCCCTCGGCCAGCTGCTTGGCCACTCCGAAATCCGCCAGGTATGCCCGACCCTCCGCGTCGAACAGCACGTTGCCCGGCTTGATGTCGCGATGCAGCAGCCCGTGCCCGTGCGCGAACGCCAGCGCGTCCGCCAGTCCCGCCGCCAACTCCGCGATCCGCCGCCACTCGCCCCGATACGTCCCCAGCCGCCCCGCCAGCGAACCGCCCGGCGCCAGCTTCATCGAGAACCAGGGCATCCCATCCAACTCCCCCACCTCGAACACCGGCAGGATCGCCGGATGATCCAGCGTCGCCATCGCCTGCGCCTCGTGCCGGAACCGTTCCCGGACCCCCTCGTTGCCTGCCCATTCGGGCTTGAGCACCTTCACCGCCACCTCCCGCCGCGGTTCCTCCTGCTCCGCCCGGTACACGATCCCCATCCCCCCCCGCGCCAGCTCCTCCTTCAAAATCATCCCCGGAATCGTCCCGCTCCACCGCTCCGCTTCGTCGCCCCCGCCCGCGTCCGTCAGGAAGCACGCCGGACACACGCCCACCCCCAGGCGTCCCCCCGCCAGGGGAGCGCCGCACTCGGGACAGTTCCCGCCATCCTTCCCGCCTGCCTCGTCCGTGAATCTCATCCCGTCCGCTTCCCGCTTCGACGTCCGTCCGCGTTCATGCCCCATGGCCGCGGGGTACGTCGTCCTGCTTGGGAGCTTTCTCCCCCGTGTTTCACCCGTGCTCGTCGCCGCCGACCCCCGCCTCCCCGCGCAGCAAACGCGCCAGATACGCGAGTTCCCCGTCCACCTCCCCCGGCGTCGCCACCGTCGGCAGCAACTCCCGCCGCAACGCTTCCCGGCACCGTTGCCGCAGCCGGTGGACTTCCGTCCGCAATCCCGCCTCGCTCAGCCCCAGTGCCGCCGCCGCGGTCACGTTCTCCGGCACGTGGAGACTCCCCGGCAGGTATCCCCGCAGCACCTCCCACGCCGCCACGCCCCGTCCAGCCACGATCCCCGACCGCACCGTGTCCAACGCCCGGGCCAGCACCGTCATCGCCCATTCCCGATCCAGCGTCTCCGCCACCGCCTGCTGCCGACCCGGTTGATCCGCCTCGGACAACTCGTCGAACGCCAGCGCCTCCACCCCTGCTCCCCGCTTCGCCGCCCCCCGCCGTTCCCGCTCGTCCTTCAGGAATCGCCACAACACCGTGAGCAGGAACGTCCGGAACCGGCCCCGGGCCCGGTCCGCCTGCCGCAGCGTCGAATGCTCCAACACGTGCGCGAAGAACGCCTGGGTCAGGTCCCGGGCCTCCTCCGAACGCCCCGCGAGCCGCCCGATCGCCGCGTGCACCGGGCCCCAGTAACGCTCGCACAGATCCTCCAGCGCGGCCCGCTGCGGCGCGTCGCCATGCAGCGTCGCCTGCGCCAGGTCCGTCCACCGTGTCTCCGGAAATGACATCCGTCCCTCCTCTTCGTTGCTTCGTCGCCGCGCCGAGCCGGCGCGATCCCGCACCCTCAGACCCCGGCCCGCGGACCCACCGGTTCCCCGGTCACTCCCGCGTTCCCCGCGTCGAACAGGTTCAGGTCAATCCCCACGCCCGCCGCCGCCTGCCCCAAGCTTTCCCACACGTCCGCCGGCAATTCCATCCCGTCCCGTTGCCCCCGCTCGTACCGCTCCCATTCCCGCTCCCCCGGCACCAGCAGACGCTCCACCCCGTCCGCCCGCGGCGACCCGTGGATCTCGTCCACCAGCGCCTCCACCTTCCGCTCGAACCCGTCCCCCGCCCCGAGACAGCGCGGATCCAAAGCCAGAAACGCCGCCCCATGCCCCGTCGCCCGCGTGTCGTCGTCGTGTGCCCAACTCCGCACCCCCCACGTCACCGCCGCCCCGCTCAGGATCCCGCTCAACGTCTCGATCAACAGCGCGATCCCGTACCCCTTGTGCCCCGCCATCGGCAACAACGCCCCCACCTGCGGAAACCCCCTCGGATCCGTCGTCGGACGTCCCTCGCCATCGATGATCCAGTTCCCCGGAATCGCCTCCCCCCGCGCCCGGGCCGCGTACACCTTCCCGCCCGCCACCGTCGCCGTCGAAATATCCAGCAGCATCGGACGATGCCGCCCCGCCGGCACCGCATACGCCAGCGGGTTGCTCCCCGTGATCGGTCCCCGCGACCCCGGCGCCGCCACGCAGGGAATGTCATTCGCCATCGCGATCCCGATCAGCCCTTCCCGCGCCGCCAGCCACGCGTAATACCCCGCCGCCCCGAAGTGGCAGCTGTTTCGCACCCCCACGTACGCCAACCCCTGCTGCCGCGCCTTCCCCATCGCCACCCGCATCGCGAACGCCGACGTCACCATCGCCAGCGACGAGTCCCCGTCCACCGTCGCCCAGCTTCCCCCTTCCGCCACCACCCGCGGCTCGCCCCGCGCCCGCAATCCACCCGCCTTCAGCCGCCGCAGATAGCCCGCCAGCAGCTTCGTCCCGTGCGTGTGGATCCCCCACAAATCCGTCGTCACCAATACCTCCGCCCCCGTCGTCGCGTCCTCCCCCGACATCCCCGCCGCCCGCAACGCCCCCTCCACGAACCCGCGCAGCACCTCCGCCTTCACCACCCGGCCCGTCGACCGACCCGGGACCGTCGCCGCGGACGCCGCGGACGCCGCGACGGCGGCCCGCACGTCCCGCTCCCGCACGCGCCCACCCCGCCCGGTTCCCGTCAACCCCGCCCAATCCACCCCCAACTCCCGCGCCACCCGCCGCGCCCGCGGCGTGGCCACCCTGCCGCGCAGCTCACGCCCATCCTTCCCGTTCGTCCCACTCCCCCCGCCCGCTCCCTCTCCCTCCTCCCCCACCACGTACCCCAGCAAATCCCCCACCTTCACCACGCTCCCCGCGCCCGGCCCTCCGGGGAGCCTGCGCCACACTCCCGTCTCCGTGGCCTCCACGTCCTGCGCCGCCTTGTCCCCCTCCAGCGTGTACAGCCCCTCCCCCGCGACCACCCCCTCCCCGTCCCGCTTCAACCACGCCACCAGCGTTCCCTCCGTCATCGACCACCCCAGCCGCGGCACGGTCACCGGATGCGCCCGCGCCTTGCCTCTGGACCGGCCCCCGCTCATTCCGCGCACAACCCCCGGATCGCCACCGCGATCCCGTTCGCGTCCGGCACCATCGCCGCCTCCAGCGTCGGACTATACGGCGTCGGCGCGTGCGCCCCGTTCAAACGCCGGATCGGCGCGTCCAACAGATCAAATCCATCGTCCGCCACCCGGGCCGCGATCTCCGCCCCGATGCCGAAGGGCGCGAACCACTCGTCCACGATCAACAACCGTCCCGTCCGCCCCACCGACTCCAGAATCGTCCCCGTGTCCAGCGGTGCCACGGTGCGCGGATCGATCACCTCCACCTCCACCCCCTCCCCCGCCAGCACCGCCGCCGCCTCCAACGTCCGCGGCACCATCGCCGCCAACGCCACCACCGTCGCATCCCGACCCGCCCGCGCCACCGCCGCCCGACCGAACTCGACCCGGTATTCCCCCTCCGGCACCGGCCCCTTCGTCGACAACAGCTCCCGGTGCTCCAGGAACACCACCGGATCGTCGCCCCGCAACGCCGTCGTCAGCAGCCCCTTCGCGTCCGCCGGCGTCGACGGCACCGCCACCCGCAATCCGGGAACCTGCGCGAACATGGAGTAATAGCTGCCCGAGTGATGCGTCGCCGCCGCGTGCCCGATCCCGATGCACCCCCGCAGCACCACCGGCATCCGCAGCCGCCCGCTGCTCATGTACTGCATCTTCGCGATCTGGTTCACGATCTCCCCCATCGCGTCCAACACGAAGTCCGCGAACATGAAATCCACCACCGGTCGCGTCCCCGTCATCGCCGCGCCGCACGCCAGTCCCACGAACCCGCGCTCGCAGATCGGCGTGTCCCGCAGCCGCTCCGGCCCGTACCGCTCGTACAAGCCCGCCGTGGTGTTGAAGTTTCCGCCCCGCTTCCCGATCCCCTCCCCCAGCACGAAGATCGCCGGGTCCCGTGCCATCTCGCCCGCCAACGCCTCCAGCGTGGCCTTCATGTAGCTCAATTCACGCATGGTCCCGGCTCCCCTCTGCCTCCGCGTACACGTGCCGCAGTGCCGTCCCCGCGTCCGCCCACGGACTGCCCTCCGCGAACGCATGCGCGTCCTCCACCCTCTCCCCCACCTCCCGATCCACCTCCTCCAACCGCTCCCCCCACTCCGGCCCCGCCTCGAGCAACCGCCCCTTCCAGCGCCGGATCGGGCACCTCTCCTTCCACGCCTCCACGTCCTCCCGCGTCCGATACGTGTAATCCCCCATCCCCTCCGAGTGCGGGCGCGTCCGGTACGTCCGGCATTCGAACAACGTCGGGCCCTCGCCCGCCCGCGCCCGGCGCGTCGCCCCCACCGCCGCCGCATGCACCGCCTCCACGTCGTTCCCGTCCAGCAGCACCCCGGGCATCCCGTACGCCTCCCCCCGACCCGCGACCGACGGATTGCCCGCGGCATACTCGAAGGGCACCTCGGTCGCGAACTGGTTGTTCTCGCACACGAACAAGACGGGCAGCTTCCAGATGCTGGCCAGATTCAGCCCCTCGTGAAACGCCCCGTTGTTCACCGCCCCATCCCCGAAAAACGCCACCGCCACCCGGTCCGTCTTCAGCAGCCGGAAACTGGTCCCCGCCCCCGCCGCCTGCAGGATGCACGGCCCCACGATCCCGCTCGTCCCCATCAGCCCGATCTCCGGCGCGAACAGGTGCATGCTCCCGCCCCGCCCCCGCGAACATCCCGTCTCCCGCCCGTACAATTCCGCGAACAGCTCCCGCGGCGGCAGGCCCTTCGCCAGCGCGTGCCCGTGGCCCCGATGCGTGCTGAATACCGCGTCCTCCGGACGCAACGCCTCCCCCACCCCCGCCGCGATCGCCTCCTGTCCCACGTACGTGTGGCACGCCCCGTGGATCAACCCGCGCTGGTGCGACCGCGCCAGCCGTTCCTCGCACCGCCGGATCAAAACCATCCGGCGATACAACGAGAGCATTGTCGAATCGGACAGTTCGGCCATGGCGTCGCGCCTCACTTCGCCGAACCCGTGCCCCCTTGGAAAGCCCGAAGTCACCCGCGTTCCACGGCCCCCGCCTCCGCCACCCCGCCACCCCTCCCTTGCCGAGCCCTTCGCGCTTCCCAAACCTGCTCGTGCCAGCCCAGCCCAGCCCAACCCGCACCTCACCCGCACCTCGCCTCATGAAACCCGCGCTGATCCTAGCCGCCCTGCTCGTCGGCTCCCTCGACTCCCGCGCCGCCGAGGACCGGCTCGCGCCCTTCTACCAACCGGGCAAAATCCGCGCCCTCGTTCTTTCCGGACGCAACAACCACGAATGGCGCACCACCACCCCGCTTCTCCGCCAGCTCCTCGTCGATTCCGGGCGCTTCGACGTCCGCGTGTCCGAGGCGACCGACGGCCTCACGCCCGCCACCTTCGCGCCCTACCACGTGCTGGTCATGGATTACGGCGGCCCCCGCTGGCCCGCGGACACCGAACGGGCCATCGAGGATTTCGTCGGCTCCGGTCGCGGCTTCGTCGCCGTGCACGGGGCCAGCTACCATTTCTCGGGACTCGACGTGATCACGGACGGCCACCGGGCGGTCGGTTGGAAGGAGCCCGCGTGGCCCGCCTTCCGGCGGCTGGTCGGCTGCGGCTGGGACGCGCCCCCGGCCCAGGGTTACCACGGGCCGCGTCACACGTTCACGGTGAAGACCCTCGACCCGGCCCACCCGATCCTCGCCGGGCTGCCCGCGACCTTCCCCGCCACCGACGAGCTGTATCACGGCATGACCGTGATCCCCGAGGCGCGCGTCCTGGCGTCGGCCTTCAGCGATCCGGCCCGGGGCGGCACCGGGCACGACGAACCGATGCTCGTGGTCACCCGCTTCGGCCAGGGCCGGGGTTTCTACACGGCGCTCGGTCACGAGACGCCGGCCATGACCGAACCGGGATTTCGCACGACTTTCCTCCGCGGCACCGAATGGGCCGCCACGGGCCAGGTCACGCTGCCGCCCTCGACCGGGCAGCCGATGCCGTCCGCCGGCCTGCGGGTGCTCGTCGTCACCGGCGGGCACGACTACGATCCCGCCTTCTACACGGTGTTCCAGGATCGTCCCGGATTCGCGTGGCGCCACGCCCTCTCGAACCGGGACGCCTTCCGCGCCGATCTCCGTGCCTCCACCGACGTGGTGGTCCTCTACGACATGTCCCAGGACCTCGACGAGCCGGGGCGGGGCCATCTCCGGAAGTACCTCGAAGCGGGCAAGGGCCTGGTGGTCCTGCACCACGCTCTCGCGAACTACCAGAACTGGGAATGGTGGTGGCGGGAGGTCGTGGGAGCCCGTTACGTGTTGCAGGCCGAAACGAACCTCGCCGCCTCGACCTATCGCCACGATCAATGGATGGAGATCACCCCCGCCGCCTCCCACCCCGTGGTGAACGGGGTCGGCCCCCTGCGTCTCTTCGACGAAACCTACGGCGGCGTCTGGCAGGCGCCCGGCCTCCAGCCCCTGCTTCGCACGACCCATCCCGACAGCAACCCGGTCGTCGGTTGGATCGGCCCCTGGTCGCGGTCCCGGGTCGTCTGCCTCCAGCCGGGGCACGGTCCCGAAACCCACCGGAACCCCGCCTATGTCCAACTGGTCGCCAACGCCATCCACTGGGCCGGCACCCGCGCCCCGACCCCACGGTAGGCCACCCCAACCCTCGCGGCCTCAGAGCAGGACCCGTTCCCTCGCGGCCTCGAAAAACGCCTCCAGTTTCTCCACCGCGACGCCGGCCGGCAGGTCGCACCCCGAGGACGGCACCCAGTTCCGGTGCGCTCCCAGGCGCTGACAGAGCTTCCGCGTCGCCTCCGCCACGCTTCCCGGCGTGCCGTTCACGAAGACGCCGGCGGGATCCAGATTCCCAAAGACGACCACGCCCTCGGGCACCCGGGTCAGCGCCTGCGCCAGGTCCATCGGGGCCCCGAAATGCAGATGGCGGACGCCGATGCCCAAAATCGCCGGCAAATGCACCAGCCGGGCCGCGCAGTTGTGCAGGATCAGGGTTCCCCCGCGACGTTCCACGGTCTTCGCGATCTCCCGCACGTACGGCGCCGAGAACACCGCCAGGGCCACCGGCGCGATCAATCCCGCCGTCGGCTCCGCCATGAAAACCGCCCGTGCTCCCGCCGCGAGCAGCGCGCAGGCGTACGCCTCCAGAAACGTCGCCGCCTTCCGCACCACCGCCTGCACCAGATCCGGCGCGTCCATCGTCAGCGTCATCGTCTCGCTCACCCCGAGCAGGCGCGACGCCAGCGAGAACGGTCCCGTCAACCCGGCCACGATCCACGGCACCTCCCGCGACGCTTTCAGACGGCGCACCACCTCCAGCTGGACCGAGGTCCGCGCCTCGCCCACGTCCGGCACCCTCAATCCGGCCGCCCCGGCGGCATCCACGATGCGTCGCCCCACGACCGCCGGCACCTCGTCGTCCGTCATCGCAACCTCGGCCCCGAACGCCTCGGCTTCCACGCTCAGATCCATGCACGTCAGACCCACCTCCGTGCCCAACCGCCGCCGCAGGGCCAGAATTGCCGCACACTGCGTCGCCGCGTCACACGCCAGCTCGCGCACCCGCGCGCCGACCAGCGCTCCACCCGGATACGACGCCACCGGCATCGCTCCCACCCCGGCCAGGGAACGGACCGGGGCATCCACCACATTCACCGCATTCACGTCCACGTCATTCAATGCCCCGAACCCCCGCGCGCAAGGAATCTGCCGCGGATTTCGGCACCCCTGCCCGGGGCGAAGATGGCATGCGCAAGGAACGCCCCCCGTCCCGCCTCCCGTGAAGCACGGCCCCCAGGGCCGTTGACAAAGTCCTGCGTGGAAC
>CAZSOV010000060.1:0-31142 GCA_964608505.1 uncultured Verrucomicrobiota bacterium
CAGGTCGCCGACGACATTCATGCCGGCCATGAGGGGTCCTTCGATGACGAGCAGGGGGCGCCCGAGCTTGCGGCGGGCCTCCTCGGTATCCTGCTCCACGAAGGCGTCGATGCCCTTCACGAGGGCATGTTCGAGCCGGCGCTCGACCGGCTCCCGGCGCCACGCGTCGTCGACGACGGATGCCGCGGCGGCGCCGGTGCCGGTGGATTGGAGTTTGAGGCGTTCGCCAAGCACGACGAGGCGTTCGGTGGCGTCGGGACGGCGATTGAGCAGCACGTCCTCGACGTGTTCGAGCAGGTCCTTCGGAATCTCCTCGTAGACCTCGAGCATGCCGGCATTCACGATGCCCATGTCGAGGCCCGCGCGGATGGCATGGTAGAGGAAGGCCGAGTGCATGGCCTCGCGGACGGCGTTGTTGCCGCGGAAACTGAAGCTGATGTTCGAGATGCCGCCGCTGACGCGGGCGCCGGGGAGATGCTCCTTGATCCAGCGCGTCGCGCGGATGAAGTCGACGGCATAATTCGAATGTTCCTCGATGCCGGTTCCCACCGTCAGGACGTTGGGATCGAAGATGATGTCCGAGCCGGCGAATCCCGCCTCGCGCGTGAGCAGGTCGTAGCTGCGTTGGCAGACCTCGATGCGGCGCTCGAACGAGTCGGCCTGCCCGCGTTCATCGAACGCCATGACGACGACCGCGGCGCCGTAACGCCGGACGAGCCGGGCCTGTTCGAGGAACTTCGCCTCGCCTTCCTTGAGCGAGATCGAATTCACGATGCTCCGCCCCTGCAGGCAGCGCAGGCCGGCCTCGATCACGGACCATTTCGAGGAATCCACCATGAACGGCACCCGCGCGATGTCGGGCTCGGCCGTGGCCAGAAGCAGGAACCGCGTCATGGCCGTGACGCCGTCGAGCATCCCCTCGTCCATGCAGACATCGATGATCTGGGCGCCGTTCTCGACCTGTTGCTTCGCCACGGCGAGCGCCTCCTCGTACTTCCCGGCGAGGATCAGTTGCTTGAACTTCGGCGATCCGGCGACGTTGGTGCGCTCGCCGATGTTGACGAAGGATTGCGCGACGCTGCCGACGTCGGCATCGACCGGCAACCCGTCGGGATCGGGAACCGGTTGACCAGGCACGGACGGAAGCGTCCCGGGCGCGGAAGGGCGGAGGGTGAAGTGTTCCAGTCCGCTCAGGCGCAGGGCCGGAATCCGGGGCGGGACCCGGCGGGGCGGGCAATCGCGCACGGCGTCGGCGATGGCACGGATGTGGGCCGGGGTCGTCCCGCAGCATCCCCCGACGATGTTCAGCCACCCCGCCTGTGCCCACTCGCGCAATTGAGGCGCGAGGGAAGCGGGAGTTTCCGGAAAGCCGGTTTCCGAGAGCGGATCCGGAAGACCAGCGTTCGGATAGAAGCAGGTGTAGGCCGACGACGCCCGGACCAGTTCCTCCACGAACGGACGCATCTCCTGCGGTCCGAGCGCGCAGTTCAGCCCGATCGCCAGGGGGTCGGCGTGCAGCACGGAGTGCCAGAACGCCGTCGGCGTCTGGCCGGTGAGCGTGCGTCCGGAGCGATCCGTAATCGTGCCCGAGACGAGGACCGGCACCCGACGGACGCCAGGCGTGTCCGCGAGCCGCCGTTCCTCGAATACCTCGTCGATGGCGAAAAGGGCGGCCTTCGCATTCAGCGTGTCGAAGACGGTCTCCACGAGGAGCACGTCGACGCCGCCGTCGAGCAGGGCTTCGACCTGTTCCCGATACGAGCGTCGCAATTGATCGAAACTGACCGAACGAAACCCCGGGTCGTTGACTTCGGGCGAAATGGACGCCGTGACCGGCATGGGACCGATGGCCCCGGCCACGTACCGCCGCAGGCCCGTTTTGGACCCCACCTCGTCGGCGGCCCGGCGGGCGACCCGGGCGGCTGCCAGGTTCATTTCTCGGGCCACCTGCCGGAGGAACGGGTCCGTGACCACCGCTTCGAAGTAGGCCTGGTCCTTGCGGCCCTCGCCGTGGCTCTGAAACAGGAAATCGTGCTGACCGAGGGTGGTGGCACCGAACGTGTTGGTCTCGATCAGGTCGGCCCCGGCCTCGAGGTATTGGCGGTGGATCTCCTCGATCACCTGCGGCTGGGTCAGGAGCAGGAGCTCGTTGTTCCCCTTCAGGTCCTTGCCCGTCCAGTCGGCAAACCGTTGTCCGCGAAACTGGGCTTCGCCGAGCTTGTAGCGCTGGACCATCGTGCCCATGGCGCCATCGAGAAGGACGATGCGTTCCTGGAGCAGACGTTCGAGGGGATGCAGGTTGGCGCTGGAATTCATGTCGTGCACGGCCTTCCGGCCGCGCTCCACCTTGCCGCCGGAAACCGTACAAATCAAGTCATCCGGATATGTTGATATGTACGGTGGGCTGGTGTCGAATCAACCCACCGCCGGGATTTCTAAAGTAAATGCGGTGCCGGGATTTTTGAATCGAGAGGGGCGGCCCGCTGGGGAGGGGCTGGGACCAGTCGGTCCTATCCCGGAAACCGGCGGAGGCGCAGGGCCAGACGCAGCGCGGCGGTCATGCTGGAAGGGTCCGCCACATGGCGAGCGGCGATGTCGAAGGCGGTGCCGTGGTCGGGCGACGTCCGGACGTACGGCAATCCCAGGGTCCAATTGATGCCGCGCTCGAACGCCACCAGTTTGAGGGGGGCGAGGCCCTGATCGTGATAGACCGCGACCACGACGTCGTAATCCCCACGCAGGGCCTGATGAAACAGGGTGTCGGCGGAGAACGGCCCGTGGACGTCCAACCCCTCGTTCCGGGCCGCGCGGAGGGCCGGGGCGAGGATCTCGATTTCCTCGGTGCCAAGAAGGCCGCCCTCCCCGGCGTGGGGGTTGACGCCGCAGAGGCCGATTCGCGCGCGCGGGAGCTCGAGCCGGCGGCAGGCTCCGGCGGCGTGGCGCAGCGTGCGCAGCACGGCCTCGTGGGTGAGGGAGGGAACGACCTCGCGCAGCGGCAGGTGCGTGGTGACCAGCGCGACGCGAAGCCAGCGCCCCCGGTCGTCGTCGCCCAGCAACATCATCGTGACCTCGTTCTCGCGGCCGCGTCCGGCGAGGAATTCGGTTTGGCCGACGAACGGTACGCCGGCCCGAAGGATGGCTTCCTTGCTGACGGGGGCGGTGACGAGGGCGGCGTAGCGCCCGTCGCGACAACCTTCGGCGGCGTGCGCGAGATAATCCAGCGCCGCCAGGGCGGTCTCCGCACTCCCGGGCACCAGATGCTCCGGGAGCGGACGAGCGCGGGGATCGAGCAGCGTGAGCCGCGGGGTGTCCAGGGGCAGGCGGGTGGCCAAGCGGGCATCCAGGCGACGAAGGTGGGCCGCATCGCCGATCAGGACGAAGCGGGAATGCTCGAGGAGGTCGGCATTGACGGCGAGTGCCCGGAGGGTGACCTCGGCTCCGACGCCCGCGTGATCGCCGCACGCAATGGCCAATGGGGCGGGGTGGTCCGGAGGGGGGTGGTGGTCCGTCGACGGCATCAGGTCGGGCACAGCATGGGGCGAGGTGCCCGCCTGAGTCGAGGCGGGGGCCTTATCGACGGCGTCGCAGGGCGAGGAGCGCGGTTCCCAGCATGGCCAGGGCCGGGACGCTGGGTTCCGGGACAAACCAAATCCAACCGTTCAAGCCGGCCAGATGGGCCGGAGGCGTCAGTCCCCCACGGCCGTTGATAGTGAGGACGGCAGCCACCGTCGCTCAGGCCCGGACGGCGGCGGCGTAGGCGGCTCGGAGTCGCGCGGTACGCGGATCCCGCGCCAGGGCACGTCGGTCGATTCCGCCGATCTCGACGATGCCGCGGGTGCTGAGGGTCAGGAAGGCGCCGGTGGCCGAGGCGAGGATCCCGGGGGTGGCGGTGGATTCCCGTGGGGACAAGCCCAGGCGGGGAGCGAGATGGCGCAGTACGAACTCCCGGGTGACCCCCGCGAGGGCTCCGTCGGAAAGGGGCGGGGTGTGGAGGGTCTCCGCATCGAACCAGAAGACGTTGGCGGACGTCGTTTCGGCGACGTGTCCGAGAGGGTTGAGCAGCAGCGCGTCCTCGGCCCCGACGTCGTCCGCCTCGGCGCGGGCGAGGACATGGAGGAGGCGGTTGGCGGACTTGAGACCCGGGAAGGGATCGGGCAGAGGCACGCGGAGGGACGCGGTGACGAGTTGGATGGGTGGCGGCAGATCGGCGACGAGCGGCGGAGCGGGGAAGGCGGCGAGAATGAAGGTCGGGGTCTGCGCGCCCTTGGGCGAATACCCACGCGGGCCGCGTCCCCGGGAAAGGGCGAGGCGGAGCACGGCGTTCGTCAGCTGGTTTCGGGCGAGCAGCTCCCGGGCAATGGCGGGAAGCGCGTCGGACGGATGGGGAACCTGGATCCGCAGCATCCGGGCGCCGTGTTGGAACCGGTCGAGGTGCCGGTCCCAGAGGAAGGGCACCTGGTCATGGACCGGAACGGTCTCGAAGAGGCCATCGCCGTAGAGGAAACCGCGATCGAAGGCGGAGACGGTGGCGAGATCGTCGGGGACGAAGCGGCCGTTGACGTAGACCATCATCGGGGAACGGGCGCCGGGAGGGACGGGAGCGGAGCCGGGGCGGGGGCGCGCGTGACCTCGAGGAAGGCGCGGGCCTTGGCGAGGGTCTCGTCGTATTCGGCTTCGGGGCAGGAATCGGCGACGATGCCGGCGCCGGCGTGGTACCAGGCTCCGCCGTCTCGAACGATGGCGGTACGGATCAGGATGCTGAGCTGGCTCTCGCGATTGAAGCCGAGATACCCGGCACAGCCGGTGTAGGGGCCGCGCGCCACGGGTTCCAGTTCATCGATGATTTGCATGGCGCGGATCTTGGGGGCGCCGGTGATGCTGCCGCCGGGAAAGCAGGATTCGAGGGCGGCCACGTGGGTCATCCCGGGTCGGAGGCGGCCCTCGACCGTGGAGACCAGGTGCTGGACCTCGGGAAACCGCTCGAGCCGCATCAGGTCGGGGACGTGGACCGACCCGTATTCGCACACGCGGCCGAGGTCGTTCCGGAGCAGGTCGGTGATCATGACCAGTTCGGCGGTTTCCTTGGGGCTGGTCTGGAGTTCGTAGGTCAGTTGGGCGTCGCGGGTGGGGTCGGCGGAGCGGGGGCGGGTTCCCTTGATGGGGCGGGTGACGACGTGCGCGCCGCTAAGGCGCAGGAAGAGCTCGGGCGAGATGGACGAGAGCTGGAAGTCCCCCGCGTCGAGAAAGGCCGAGAAGGGACCGCCGGCCCGGGCCAGCAGTCGCTCGAAGAGACTCCAACCATCTCCTGGCCAGGCCGCGGCGAGGCGTTGGGCGAGATTGACCTGATAGATGTCGCCCGCCCGGATGTAACGCTGGGCGCGTTCGACGGCGGCGCAGAATCCCTCGCGCGAGAAGGACGAGCTCGGCGCCATTCCAGCCCGGCCCGGGCCGGCGGACTCGGCGGCGACGGTCGGGGCGGCTGGGGGTGGGGTTTCCAGCAGAAGCTTCCAGCGTTGCAGCTCCTCGCGGGCATGGCGGGCGTGGCGCGAACCATCCGTTTGAAGACCGGTGGAGACCACGGAAACCTCGCCGGATCGATGATCGAAGACGACGAGGCTGTCGTGAAACCCGATGACGGAGTCCGGAAGTTCAAGGTCATCGGGGGGGCCTCCGACGAGTCCGGGCTCGACAAAGCGCCTGAGGTCGTAGCCCCAGTAGCCGAACGCCCCGCCGAGGGGGAAGGGCGCATCGGCCTGGTCGAGCAGTTCGTAGCGGGCCAGGAGGGAATCGAGCAGGCGCCACGGATTGCCGTATTGCACGGTGTCGGGGTGACCCGGGCGGGAGAGTTCGCAGCGCGTGCCGCGCGCGCGCAGGACGAGGAACGGGTCGGCGGCGACGAGGGAAAGACGGGCCTGGGGCAGGTCGAAGGAGGAACTGCGGAGGAGAACCCGGCCCGGTCGAGGACGAAGGGCCGCGGCGAGGGTGTCCGGCGTATGCGCGGTGGGGACCGTCTCGACGAGCGTGCTCATAGACCGAGGCCGCGACGGATCGGGCGATCGGACCGCAGCGGCGTGATGGCGGCGAGGGCGCACTGGTCGAGGCGGAGCACGTCGCGGGCGACGGCCTGGATGGCGGGCGCCTCGACCGCCGCAATGGCGGCCTTGAGGCGGTCGACCGCGAGGGGATGGCCGGCCGTGACCATCTGTTCCCCCAGCCACATCATGTGATGCTCGGTGTTCTCGAGGCTGAGATCGATCTGCCCGAGCGCGTAGTCGCGGGCGCGGCGGAGTTCCGCGACGGGGATGCGCTTGTCGACCAGGCGGTGGAGTTCCTGGCGGACCAGGCGCAGGACGGGTTCGATCTTCTCCGGGTCGAGGCCGACGGAGATGACGAGGTCGCCGACGTCCTCCCAGAAGCTGGGGGTGCTGTAGATCGAATACGCGAGTCCCTGGTCCTCGCGGATGATCTGGAAGAGCCGGGAGCTCATGTTTTCCCCGAGGACGACGTTCAACAGGCGGAGCGCGAACCGGCGGGGGTCCTGTCGGGAACACGCGCGGAAACCAAGCGCGATCTGGGATTGCTCGGACTTCTTGTGCTGCATCCGGATCGCGGCGGGGGCCTCGGTGTTCCGGGCGGGAACGGACGTGGCGCGGGCGGAGGTCGAGATGCGGCGGGTCCGGCGGCGCACGGCTTCGACGGTGGTCCGGTGGTCGAGGGCGCCCGCGGCGGCGACCACGATGGCGGGAGCGCTGTAGTTCGTGCGCAGGAAACCGAGCATTTCCTCGCGCCCGATGCGACGGATCGAGGCGAAGGTTCCGGTGAGGGGCCGTCCAAGGGCATGTCCGGGCCACATGGTGGCATTCAGGAGTTCCTGGACGTGCTGCTGGGGTTGGTCGAGGTACATGGCGACCTCCTCGCGGATGACCTCCCGCTCGCGGCGCACGTCCTCCTCGGCAAAGCGGGAGTGGAGGAGCATGTCGAACAGGACGTCGACCAGGTCGTCGAGATGCTGGTACAGGGCCTTGGAGTAAAAGCAGGTGTGATCCTCGCTGGTGAAGGCGTTGAGGTAGCCGCCGATGCCCTCGATGTCCTGCGAGATGCGCTCGGCGGAGCGGCGGCGCGTGCCCTTGAAGAGCATGTGCTCGATGAAATGGGCGACGCCATTGAGGCGGTGGGGTTCATGGCGCCCGCCCACGGCGACCCACAGGCCGACGCTGACACTGGCCATGTGGGGCATCGTGGCGGTCGCCACGGTCAGGCCGTTTTCGAGCCGGGTGATTTCGTGCACGGGGATGGGATCAGCGGAAGGCGCGGGGGGCGCGGCGCGGGGTGCCGGCGTTGCGTCGAAAGGCCAGAAAGATGTCGGCGGCTTCCTCGACGGAATCGGTGAGGTGATAGAGCTTCTCGTCGCCCGGGGAGACGAGCTTTCCCGCGAGCAGGGTGTCCTCGATCCACCGGGTGAACGGTTCCCAGTGCTTCCGCGAAAACAGGACCATGGGAAATCGGGGGATCCGCTCCGTTTGCACCAGCGTGATGATCTCGGCGAACTCGTCCAGGGTGCCGAAGCCGCCCGGGAAGAAGGCGAAGCCCATGCTGTACTTCGCCAGGCAGACCTTCCGGGCGAAAAAGTAGCGGAAATCGACCTGGACGCCGGCGTAGGGATTGGGTGCCTGCTCCTGGGGGAGTTCGATGTTCAGACCCACGCTCAATCCGCGATCCACCTCGGCGGCGCCGCGGTTGGCCGCCTCCATGATGCCCGGTCCGCCGCCCGTGATGACGGAGTATCCGTGCTTGGCGAGGAGCCGTCCCAGGGCGACGGCAGACTGGTAGTCCGGATCGGACTCCGGGATGCGGGCCGAGCCGAAGATGGTGATGCCCGGAGGCAGCTGGGACATCTCCTCGAACGAATCCACGAACTCGGACATGATCCGGAGCACGCGCCATGGATCTTCCTCCCAGAAGCGGGGGGTGCCGTTGGTTTGGAGGGGTAGGTTCATGTCAGGAATTGTCGCCGTTCAGCATGCGTCCAAGCCCGCCGAGGACGGAGCCCTCACCGCGCCCGCCTCCGCCGGTCTGGGGCGCGGCCGCGTAGATGCGGTCCGCCAGCCGGCTGAAGGGCAGGGATTGCAGCCAGACGCGCCCGGGTCCGCGGAGCGTCGCGAAGAAGAGTCCTTCGCCGCCAAACAGGGCGGTCTTGATGCCGCCGACGAATTGGATGTCGAAGTTCACGAAGGGTTGGAAGCCCACGACGCACCCGGTGTCGACGCGCAGCGTCTCGCCCGGGGCAAGGTCGCGTTGGAACAGCGTTCCGCCGGCATGAATGAAGGCCCAGCCGTCGCCCTGAAGTCGTTGCATGATGAAGCCCTCGCCGCCGAACAGACCGGCACCGATCTTGCGATTGAACGCGATGCCGACGCTGACGCCCTTGGCGGCGCAGAGGAAGGAATCCTTTTGGCAGATCACCTCGCCGCCGAGTTCCGAGAGATTGATGGGCAGGATCTTCCCCGGATAAGGGGCGGCGAACGCGACCCGGCGTTTCCCGACGGCTTGGTTGTAGAAGACCGTCATGAAGAGGGACTCGCCGGTGAGCAGGCGCTTGCCCGCTCCGAACAGGGCGCCCAGGAACCCTTTGTTCTGCTGCGAACCATCGCCGAAAATGGTCTCCATCTGGATGCCATCCTCCATGTACATCATACCCCCGGCCTCGGCGACCACCCCTTCCTGGGGGTCCAGTTCGACGGTCACGAACTGCATCTCGTTCCCCGAGATCTCGTAGTCGATTTCGTGCATCTGTCCCATAATGAATCGGCGCTTTCCTTCGGTGGTTGACTGCGTCGGCGCTCCCCCCACGACGGATGGGGGCCGGAGCGACCGCGGACCTAACCTTCGCGGGCGGCAAAGTCAAACCGGGGAATGGGTGCCGTCGGGAGGCACGATGCCGGATACCGCCTTCCCTGCAGGCTTGGGCAGCTAGATCAAATCAACATCCGGGTTATTTACTGTGACTCGATTAGTAGCCGAAGGAGGACGTTTCATATCACAATCCGGGAAATTTCTGTTGCAGGCCGGCGCGACGTTTCGCGACGATGGAGGCATGCCGACCGGTCGTTTGCTCGCGCCACCCGATCATCCCGCCGCCATCTATCACTGCGTCTCCCGCGTCGTGGATCGGCGCTTCATCTTCAACGGCCCGGAGAAGGAGCACTTCGTCCAACTCCTCCGCGAAGCCGAGGAATTCTGCGAGGTCCGCATCCTGACCTACTGCCTGATGTCCAATCACTTCCACGTCCTCGTGGAAGTTCCTAAGCCGCCCGAGCCGCAGTCGCGTCCCTCGCCGGAACGGATGCTGGCCAAGCTGGCCAAACTCTCCGGTCATCAGAACGTCGGATTGGTGCGCCAGCGTTTCGAGATGCATCGCGAGGCCCGGGATGAGAAGGGGTTGGCGGAGTATCTGGCGACGTTCCACGCCCGGCTTTGGGATCTGAGCCAGTTCATGAAGCTGGTGAAGCAGCGCTTCACGCTGTGGTACAACCTGCGGGTGGGGCGGACGGGGACGCTCTGGGAGGACCGGTTCAAGAGCGTGCTGGTGGAGGGGCAGGGGGAGGCGTTGGTGACGATGGCGGCGTATATCGACCTGAATCCGGTGCGGGCGGGCTTGGTGAAGGACCCCAAGGACTTTCGGTGGAGCGGGTACGGGGAGGCGGTGGCTGGGAAGCGGCGGGCGAAAGAGGGCATACGATCCCTGGTCACGGCGTTGCAGCGGGGGCGGGAGGAGTCGCCGGGCAAGTCGTTGGAACTGTACCGCGTATGGGTATTTCGGGAGGGCGACGAGCGGCGCGCGGGGGTGGGCGAGGATGGGCGTGCGTCGAGGGGCTCGATGTCGAGGGAGACGGTGGTGGAAGTGCTCCAGGGTAAGGGTCGGTTGCCGTTGGCGGAGTACCTGCGGTGTCGGGTGCGGTACTTCACGGCGGGGGCGGCCTTCGGGAGCCGGGAGTACGTGGAGGGGATCTTTGAGGCACATCGGGAGCGGTTTGGGAAGAAGCGCCGGTGCGGGGCGCGGAGGCTGAGGGGATTGGAGGGGACCGAGTCGTACGTCCTGCGGGATCTGAAGAAGGCGGTGTTTGGGTAGCGAGGTTTTCCACCATCGAGACACGCCTTTCAGCCATGAACCGGGGACCACACGTCGCCGGGTGGGGCCAGGCGGCCTGCACCGTGCAGGTTCGGTGCCCACGCCGGGCGGCGCGGTTGCCCAGGCCGGTTCATGGGTCATGGAGCGAGGGGCCGGCGGCGGTGCCTGCCGGAGGGGCGTCCGGTTCCACTTCCGGCGGCAGTGGCGAGCCGGCGGGAGTTCCGCTACGGTCCCCGCCACGATGACGAGTTTGGAAGCACCCGCGGCGTCGCCGCGGCCCCGGTTGCCGGAATGGCTGCGGTTGAAACTCCCGACGTCCGACACCTTCGCCCGCACGCGAAACCTGCTGGCGGGGCTGCAATTGCACACCGTGTGCGAGAGCGCGAAGTGCCCGAACCACTGGGAATGTTGGAGCAAGGGGACGGCGACGTTCATGATCGCGGGAGATCGGTGCACGCGGGCCTGCGGGTTTTGCGCGGTGGACACCTCCAAGCCGCTGCCGCTGGAGCCCGACGAGCCGGAACGGGTGGCCGAGGCGACGCGACGGATGGGGTTGAAACACGTGGTGATCACGGCGGTGGCACGGGACGACCTGGCGGACGGTGGCGCGGACCATTTCCGTCGCGTGGTCGAGGCGGTCCGCGCGGGCAGTCCGGGAATCGTGATCGAGGTCCTGGTGCCTGACTTTCTGGATCGCGATGCGGCCCTGGATCTGGTCCTCGGGGCGAGGCCGGAGGTTTACAACCACAACCTCGAGACGGTGCGACGCCTGACGCCAGGGGTGCGGCATCGGGCGACCTATGACCGGTCGTTGACGGTGCTTCGCAAGGCGAAGGAGCGCGGGGCGCCGGGAATGTTCACCAAGAGCGGGATGATGTTGGGGCTCGGGGAGACGCCGGACGAGGTGCTCGGCGCCCTGCGGGATCTGCGGAGCGTGGGGTGCGACATTCTCACCCTCGGGCAGTACCTGCAACCGACGCTCCGGCACCTGCCGGTGGTCGAATTCGTGCCGCCCGCCCGCTTTGCCTGGCTGGGTGAGCAGGCCGAGGCCATGGGGTTCGTGCACGTGGCCAGCGGTCCGATGGTGCGCAGTTCCTATCACGCCGACGAATTCGCGGCGCGGTCCGGTTAGCGGCGGGGCGTGCCCGGCTTCCTGCGGAGGACGAGGAACAGGGCGACGAGGGCGAGGCCGAAGAGGACCGCCGCGAAGGCCGTAGCGGCCATCTTGAGGAACTGCCCGCGGCGGACGAGTTGCTCGGTGCGAAGCCGTTCCATCTCGAGGTAGGCTTCGAGCTGTTCCTCGGCGGCGATGAGTTTCAACGGGTCTTCCCGGAGCTTCCGCACCAGCCAGCGCTCCTCGCTGTTGCCCAGCGCGACGGGGAATTCCTGCAGGTCCCTGGGTTCGGCCGGCCCGAACCCCTGGGCGGGCCAGAAGGGGCCGGCCTCGCGGGTCCACAGGCGGTGGGCGCCCTGCTGATGGGCGAGGGCGAGTTGCCGGTCCCAGAGACTCCGGGTGAGGTCCTCCTGCAGGTCGGCGCGCCGGATCGAGAGACTGTGGACGTGTCCATGCGGGCCCGAAAACCGCAGGCCGAGGGCGCCGAGGATCCACCCGTGGGCATCGACGGCGACCTGGAACTCGGTGAAGCGCTTTTCCAGTTCGTATTCCGGCAGCCGACACTCCATCCAGAGCCCCCGCAGGCTCTCGAGGTCGTCGAGCGTGGCGCGGCGGAAGGTGATGCCGGCGGGAAGCATGGGTGGCGAGGGTAGGCGGGAAACGCCGGCGCGCCAACCTTCGGTTCCGAGACACCTCCGGTTCCGAGACCCGCCGGGCAGGGTGCACGACGGTCCGGTTGCGGAGACGCCGCAGGAACCCGGAGCGGGAGCATCGGCGGCAAGCATCCTTCTCGGCCCGGGGCGGATTCCCGCACGGGCGCCCGGGCGCGAGGGAGCCGCTATTTCTTGGGCAGGAGATCGCCGACGGCCTTCGAGGCGTCCTGGGCGGCCTTGCCCGTGGCATCCATGGCTTTCTCCGCCAGCTTGCCGGCTTCCTCGACTGCCTGGCCGGTGGCCTTTTTGGCGTCGTCGGCCAGTTGGCCTGCTTTTTCCCTGGCCTGAGTCGCCATTTCGGTGGCCTTGGTCTTGATCTGGTCGGTGAGCTTCTGGAGGGACGCCTTTTGTTCGTCGCTGAGCTTCGCGCTTTTGGCGAGGTCCTGGATCTTGGCGCCCGCCGCCGACCAGTCGGTGGAACGGATGGCTTCGACCACCTTGTCGAACTCCGCCTTCACGGCGGCCTCGGCGGAGGCGAAGGCGGTCTCGGACTTGCTGGTATCGACGCCGCCGGAGCCGGAGGCGGCGGGCGTGGACTCCTGGCGGTCGCAGCCCAAGGGCAGCAGGGCGAGGGCCAGAAGGAGGGGGAGGGAATGGAGCAGGGAGGTTTTCATGATGAGGTTGGGGGAATGCATCGGTGGCGTTGGCCGGGTGTGGCCCGCCCGGCGTACCCTACGCCGCGGGCCGAACGGGCACCATGCTGCCGGGGCACGCGGCTTCCGGCGCGTCGGCCCGGTGGGCGCACCGGGCGGATCGGCTGGCATCGGAACGGGTGGTGCATGGGGGGGCGTGCGTTCCCCCGGAGACTCACGCGCTCCACCCCGCCCGGACGGGACGGCGAACCCAGGCGTTGAGTTCGGGCAGGTTCGTCACCTTCATGTTCGGGCCGTCCCACTCCACCTTCCGACCCCGGCCCGCCTTCATCGCCAGGTTCCCGAGAATGGAGAATTCGGTCAGGCGCGTGCCGTAGTCGAATGGCACCGCCGTCTCGGTCTTGCCGGCCCGCACGGCGTCGAGGAAGTCGGCGAAGATGTTCCGGGGCCGCGGGAGGAGCTTCGGCGGGGCCGGGATCTCCGCCATCTTCGCGTACGGAACGACGTGCATCTTGTCGCCGTAGGTGCCGGTGAAGATGACCCCCTTCTCCCCGACGTAGAGCGTGCCGCTGTCGCCGGCATCGAGGCCCTCGTCGGGGTATTGCTTCCGTAGTTCCAGGAGCAGATCGGGCAGATTGCGGTCATCGCCCTTGGCGGCCCGCAACGCACCGGAGGCGGAGCCCGTGGTGGTGGCATTGAGCCCCTCGTACCAGTGGACCTTCAGTGCCGGCAGGTCGCCACGGGCGGGGATGTCCCACCGGACGCGGCTGCCGGTGGGGTAGCGTTCGTCGCTGCCGCCGCGGAGTTCCACGGCCTCGATGCTCGTGGGATGATCGCATTTGAGCGCCCAGAACACGCCGTCGAGCACATGGCAGCCCATGTTGCCGATGGAACCGTTGCCGAAATCGTACCAGCCATGCCACGAGTGCGGATGCAGGTCCTCGTGGTAGTCGCGGTACGGGGCGGGTCCGATCCAAGCGTCCCAGTGCAGGCCGGCGGGCACGGGGAGTTGCGGGGGGCGCGGCCCCACGCCGCCGTTGGCGCGATTGGTCCAGCTGTGGGTTTCGGTGACCTTGCCGATGACGCCGGCCCAGAGGTACTCGCAGAGTTTCCGGTAACCCTCCTCGCAATGGCCCTGGTTTCCCATCTGGGTGGCCACGCGGGTCCGGGCGGCCATGGCGCGCAGGTCGCGGGCCTCGCCGATGTCGTGGCAGACCGGCTTTTCGCAGTAGACGTTCTTGCCCAGCTGCATCGCGATCAGGGCCGGCAGGGCATGGTGATGGTTGGGCGCCGCGATGAACACGGCGTCGCACTCCTTGCCGACCTTCTCGAACATCCTCCGGTAGTCCGTGAAGACCGGCAGGCTGTCGGCCTTGCCGCCCTTGTCCTGAAACCACTTCTTTACGACGGCATGCCGGTTTTCCTGCACGTCCACGATGGCCACGAGATGCTCGTCCTTCACGGCGGGCAGGTGCGCGGACAGGCCGCGTCCGCCACAGCCGATCTGGACGACCCGGATTTTGTCGCCGGCGTTGGCCGCGGAGAGGATGTGGAAGGGGGCCGCGGCGGCCCCGCCGGCCACGAGGGCCGCGGATTTCGCAAAGGCACGACGGGAGAGGATGGTTTTCTTCATGGCAAAGGGAGGCGCTGTGGACCCGTCACTCGTACGCCACCCGGGCGTCCGGAACCAGTCCAAACCCGGATGGGGCTCCGAGTCCGATGGCGCGGCCCGGGCCGGAGAAATGCCTCGCCGACCGCCGGACGACGTTCCCATAGTCGCCATACACCACGTTACCGCCGGTGACCGAAGCTGCCGCCGACTTCGAACCCTCGACCCACCCCAGTCATGCCGATTCGAATCCTGAACCAAGAGGCCCTGAACGACATTTTGCTTGGCGCGACGTTCCTGGGCGGCGGCGGGGGGGGACCTGTCGCGGCGGGGCAGTTGTTGATCGAGCAGCTCACCGGCGAAGACGTGCCCCCGGTGTATTTGGCCGAGCTCTCCGACGTCGCCGACACCGCCCTTGCCGCCGTGGCCGCGGAGGCGGGATGTTCCGATCCGGACGACGACGCGCCGTTCGATTTCTCGCTTCCGCCGGTGGCGTTCGAGAAGCTGCAGGAGGCGAAGGGGACGGAATTCCAATACGTGCTGCCCGTCGAACTGGGCGCCGCGGATACGTTCATTCCGATGCTGGTCGCCCAGGCGTTTGGGCTGCCGACTCTCGACGGCACGGCGGCCCCCCGGTCCGTGCCCAAGCTGACGCAATGCACCTTTGCGGCCGCCGGCCTGCCCATCTCGCCGATCCACCTCGCCGACCACGACCTGGACATCCAGCTTCGGGCGCCCGACGCGGCGGCGGGCGGGGAGGCGATGGATCGGATGCTCGCCGGGGGCGTGTTTCCCGGGCTGGTTGGCATGGCCTGCTGGACCATGACCGGTGCCGACGCGAAGAGGACGTTGCTGCCGGGTTGGACCACGTTCTGCGAGAAGTTGGGGGCCCTGATCCGGACGAACCGCCGGGACGGGGGCGATGTGCTGGCCGCCGTCTGCGCCTTCACCCGGGGACGCGTGCTGTTCCGGGGCAAGGTCGGGAAGCTCGGGCTGACGAACTCGGGCGGACTGGATGTCGGCACGGTGCAGTTGATCGGTGCCGCGGGGGAACGGGCGCGGATCTACACCACGAACGAGAACCTCATCGCCTATTCGGACCAGTCCGCGCTTCCCCTGGCCATGGCGCCGGACTCCATCTGTTACCTCGCTGCCGACGGAACACCCTTCTCCAACGCGGAGATCGCCGACTACCAGGATCAGGAGGTGGCTCTGGTGGGCGTGCCCGCACCCGCCGAAATGAGGGACCCGAAGATCATCAAGGCGTTCCTGGCCACCCTGCGAACCCTCGACTACGGCGGCGCCTACGTGCCCCTGGCCTGAAGGGATCGTCCGGCGCGTACGAACCGGACGGATCAGGGTTTGAGCCGTTTCGCCAGGCTTGCCACCCGCTCCCCCAGGCGCCGGGCGCCCTGCAGGTCGTCCTCCCCCACGCCGGGATCCAGCGGTCCCGTGATCGCGGAGGCTCCGGCTTCCGCCCACACGCTGCCGGTCTTCTCGTTCCGATACAGCGGGCCGGCCACGATCATGCGATTGTTCACCATGAACATCAGGAGCGACAGCACCACGAACTCCTTGCCCCCGGTCTGCCCGCCGCCCGTCGAAAACGCGCCGCCCACCTTGTCGGTGAAATCCACCCGGAGCTTCCACGGCCAGTCGTCGATGACCGCCTTCATCCGGCCCGGCACCGAACCGTAATACGTCGGGCATCCCAGGATGAGGCCGTCCGCCCCCGCCAGATCCTCGCGCGTCACGTCGCCGACCTTTTTCACCCGCACCTCCACGCCCGCCACCGTTCGGGCACCTTCGGCGACCCCGGCGGCCATCTTCTCGGTGTGGCCACCCAGGGAATCATAGGCGACGAGCACCGTCACCGTTCGGGGCTTCGCTGGCTCGGCGGCGATCACGTGGGCCGCGAGCATCCACCCGAGCCCAATCACGACCAGGCGTCCAATCCACCGGGAAACGACGTTCATGAGGCTCCCCATGCTCCGTCCGTCCGACTTCGGTCAAGCGTCAATCCGCCGTCTGGATTTCCAGGCTGCACGCTCGAGCGTCGGGAACGGTTGGCCGATACCCGGACAGCGTCAGGGAGGCACCGTGACCGGACCTCCGCTACTGGCGGCAGGACGTGTATTCGATGGAGATCACCACGACGCCCCGTCGTTCCTCGCCTCGATCAGGGCGGGCTTACCGGCGGGTCCTGACACGCGGCATCCACGCGCCTTGAGATGTCCGCTGTCCTCCCATTCCTGACGGCCTACGATCCTCCCGGCGCCAGCGAGGGAACGCTCGACCCGCTGGGGCTCTACCCGATTGCGGACCAGCTGGCGGTACAGTTGGTCCCCGCCGTGCGCGAGCGGATGCAACGGGTCCGCTTTCTCACGGCGATGACCGTCGGAGCGTTCGTGACCCAGGAGTGCGAGATCCGCCCGGACCCCGGGGACGTGCATCCCAGTCTGGTCTGGGAATGGTTGGTGGTGGAGGCCCTGATCCGGACCCGGGGCGAGGATCCGGCGCTCTGGGGGGTGGCGGGAAACCCGCACCCGGCTCATACGCGCGTTCAACACGCCATTCTTCCCGGACATTCTGGTGTGCGGTCAGGTCATGGGCGAGGGGGTGGATTTGCATCGTTCGTGCCGGCACGTCATCCATCACGACCCGGCTTGGAATCCCAGCACCATCGAGCAACGGACGGGGCGCGTCGATCGGCTGGGCTGCAAGGCCGAGGGGCGAAGCTCCATCGTGGTCCGGATCCCGTTCCTGTCCGGTGCCGCCGACGAACGGCAGTATCGCGTCATGTCCGAACGGGAACGCTGGTTCCGGGTCGTCATGGGTCAGGACGAGGTGGCCCGGCTCATCACGACGGATTCGGAGGCCGTCATCTCGCTGCCCGACGCCGTCGCGGAGGGGTTGGGTTTCCGGCTGGATCGGGCCGCCCCACGGCGAGGCGCCTCGGTCGGCACGGCTCCGGAGGTTCGGGTGGTGCCTTCCGGTCCGGCGGCGTGCGGAGTGGATCCGGGGAGCCCGGTCGGCGCGGTCGCCGGGTCTGGAGGTGGTTGAACGCGGCGAACGCGGCGGGCGCGTCCCGCGTCATCCCTGGCGGTAGCGCTCCAGCCAATGCGCGTAGGGTGCCGGGAGCGTCCAGGCGGCCCGATCCACCCCGAGTTCCAGAGCGGCGCGATAGGGCCAGTGCGGGTTTGCCAGATGCGCCCGGCCCACCAGCACCTGATCCAGTTGCCCGGTCGCCACCGCCTGCTCCGCGAGTTGGGGCGTGTCGATGCCCCACGACGAGGCCACCAGAAGACCCGTCTCCCGGCGCACCCGGCCCGCGATGGGGACGAGGAACGCGGGGGCCCAGGGGATTTTGGCGGCGGGGGTCGAGAAGCCGATGCTCACGCTGAGCAGATCGAGCCCTCCGCGTTTGAACCCGCGGGCCAGTTCGATGGATTCCGCGAGGGTTTCCTCGTCGCGTCCGTCGAACTCGATCACGCCGAACCGGGCCGTCAGGGGCAGGCGTTCGGGCCAAACCGCCCGCACCGCCGCGAGGGTTTCCAGGAGATACCGGCACCGGTTCTCGAGACTGCCCCCGTACGAGTCCCGGCGGTGGTTCGAATGGACCGAGAAGAAGCTCTGGGCCAGGTACCCGTGCGCGAAGTGCAACTCGAGCCACTGAAAGCCGGCGTCGCGGGCCCGGATGGCGGCCGCGACGAAGTCCGACTTCACGCGCGCGATGTCCTCCACCGTCATCTCCCGGGGTACGCGCGGGAGATTCGCCCCGAACGCCACCGCCGACGGCCCGAGGGTCGGCCAACCCCGGGGATCGCCCTCCGGCAGATGATCGTCGCCTTCCCAGGGCCGGTTGGCGCTGGCCTTCCGACCGGCGTGGGCGATCTGGATGCCGGGCACCGCCCCCGCGCCCCGGATGGCCGCAATCACCGGCCCGAAGGCCTCGGCCTGGGCATCGTTCCACAGCCCGGTGCAGCCCGGGGAAATCCGGCCCTCGGGCGAAACCGCGGTCGCCTCCACCACCACCAGTCCGGCCCCGCCCCGTGCCAATCCGGCCAGATGGACCCGGTGCCAGTCGTTGATGAATCCGTCGACGGCCGAGTACTGGCACATCGGCGGCACGCCGATGCGATTGCGCAGGGTGACGTCCTTGATGGTCAGCGGTTGGAAGAGGTGGGCAGGGGAGTTCGACATGGAGATGGAGTTCATGGACCGGCGCGCGGTCCGGCGGATTCTTCCCGGACTCGCCGCGGAAGTCGACCCGGCGCGACCACCCGCCGGATGCAGGAGAGGACTTGCCGGCGCGGCGCGTCCGGGTTCTTCATCCCGCGTGTCAAACCCGTGTCCAGCCTCCGGACGCCTGCCCGCTCCGCCTCCCGTGGGGTCGTTTCCGTGGGCCGTCATGGTCCTGTCGACCTCCCTGGGCGCCGCCGCCGCGAACCCCGGGGGCTACGTGCCCTACGACTTGGGCTATGGGTACGCCTACGCGATCAATGCGTCCGGTGTGATTGTCGGTACCGCCGGGGCGGAGTGGCCGAGACGCGCGTTTTATCGGATCGGGGACCGGAACCTCGACCTCGGCACCCTTGGGGGCGACTGGAGCATTGCCTATTCGGTCAACGAAGCCGGCGTCGCGGTGGGTTCGAGCCTGAACGCCGCCGGAGTCCAGCATGCCTTTCGTCACGGCGACGGGACGATGACCGATCTCGACGGGTCGGCCTCCGCGTCCTCCTCGGCCTACGCGATCAACAACGGGGGAACGATCATCGGCGTCCGGAACGACCGCGCGTTCACCTTCCGGAATGGGGCGTTCACCGATCTGGGCACCCTGGGCGGCCCCTACAGCGCGCCCATTGCCATCAACGATGCCGGCGTCGTCGTGGGCGGAAGCGACACCGCCGGGGGCCCGGAGCATGCCTTTGTCTTCCGCGACGGAGTCATGAGCGATCTGGGCACGTTTGGCGGGGTGTCCAGCCAGGCGCGCGGCGTGAACCAACGGGGCGACATCGTCGGCAGCTACACGACGCCGTCCGGCGAGGAACGCGTCTTCATCGTCACGGGCGACGTGGTCCACACGCCGGAAGGCCTGGGTGGCCCATGGAGTTGGCCGAGCGCGATCAACGACTCCGGCACCGTCGTCGGCAACAGCTACATCAACAACGAACTCTTCCATGCCTTCGTCCATCGCGCGGGCGCGATGACCGACCTTGCCCCGGTGCTGGCCGACATCGGAATCACCGGCTTCAGCCAGGCCCTCGGCATCAACGTCTGGGGCGACATCGTCGGCTGGGGCGAGGATGTCCACGGCAAGCCGCGCGCCTTCCTGCTCGCGGTTCCCGAACCATCGACCGGCCTGCTGCTGGGCGCTGGCGCGGCGGTCCTGTGGCTCTCACCACGCCGGGGCGCTCGGGGCACAACACGACGCGCCCAGCGCAACCGATCCGCCCCGTGAAGGCGCCCGAACCGCGCCTGCGTCCGTCACCGGGGCGGGTGCCGGCCCTGCTCGCGAAACCGTCCGGGCCTCCGAACGTCGGGCTCGCCCGCCGGCGCTTCGAGGCGTAGCGCGAGTCCAAGGGCGAGAAGGGATGGGCGAGGTCGCCACCACGTTCCGTGCCCGGATGCGGGATCGGAGCGAGTTCGTGGGGCGGGTGGAACGGTTCGCACCCGACGGTTCGTACCCGGCTCATTGACAGCGGCGGGCGAACCGGTTGGGAATCGGACGGAGCCCGGGCCGGCGAAGTGGTTGTCGACCCGCAACCCGGGACCGGCGGAGCAACCCGCGGAAACGGAGCGAGCCATGGCTGATCTGAATGCACTACACGAGGCGGTCTTGACGGGGGATGCGGTCGGCGCGCGGACAACGACCGAGCAGGCCCTGGCCGAGGGGGTGGCGCCGCTGAGCCTGGTGCACGATTCCATGGTGCCCGCGATGGACGAGGTGGGGCGCCGTTTCGAAGGGGGCATTTACTTCGTGCCGGAACTGTTGTTGTCGGCGCGCGCGATGAAGGCCTCCCTCGAGGTGGTGCGTCCGCACCTGGCCCGGAGCGGGGCCCGTCCGGTCGCCAAGGTCGTGGTGGGCACGGCGAAGGGGGACCTGCATGACATCGGAAAGAACCTCGTGGCGGCGATGCTGGAGGGGGGGGGATTCGAGGTGATCGACCTCGGGGTGAACGTGACTCCCGAGAAATTCGTCGAGGCGGTCCAGCGCAGCGGGGCGCGCATCGTCGCGATCTCGGCGTTGCTGACGACGACGATGCCGGCGATGCGGACGACCATCGAGGCGCTGACGCGGGCCGGACTGCGGGAACAGGTGAAGGTCCTGATCGGAGGTGCCCCGATTACCCGGGAATATGCCGACGCCATCGGTGCCGACGGCTTCGCGGAGAGCGCCCCGGCGGCCGTGGTGGTCGCGCGCGGACTGGTGGTCGAAGCGAGGGAGGAAGCCCGATGATGACGTCGAGGGAACGGGTGCTGGCGACGCTGGACCATCGCGAGCCGGATCGGGTGGCGGTTGATTTTTCGGGGCACCGGTCGTCGGGCATCATGGCGATGGCCTACGCCCGGCTCCGCGCTCACCTGGGGCTGCCGGCCAAACCCATCCGCGTCTACGATCCGGTGCAGCAACTGGCCATCGTCGACGAGGACGTGCTGGAACGGTTTCAGGTGGACACCGTCGAGCTGGGACGAGGGTTTGCGTTGGAGGACCGGCATTGGGGCGAGTGGACGCTGCCCGACGGGACGCCGTGTCTGATGCCGGCGTGGGCGGTGCCGGAGCGGGCGGACGGCGAATGGGTGCTGCGTTCCGGGAGCGGACGAATCATCGCGCGGATGCCGGAGGGGGTGATCTACTTCGAGCAGGCGTACTACCCGTTCGCCGAAAACGACGATTTCGACCGGCTCGACGAGGCCTTCGCGGAAAGCATGTGGACCGCGGTGGCGTCGCCGCCGGGGCCGCTCGCGGCGGGTCCGGACGGGGCGCGGGTGCTGGCGGAGGGCGCGCGGCGGCTGCGGGAGTCCACCGATCGCGCCATCATCGGGTTGTTCGGGGGGAACCTGCTCGAGATGGGGCAGTTCTTCTACCGGAACGACAATTTCCTGATGCTGCTGGCGGGGGACCCGGACCGGGCGCACGCGTTTCTGGACCGGATCGTCGAGATCCACCTGGGGAATCTGGAGCGTTTCTTGGGGGCGGTGGGTCCGCATCTCGACATCGTGCTGTTCGGCGACGATCTGGGAATGCAGCGGGGCCCGCAGATCTCGCCGAGGATGTACCGTGAGTTCTTCCAGCCGCGGGAGGCGGCGATGTGGAAGCGGGCGAAGGAACTCGGGCCGCACCTGAAGGTGATGCTGCACTGCTGCGGCGGGGTGCGGGAGCTGCTGCCGGGTTTGATCGAGGCGGGACTGGACGCGATCAATCCGGTGCAGATCACCTGCACGGGCATGGACCCGGCCGGGTTGAAGCGGGAGTTCGGCGGGCGCCTGACGTTTTGGGGCGGGGGGTGCGACACGCGGGACCTGTTGACCCGGGGCACCCCCGACGAAGTGGGCGCGCACGTGCGCCGGATGATGGAGATCTGGCGTCCGGGCGGCGGCTATGTCTTCCAGCAGGTGCACAACATCATGGCCGACGTCCCGCCAGCCAACATCGTGGCGATGTTCGACGCGGTGAACAGGCTCTGAGGAAGGCGGGGAGCCGCGGTGTCGGGAATCGGTGCCCGGGAACACTTGCCAAGCCGGGGCCGTGGGCCGAAGGGTGGGGTCATGAGGAGGCTGAGCATCGAGCACCTGACAACCTACGAGTTCGGGACGCCGGTCCAGCTCGGGCCCCACAAGCTCCTGATCCGACCCCGCGAGGGGCACGACCTCCGCATCGAGTCCTGGTCGATCCGCGTTCAGCCGACGCACCGCATCCGCTGGCATCGGGACATCTGCGGGAACTCGGTGGGCGTGGTCCATTTCACCGAGGCCTCCGACACCCTGGAGGTGGCCAGCGAGTTCCGGGTGCAGCACTTCGACGAAACGCCGCTCGACTTCCTCATGGCGTCCTCGGCGGTGGATTATCCGTTCCAGTATGATCCCGGCGAGCGCGGCGAGTTGGTGTCCTACCAGATGCCCTGCTTCCCAGCGGACTGGAGCTACATGAGCGACTGGGTCTCCCAATTCTGGAAGCCCGGATGGAAGACCCAGACCTACACGCTCCTGGACCGGATCAACCGGTTCATCCCCGCGAACCTCAGCTACGCGAGGCGGGATGATCCCGGCGTCCAATCCCCCCGCGAAACCGTCTCGCTCGGTCGCGGCTCCTGCCGGGATTTCGCGACCCTGTTCCTGGAGGCGTGCCGCGCCCTCGGCCTCGCCAGCCGGTTTGCCAGCGGCTACGTGTACGAACCCGGGGCCACCGGTCTGGACGCCGGTTCCACCCACGCCTGGGCCGAGGTGTATCTGCCAGGGGCGGGCTGGAAGGGATTCGACAGCACCTCCGG
Organism: uncultured Verrucomicrobiota bacterium; assembly: GCA_964608505.1. Taxonomy (GTDB): domain Bacteria; phylum Verrucomicrobiota; class Verrucomicrobiia; order Limisphaerales; family CAIMTB01; genus CAIMTB01. Next base: position 22,651 of record CAZSOV010000060.1, read on the forward strand.
CGAGATGACCGGCGCCCATCACATCGTCGTGGCCGTCAGCCGTCATCCCGCCGACGTCCCGCCGGTCTCCGGAAGCTTCGTCGGCCCGAGCGGGCTCCGCCCGAGATTGCTCGTGGGCGTGCGGGTGAAGGAGTTCTGACGGACGCGCCGGACGGACGCCCGCCGCGCCCCGCGGGTGGGCGGTCAACGCTCCGAGAGACAGTAGAGGAAACGCTCGCCGCGCAGGTACAACTCGTCGTCGACCGGGGCCGGCGTCGCGCTGAACGCGTCGGCGAGTCGGTTCACGGCCAGGACGGGGTTCTCGCGGGAATGGCCCAGGACCACCGTCGTGCCATCCCGGGCGGCGATGTAGATCCGATTCGCGGCACCCACCGGCGACGCGAAGATGAAATCGCCGATGGCCTCGAGCCGCAGGGGCTCCCCCCGGGGCCGGCCGGTCGCGGGGGCGTGGCGGGAGAGGATGTTCTGGTTGTGCCGGAGGAAGTACAGCGTGTCGCCGTAGAGCAGGGGCGAGGCGACGTAGGGAGTCATGCGGTTCAGTCGCCAGACGACCTGGTCCGTGTTGGTGAGGTCGCCCCGCGCGCCCTCCAGGCGGACCGCGAACATGGCCTGCCGATAATAGCTGTTACCGGCGATCACGAGGCCGTCCGCGTGGACGGGCGAGGCGACCACGTTGTCCGTCAGGCCGCCGCATTCCCAGAGCAGGGCACCGGTCTCCAGGTCGTAGGACCGGACCCGTTTGGTCGCGCTGCAAATCACCTGTGGACGGCCCTGGTGCACGACGATCAGGGGCGTGGCCCACGAGGTCTTCTCGTCGCGTGCGACCTTCCACCGCTGCGCGCCCGTTCGTTTGTCGAGCGCGTGGAGGAACGAGGCCCCCTCGTGATCCCAGCAGACAACGAGGGTGTCGCCATGGACCACCGGCGAACTGCCCTCGCCATGGGAATGCAGCGTGCTCATCCGCCCGAGATCCCGGGACCACCGGAGCTGGCCGTCGGAGCCCAGGGCATGCAGACCGCGCGAGCCGAGAAAGGCGAACAGACTTTCCCCATCCGTCACGGGCGACGCCGAGGCCAGGCTGCCGGTCTCGTGACCGCCCTCGTGCGGGAACTCCTCCCGCAGGGTCGTTTGCCAGGCGATCCGCCCGTCCGCGCGCCGGATTGCCAGGGCGACGAATCGGTGGACGTGCGTGACGGGCACGCTGTCATGGACTCCCGGCGCGGAATCGTGGACCGGCTTACGCGCTTCGCCGACGGGGACCGCGGCAAGCAGATAGACGTGGTCGCCAAAGACCACGGGGGAGGCATGGCCCTGGCCGGCCAGCGGGATCTTCCACCGGACGTGGTTGGTTTCGCTCCATTGAACCGGCGGGTTGGCCCGCGGCGAAACGCCGTTGCCAAGCGGTCCGCGCCACGCCGGCCAGGCGCGGGCGAGCGCATCCGACGGAGCCACGTCCGAGGCGAGGGCCGGGACGCCCGCGGGCAGCGTGATCCCGATCAGCACGGTCATCAGCATCCGCGGGAGAAGGGCGGGCAGGCGGGGTCGGACGGCGGACGGATGGTCACGGTGCATGGAACGAGCTCGGTTCCGGCCTCGCCGGCGTGTCCGCATGCCGCCACGCGTGAAATGGATATGCAAGCCGCGGTGGGCCTTGACGGGATCAGCCCAGGTCGGGCAACTGCCAGGGTTTGCGGTAGGCGTAGAACCGCTTGGCATTGGCCTCGGCGTCGCCGATGAACTCCTCCTTCGCCGGGTCCCAGCTCAACCTGCGCCCGAGGCGCATGGCGAGGCTGCCGAGGTGACAGACGGTGGAGGTGCGGTGTCCGATCTCGACGTCGCAGATCGGCAGCTTGCGGGTCTTGATGCACTCGAACCAGTTGTCCATGTGGTCCGGGCTGACGTAGAGGCGGGTCGCGTCGGCGGGCAGGGGTTCCGTCAGGAGATCCTCGTGGCTGGCCTCGAGGACGCCGCGGTTCACGTGGATCCAGCCCTTCTCGCCCTCGAACGTGGTGCCGGTCTTCCGATCCGGGCCCTGGCTGCAGAAGAGCTTCACGCCATTGCCGTAGGTGTACGTGATCTCGCTCTCGACCGGCACCTCGAAGCGCTTCGCCGGATCGAACTTCGCGGTCGCCTCGATCCCGGTCGGGCCGGAGTCATCCATGCCCATCCCCCACTGCGCGATGTCGAGATGGTGAGCGCCCCAGTTGGTCATCTGGCCGCCCGAGTAGTCCCAGAAAAAGCGGAAGTTGTAGTGGACGCGGTTGATGTTGTACGGGCGCCACGGGGCCGGCCCGAGCCAGAGGTCGTAGTTGAGCTCCGCCGGCGGCTCGCCGTCCGGGACGACGGTCGGATTGAAGTTCACGTAGGTCAGGCCGACCCTGACCGATTTGAGTTTGCCGAGCCGCCCGTTGCGGACGAGCTCGCACCCGGTGCGGAATTTCTTGTCGGACCGTTGCTGGCTGCCGGTCTGGACGATGCGTTTCGTCGCCCGGGCCACCCGGGTCATGACACGCCCCTCGTGGATCGTCAGGGTGAGGGGCTTTTCGCAGTACACGTCCTTGTCCGCCTGGCAGGCCAGCGTCGTCATCATCGCGTGCCAGTGGTCCGGCGTCCCGATGATGATGGCGTCGAGGTCCTTGCTCTCGAGCATCCGCCGGAAATCGGTGTACTGCGCCGGGGCGCGTTTGGTCCGCTTCTCGACCTCGGCGGACGCCTTGGCCAAGTTTCTGGAGTCGACATCGCAGACCGCGACCACGTTGGCGATGGCCGATTGCATCAGGGCCGAGCCGCGGCCGCCGGTCCCGATGACCCCCACCCGCACTCCTGCCCGAACCCCGGCGCCCAACTCGGCGGCGCGGGACCGGACATGGGGGAAGGAGAGCACGGCGGCGGCGGCGGCGGCGGTACCGGTTTGGCTCAGGAACTGCCGTCGGTTCGGGTTCGGGGATCGTGACGGATCAACGGTTGGCATGACGTGGGTGGGCGGATGTCGCGGGTTTCGAAGTAACGACGGGTCCGGAGGCGGGCGGATTCAATCCGGTCGAAACGGGGGTGGATTTGGAGGGCGTGACGAGCACCAGGGGCCGGGCCGTTCGCGGAACCATGGGAGGGGCGATCCCGGTGAGCGCCAGGGGACGGAGCGTGGACGGGCTGGAGGCAGGCATGGTGCCGGGACTGCCGCCGGCGACGCTCAGGCCCGCCGCGGCGAGGAACTGCCGGGCTGCGGCCTGCCGCTCCAGCGTCCGCGTGGGGCGCGTCACGCCGTGGAGGCCCTGGGCGGCAACCTCGCGGGCGAGCAGTCCCGCGACGAGGGCGATCAGCGTGGGGAGGGAGCGGGGCACGCCGCCGTTCCTACGCTCGCCACCGCCACGTGACAAGCGCGGCCTGCATCGACCTGAATCCGGCGCGGGCGGGGCCGGAGGAAGTCCCGGAAAACGAAACGGGCGCCCCCGTGGGTCGGGGCGCCCGGTGCGGAGGAGGGATGGGCGGGCCGGTTCAGGCCTTGGCTGGGGCCGGGGCCGGGGTCGCCGCGGGAGCGGCGAGTTCGGCGGCGGCGAGTTCGCGGGCGCGGAGGCGGACCTCGGCGACGGGGATCTGGCCGGCGTCGAGCTTGGCGAGGAGCGCCTTCTGGGCGGCGTAGTCCTTGTTGGCGATGCCGGCCTTGCTTTGGAGCATGCGCCAGGCTTTGCGGCGTTCGATGCCGAAGAGGACCATCTGCCGGCTCACGGCGAAGTGCTGCAGTTTGCCCTCGAACTCGGCCTTGATGTAACAGCCGAAGTTGGGGACGTGGCTGCGGTGAGTGGGATCGAAGACGCGGCGGCGGATGACGTCGTCCTGGGAGATGAGCTGGAGGAGGTCCTCGTACTTCGGAAGTTTGGCGGCCTCCTCGGGCTTGATGACCTTGACGTGTTTGCGGAAGCGGCCCTCGGTGACGGCCCAGTGGGCGACGGTGAAGTCGAATTCCTCGCCGGTGGTCGCGTACTTGGTGCGCCACCAGTCGCGGTCGACGCTGGGATTGCCCTTGAGGTCGAAGGATTCCTGGGAGGTTTCGCCCCGGGTGGGGTTGTAGACGAACTCGGGCATGCCGCGTCCGTCGCGGACCAGCTTGGCCTGCTCGGCGGACATGTCATCGCCGACGGCGTGCTCGGGCTGGCAGGTGGTGTAGCACTGGAAGAAGGCGGTGCCACGGTACTCCAGGCCGTCGAGGATGGCCTTGTAGAGCTTGGCGGAGTTGGCCATGGAGACCTGGGCGACGAAGGGCGAGCCATGGCCGCTGGTGAAGGCCTCGGCAACGTTCTTCTTCTCGATCAGCTTGCCCTGGGAGGCGACGCCAAACTGGTTCATGTCGTAACCGCCGAGCATCGTGGAGGAGTCGGAGTTCTGCCCGCCGGTGTTGGAGTACACCTGGGTGTCGAGCATGAGCATCTTCACGTTCGGGCGGTTCTGGAGGATCACCTTGGAGACGTTCTGGAACCCGATGTCGCCGAGGGCTCCGTCGCCGCCGACCACCCAGACCTTGGGCAGTTCGCGGATTTCCTGCTCCGTCATGAGGCTGTCGTCGAAGTGCGTGAAGACGAAGACGTCGGCCTCGGTGCAGACCCCGGAGGCGCGGTCGAGCAGGGCGTCGGCCAGGCGTTCGGGAACGACCGAGCGACGGGAATGGCCGAGGATGACGGATTCGGCCATGAGCCAGGAGATGGTCGCGCCATCCTGGAACAGCGAGTTCATCCACGGATAGGGATGGGGATTGGACGGCGGGGTGGAACCGTAGACGGTATTACAGCCGGTGGAGGCGCCCATCATCATGACGGACATGCCGTTGGCGCGGCGTCCGTCGACGGCCTGGAGATCGCGGTGATCGAAGGCGTCGCGGCGGAGCACGGCGGCGAGGCCGTCGATGATCTGCGCGTCGTCGATGGTGCCGTGGCTGGCCTCGTAGGCGGCGATGCGCCCGGTGGTGTCGGCGTCGTTCTCGCCGCCGAGGCCCATGACGACGTGGATGAAGAGGCGGCGGTAGCGGGCGTACTCGGCGGCATCGCGTTCGCGGAGGTCGGCGAGTTTCCGGGCGCCCTCGGCGGCGAGGCGGTCGGCCTTGGCGACGAGGCGGTCGGCCTTCTGGTGGTAGAGGGGGCGCATGTAGGCCTCGGTGACGGAAGCGATGGCGCGGAGGACGCTCTTTTCGCCGCAACCGGCGCAGGCGCCGTCGCCGGACACGAGGGCCTCGTAGTTCCGGCGGACCATGAGATGGTTGCGGAGGGCGGCCTCGCGGGAGGTGGCGGCCGCGCCGTCGTTGTAGAGACCGAGGAACTTCTGCGGGGTGTCGGGGAGGAGCCGGGAGAAGATCTGGGCCGTGGTGAGCTGGGCGTTGAGGTCCTCGGTTTCGCGGGTCATGCGGAGGGCATCATGATCGCCGCAGACCTGGACGCATTCGCCGCACCCCTTGCAGAGATCGCTGACGAAGATGGAGAAGAGGCCGCCGGCGCCGGGGGTCTTCTGTTCGAGGGAACGGAAGATGGCGGGGACGTTGGAGTACGCGATGGGGAGTTGATCGATGATGGCGACGAACTGGTTCCGGGCGGGTTCGCCGACGGGGGCGAGGCGGGAGACCTCGTCGCGGACGATGTCCTTGAAGGGGACTTTTTCGCGTTTCTTGACCGCCTCGTTCATGCGGGTGCGGGCGCGGGACTCAAGGGCGGGAAGTTCCTCGATGAGTTTTTTGCGATCCCCCGGGTCCTGCACGTAGTGGAGGGCGGCGGTGCGGAGGACGGTGGCCATGTCCTGGGCCGTGTTGGGCAGGGCCGTGTCGGGGCAGGCCGTGATGCACTCCATGCACTGGGTGCAGTTCTCGGCGATGTAGACGGGGGTTTCGCGGCGCGCGACGTACTTGGACTGGGTGGCGCCGGTGCCGGAGCCCATGACGCCGAGGGAGGCGAAGGCGCCGGCGGGTTGGTGGTAGCCGAGGCCGGCCCGGAACTCGCCGTCGAACTTGGCGAGGGTCTGGAACGGGGCGCGGGTCTGCCCGGCGGGGCGGGGGAGACCGGCGGTGATGGAGCCACAGCCGGCGGTGGGGAGGAGGTCGGGGGGCGAGAGGGGGCGGACGGGGGCGTTGCGCATGGAGGAACGGTCCGGCTCGGCGAGGTCGCCGTAGCGGATTTCCTGCACGCGACGGAAGCCCTCGGTCATGACGGTCATGTTGGAGGTGACGACGGCCTCGCCGAAGCGACCGAACTTCTTTTCGTACTGTTTGCGGACGAGGGCATGGAACTGTTCCTCCTCGATGCCGTAGGTCTTGAGGAAGGTGCTGACGCGGAAGAAGGCGCCGAGGAAGGAGTTGCCCTGCATGCGGAGCTGGAGGTCGGGCCGGTCGGTGGCGGCGCGGGCGATCTCGAAGCCGGGCAGGATGAAGATGCGGATGTTGTTTTCGCGGACGAATTTCCGGTGGCGCTCGGGAATGCGCTGCCAGGCGGCCTCGGGGGAGTCGGAGGATTCCCAGACCAGGCACCCGCCCTTGTTGATGCCCTCGAGGGGATTGGTGTGGGTGAAGGCCTTGGGATCGCAGCAGAGGACGACGTCGACGTGATTGAGCTCGCAGTTGACGCGGACGCGTTCGGGGGCGACGACGAGGTAGTAATTGGTGGGGGCGCCCTTCTTCTCCGACCCGTATTTCGGGTTGGCCATGACGCTGAGCTTGTCCTCGAGGAGGCCGTCGGCGTCGTAGGTGGGGTGGAGTTCGGCCAGATACTTGCCGATGTCGCCGATGATGGAGCCGAGGTTCTTGCCGGTGGTGATCATGCCCCAGCCGCCGATGGAGTGGAACCGGACGGCGATGGCGTTCTCGGGGAGGAGGGACGGGGTGTCCTTGGAAATGGCGGCGTAGGGATGGTCGACGCCGAGCACCATGAAGGTCTCGCCGTCGGCGGAGGAGCGTCCGTCCTTGCGGCGGGTCTGGCCGATGGCGAATTCGTAGGCGCCGAGCACGTGTTCGGGGCGGAAGTCGCGGGAGCCGATGCCGTAGGCGCCGCGGAAGAGCCGGGGGGTTTCGTCGGGGCGGAGGGCGGGGAGGGCGCCGCCGAAGCGGACGGCCTCGTGGGCCTTGCCGAGGGCGACGCGGATGTCGCGGGCGAGGGGGTTGTCACCGGCGAGGCCTTCGTCGGTACGCTCGAGGATGATGACGTTCTTCTTGCCGCGGAGGGCCTCGATGCCGGCGGCTTCGGGGAAGGGGCGGATGACGTTGACGTGGATGGAGCCGACGCGGGCGTTGCGCTGGTCGCGGAGATAGTCGCAGGCGGCGTTGATATTGTCGTAGGCGCAGCCGAGCGAGACGAAGACCGTATCGGCGTCCTCGGTGCGGTACTGGGAGAGGAGTCCGTAGTGGCGTCCGGTGAGGCGTCCGAACTCGGCATAGGCCTGTTCGAGCATGCCGAGGATGGGCTCGTTGAAGTTGTTGCGGCGCGCCACGACGCCGTTCATGTGGTGTTCCTGGTTCTGGACGGGACCGAGGAGAATGGGGTTGCGGGGGTCCATCATGACCGGGACGCGGCGGCGGCGGGGTCCGAACAGTTCGCGCTGGGCGGGGGTGGGGCAGTCGACGAGATCGTCGGGGGCACCGAGGAATTCGCGGAGGAGCTCGGCCTCGGGCGCGAGGTACATGCGCTCGGAGTGGGTGGTGAGCATGCCGTCCTGAATGTTCATGCCCGGGTTGAGGGAGAGCTCGTTGACCTTGCGGAGGATGATGGCCTGGTCGGCGGCCTGCTGGGCATCGCACGACATGAGCATCGTCCAGCCGGTGTCGAGGGCGGCGTAGAAGTCGTCGTGGCCGCAATGGACGTTGAGGGCGTGCTTGGTGAGGGCGCGGGCGCCGATCTCGAGGACCATGGTCGAGAGCTTGCCGGGCGCGTGGTAGTACTGTTCGGCGGCGTAGACGATGCCCTGGCCGGAGGTGAAATTGACCGTGCGGCGTCCGGTGACGGCGAAGGCGGTGGCGCCGCCCTGGGCGGCATGTTCGCCCTCCGTTTCGACGGCGACCTTGGCGTGGCCCCAGACGTTGAGCTCACCCTGGGCGTAGGACTGCTGATAGAGCTCGCCGCCTTCGGTGGAGGGGGTGATGGGATAGAAGACGCCGCCCTCCGTGATGCGGGTTTCGACCCATTGGGCGACCAGTTGGTTGCCGTTGCAGGTGACGCGGAGGCCGGGATACTTGGGTTTGGACTGCGGGGAGGCACCCGCGGGGGCGCCGGGTACGGAGGCGGGGGAGGAAGCCACGTCGGCCTGGGGCTCGGAGGAACGAATCATAGTTGCGCGTCTGGAATAAACGTTGGGGACCGGGGTGCGGCGGACGGAGTGGGGCTCGCCGCGCACCGATCCGGAGAGGGTATCAGGCGCGGGCCGGTCGACAATCACCATCTCGGGCACAGGGCGCGCGGCGCGCGGGGCGATGGACAAAGTCGATGGGGGCCCGCGACCGGCTCCCCGCCATAGCGTCTGCGCGACGG